>CAZUZY010000195.1:0-15266 GCA_964624885.1 uncultured Polyangiales bacterium | reverse complement strand
GGCCACCGTGGCCGCTCGTGAGCGTGGTCTTGGTCAGGACCACGCCGCTCTTCCAGACGACGACCACGACCGAGGCGCCGCCGCCCTTGCCGGGCTTGCCCCCGACGCCGCCGCAGCCGCCGAAGCCGCCCTCGCCGCCGCCGCCGCCGGCGTAGTAGTGCACGGGGAAGTCGCCGGACTCTACGCCACCACCCGAGCCACCCCAACCGCCCGCACCGCCGCCTCCGGAGAGGCCATCGCTACCCGGTGTGCCGTCGTTGGTCGGCTGGTAGGTGGTCTCGCTGAGCGTGCCGAAGCCGAGCGTCGACGAGCTGCCTGCGGTGCCGACGCTGCCGAGAACGCCCGGCAGACCGTTGCCTGGGCTCGCGGGGGTGCCCGAGGAACCCGCCGCGCCTGCGGTCGCGATCTTCCCGGGGAACTTCCGCAGGTAGAGGCCGCCGAGACCACCGGCGCCTCCTGGCTGCTGGCAGGGCACCGCTGGCGGCGTCGCGGTGAGCCCGCCCTTCGCCTGGGTGTCGCAACCGAGCGGTGTCGCATAGGGCCACGTCGAGGGCGAGACTTCGCAGTTGAGCGCGGTGGTCGAGCCTCCGCCGATGGCGCCGGCCTGGGCCGCCGCAGCAAACGGCGCCGGGGTCTCTGGCGAGAGGCCGTCAGCGCCGCTGCCGGACTCGAGGATGCTGTTGCGGACCTTGAGCGACTTCACGTTGGCGACCCAGAGGGCCACCGAGCTCTCGCCCTCCTTCACCGCATCGGGCGCGCGCACCTCGAGTCGATCCAGGAACACCTCTCCCTCGGCAACGCCCTTCAGGGTGAGGGGGATGCCGGTCTTCGGTGCCAGGAGTGGGCGGTCGAGCGTGCGCTTCCAGCCCTTCGTGCAGTCGTAGCCGCCGAAGATCCGGACGGACGCGGTGATGGTGACCGGCTCGGAGTAGGTCGCGTTGCAGACGTAGACGTCCTTCTTCGCGGCGCCGGCGAGCTCGAGGGCCTTCGGGATCGTCTTCAGCGGGGCGTCGAGCTCGCCGGTGGCGCTGTCGCTGCCGTCGGGGGAGACGAAGACGGCCCGCTTCTTCGAGCCGTCGATGCCGTCGCAGTCGGAGTCCTTGAAGTCGTCGTCGGGGTCGTCTTCGGCCGCCGTCGGCACGCAGGCCGGAGGGGTCTCGATGGGGGTGTCGGTGCTCGAATCAGTGCCCGAGTCGAGCGGCGCGGGGGCCTCCGCGGTGCCAGTGTCGACGTCGGTGTCGGCGATTGGGGAACCGGAGTCTGTCGGGGCGGGCGCCTGCGGATCGCCTGGGGCGCCCGAGCAGGCGGCGAGGACGAGGAGGAGGGAGGGGGCGAGAAGGGGGAGGCAGCGGGACATGGCAACTCCACCAGCATGGGATGTGCCATCAACTGAGCAGTCGCAAAGGCAAGGTGTGTTTCCCAGACAGTCTCAGATAGTCCCGTCGAGTCCTATGGCGACTCAGTCCCCGCCAGCTTCCGCCAACGAGTCGCCCGAGCCCCCGTCACCGGACGCGTCTCCGCCCGCGTCCTCGAACAGAGCGAACTCAGAGCACTCGCGATCGGCGGCCCTAATTGAGGCAAGAATGGCCTGGCGATCTAACCAATCGCCTGCACAAACGGGACCCTGAAGGATAAGTGTCGCACAAACACACTTTGCGCCGGGCCTTACAGAGTACGAATAGCGACCAGAAGAGACACAGATCGCACAGAACTGACTGGCGCCCCCTCCGTACTCGGCGCGGCATGACTCAAGTACCTTCGTCTCCAATTTGTCGCGAAGTGCGTCGCAGCTGGAGATGGCGTCGGAATCGGCACGGCACCCCGTGAGAAGGGCGGAAAGCAGCAGAGCCGTAGGAGTGCGCACTAGAACCTCCCTGTGATCTGCAGAGAAGACACCGTGAGTGAATAGTACCAGAATAGTCCGCGACCACCGTATTCTGCCACGCCAAGCCCAAGTAGGCCGACGCTAAGAAAGCCAAAGTTCTCCCGTCCCAGTGTGATGCCAATGTGCGAAGCTATGTATGGCCGTACCTTGGGCTTGACCTCACACGGAAGGGTCTTTTCAAATGCGTTACCTTCCGCCCCGCACGGGGATTGCTGCTGCGACGCGTCAAGGTCCGACGCGAGGAAGTACTGCGAGAACGCTATTGCCTCGACTGCGAGGAACGACGCTCTCCGAATCGGTATCCAACGGACGCCAATGTACGGGGTAGCGGCGCTGACAACGCGCCCGCGTGTGAATCCAGATGGCCCTTTGATTGACCACAGGAGCGACAAATTGAGGCCAATGACGCCATAGGCTGCGCACCATTCGCGTCGCAATCCATCTGCCCTGAGCGCCCCGCAGAGACCTAGATTGTCCGATGTTCTGAGTCGCACCTCCGTCTGAATGCTTCGCCACAGCTCGACGCCGCGGCAGTAGTTGCGATCGATGCTTTCCTTGGTCTCCGCATGGTCGAATGTCTGGTTTTCGCTATCGCTGGAGCATTCAAACCCGAGATTCTTCCCGATCAAGGCTGCCCGGGCGCCTGCTGCGCGAGCGAGGGTATCGATCAAGATTTTGCCACGCTCGAGGAGCGTGTCTATCGTCTTCTGATCGGATACCCGCATCAGACCAACTCTCACGTCGAGTAGCGCACGAACTGACCAGTCAATCTGAAGTGCCAATTGCTCGCTGCGACCCGACGTAAGCCCCAGCGTCACGTCCAACTTTTCGCATTCTTCATAGTGAAAAGAACCGCCGCTCTCCGCGCCCTGGACGGCCGTCGTGTAGGTCTCCGCGAGCCTATCCACATCCTCGATTGACGTGGCACTCTGTGCCTTTATCCAAATGCGTTTTCGTTCCGCATGAAGGGTGCTACAGATCTCTCGCAGCTTGTCGGCAGGCAACTTCGTCGTGGAAGCGTCCGCCTCTGGCGAAGCGGATGAGGATGCCAACGTCGACGCGCTCTCTGGAACAGATGCGCTCGCGGGCTGCTGTCTGCTGCACACCAACGGAACGGTCGTCAGCGTTCCCATTCCGACCACCAGTCGTGCCAATCGTCGCATGGCGCCCCCTTGTCCGAGGCAACCTAACGCAGGATCAACTCGCCGAGCGAGAGTCAAGTGCTCGGCATACTCAGCGCGAGCGCAGAAGTCACAATCGCCTGGACGTCAGAAGTCCGCAATGACCTGCAGGTGCGCGCCGCCAGCCAAGGGGTTGATGTAGACGCGTGTGTGGACCCCGCCGGTCCGATCGCCCGATGAGTTGGAGCGGGCGAGCAAGTAGATTCCCGTTCCGGCTCCAAGCAGGCCGAGGCCGAGCGCACCATACGAAATTCCCTCGAGCAGCCGCACCTTAGACTTGCCCGCGTCGTTCTCGCAGGTCGGCGTTGTCTGCTTCCCGCAGGTGTCGAAGTAGTCATCCCGCGCGCTTCGCACTCCGAACACGTACGTCGCGATCCCACCGATCACGAGCACGCTGCCCGTGGCGAGTGCGGTGATGGCGGGAGCCTTCGACGGCGGCTTGTCCATCACGGGAGGGGCCGACGTGCCCGTCGGCGCAAGCGTTGGTGCGCCGGTGGGAGCCGGTACAGGTGCGGTTGACGGTGCAGTTGCCGCAGGCGTCAGCTTCGGCACCTCCACAGCCTTGCTCTCCGCCCCCACAGTCACCGTCGTCGAGAAGGCCGTGTGGCCGGGCGCTGTCGCGGTCAGGCTGTGGTCGCCTGGATCGACCGGCAGGGCCGAGCCCCACTCGCCCTCGGTGAGGTCCTTGCCGTCCCACTTCACTTCGAAGCCCGGGACCTTGGCTCCTGAGGCCACCTTGACCGTCACACGCGAGAGCTTTGTCTCCGTGTCCGCGACGCCCTTCTTCGCGAGCGTGAGGCGTTCCTTGTTCCCCGACTTCTCGGCGCGCGAGGCGCTCTCAACGTAGTGGGACCAGGCCGAGGCCCACTTTCCGGTCTTCTCGTAGCAGGCAGCGAGGCGCAGCACGATCCCATCGGCCGATGGATCGTGGCCCTTGGCCGCCTCGAGCTTGGGGCACGCATCGGTGTACTTGCCCGCGTCCATCAGCTTCTTCGCGTCGTTGAAGAGCTCGACGGCCTTGGCCTTGTCTGCGTGGGCGAAGGTCATCGGACCAAGCCCGAGGCTCAGCGAGAGGGCGACGCAGACGACGGTGCGGGCGTGGCGAGACATGGCAGATTCCTCGTAGCTCAGAACGGATCGTCCATGGCGCCCTTCGTGGGCGTTGCGGCGGGGGTCGGGCTCGAAGCACTCGGCTTGGCAGCTGCGCTCGCGCTGGGCTTCGACTTGGGTTGGGTCGGTGGAATGGTCGGGGCGCCGGTTGTGGCGCTGGCGACAGACTGGACCGCACTCGGCACCGAGGGGCTCGGGGTCGGCGTGGGGCTGGGCTCCACGGACGGCTTCGGTGCGGGAGCCGCACTGGTCGCAGAGACCGCCCCCTTCGGAGGGGTCGCGGGACTGGATGGGACTCCGTCTCGCGTCGCCACCAGCACCGCACCAACCGCGCCTCCGAGCACCAGCGTCGCCACCAGCAGGAGGATGGAGCGACGGCCACTACCAGTCCGCGGCGCCGTCGGCGCGCGGGGCTGCTCGAGGGCCTGAGCGTCGACCGTCGGCCTCTCGCGCACCGTGACCTCTGGCGCGCGCGCTGCCGGCGGACTGTCCATCGTTGCCCCATCGCGCCAGGTGTCCGCGCCGGTCGGGGCAGGCGCAGCGTCTCGCACTGTGGGGAAGTTCGCGAAGTCGGGTGCTGGTGCGGCGTCCCGCACAGCCGTCGTGTAGGTCGCGCCGAGCGTGGGGGCGTCGAAACCCGCATCGGCGGAGACAGGCACTGTCACTTCGGCCGGGAGCAGCTTCAGGATCCGGTTGAGCTCTTGCCGCACCTCGACCGCGCTCTGCACGCGCGCAGACGAGTCGCGCACCAGCATCCGCGCAACGAGCGCCTCGAGCTCATGCGGGAAGGGCCCCCCGCGACCAGCCGAGGCCAGGGTCGGCGGGGGCGAGTGCAGCTTGTGGTAGATCTGCTCGGCGGTGTTGCCTTCGTAGAGGAGGCGGCCGGTCAGCAGCACGTAGAGCACGCACGCGAGGGCGTAGACGTCCGTTGCGGGACCGATGGCCGCGGCCGTGCCCATCGCCTGCTCGGGCGCCATGAAGGTAGGGGTGCCAATCAGGTTGCCCTGGGTCCAGCCACCTGAGAGCTGGGTGTGCTCCTGGGCGCGCTTGGCGATCCCGAAGTCGATGATCTTCACCGTGTCGTCGGGCGCGATCAGGATGTTCCCGGGCTTGAGGTCGCGGTGGACAATGCCCTTCGCGTGGCAGGCGGCGAGGCCGTCGGCGAGCTGGCCGGCGATCGAGACCGCGCGCCGAACGCTCATCGGCGCTGCCAGCGTCTTGAGGAGCGCGGCCAGCGTTTGCCCCTCGAAGTACTCCATCGTGAAGAAGGCCCGGTTGTCAGGCAGGATGCCGATGAAGTAGATGCGGACGATCGTCGGGTGATGGATGTGCGCGATCGACTGCGCCTCGAACTTGAACCGGTGCGCGAGCTCCTCGCTGTAGGCGACGAGCAGGACCTTCATCACCTCGAGTCGGGCGAGGTCGGGGTTGCGGACGAGGAGCGCCATCCCCTGAGCGCCCTGGCCGAGGCGCTTGAGCGCGACGTAGGGTGTCCCGCGGAGCGGGATCCCTTCGGGCGGGATCTCTTCGGGGATGAGGTCCATGGCTATCCGAGCTTGCGGATCAGGGTGGCGTCGTCTTCGTCGCGCAGCAACAGCCCGAGCTCGAGGACGGAGAGGTTCGCGGTTGGTGCGTCGCTCTCCGCGCTCACGACGAGTGGCAGCTCCCGACGCCCTGCGATGTGGAACGGGCCGACCGCGAAGGCGAATCGCTCGCCGACGAGCTCCCGCGGCTCTCGCGGAGGCAGGACGAACCCCTGGAAGAATGTGCCGTTGACGCTCCCGAGGTCCGTCAGGAGCAACCTGCCGCCGTGCCACTCGAGCACTGCATGGAACCGGGACACTCCGGGATCGTCGAGCCGGAGCCGGTTGTCGATGTGGCGTCCCACGGTGATGGGCAGTCGATCGAAGTCGAAGCGCGCGGTGTAGCAGTTGCGTGTGTTGCGAATGAGCAGACTCAGGACGGGGTCGGTCAGCGCGGCGGACATGGTCCCGCGCGTCGCAAGGCCCGTGCCGAGCGAGGGCTACCTCACCTTGATGCGCTCGAGCCAGCGGTACGCCGTCGAGCGCCCTATGCCGACCTCGCGCGCCGCAGCGTCGACGTTGCCTTGGTGGCGAAGGTAGGCCTCACGAAACGCCGCAAGCTTGAGATCCTCGGGTGATGGTACTGGCGCGACGGCCGTTCTCTCCGAGGAGACAGGCGGCGCGCTCGGTGCGCGCTCAGGAAGGGTTGGGCGACCGCTCACCGGCACCGCGGCGACGCCGGCGTCCGCAGGGAGGTCTCCGGCGAGGATGTCTCCCGAGTTCGCGCCAATCGCACGCCGAGCCGCGCGGCCCACCGCGCCAAGGAGCTCGCGCACGTTCCCGGGCCAAGGCCGAAGGAGGCAGGCCTCCACGAAGCCCGCCGTGAGCCGGAGACCGGGCAATGTCTCGGGTGGCACTGCGAGCCGAAGCAGGTATGGGATCTCCTCCCGCCGGTCGCGCAATGGAGGCAGCGTCACGACGTCCTGCGCGAGGCGCACGTAGAGGTCGCGACGGAAGCTGCCCTTGTCGATGGCGGCGAGGAGGTCATCGTTGGTGGCACAGCAGATGAGGACATCGATGCGGCGAGGCGCAGAGGCCCCGAGCGGCTGCACGACCTTGTGCTCTATGGCGCGGAGCAGCTTGGCCTGGATGTCGAGGTCGAGGGTGCCCACCTCGTCGAGGAAGAGCACTCCGCGGTCGGCTGCGGCGAAGTGGCCAGGCATCTCCTGGGCGCCGGAGAACGCGCCCTTCTTTGCCCCGAACAGCATCGCCTCCGCCAGCGTCGGTGGGATGGCCGCGCAGTTGACCGCCTCGAACGGGCCTCGGGCGTGGGAGCTCGCAGCATGAAAGCTGCGCGCCGCGTGCTCCTTGCCCGTGCCAGTCTCACCGACGATGAGCAGGGTGGCGCCAGCGTGCGCGGCACGGCCCACCTCCTGCAACGCACGGTGCATGCCTGGCCCGGTCACCCGGTCGTTGACGATGACGGGCCCGCCCAGCAGCCGACCGAGGTCGGGCTCGACCAAGAAGACGGTCCCTCCCGTGCGAACCACCGCCGGGCGGGACACTTCGACCTCGGCGTCGATGCGGACACCGTCGACAAACGTCCCGTTGCGGCTGCCTAGGTCCACGACCTTCCAACCAAGCCCCGTCCAACGGAGCCTCGCGTGCTGGCGGGAGAGCTCGGTGTCCTTGGTGGAGAGCGTGCAGTCCACGGCCCGGCCAATCACCAGGTCGTGGCCAATCCATCTCGTAGAAACGCTTTCCGGTACGCCGCCAGAGAAGACCCGCACCACGCCGGGCATGGGGGGAGGTGGGACGCGTTCGTCCGCAGGGGAGGTCTCGGTCGAGTCACCCGTCACGCTGGGCAGCATACCGTGCGCAGGGCGTGAGCCGCGGTCCCGAATCATCCGGGTGCGTCCCGTCAACTGGGATGGGTTGGGACATCGGCACGAGTTCGCACAGGGCGGGACGAAGCAAGGTCAGGGATAATTAACACGACGCGGATCCGTCATCCCTGGAACACGTTTTGACGATGGTATTCGAGGTAGCGACGGCGCTCCGGCTCCAGACCCGAGATGCCGCAGTTGGGATCGATTCCCGCGCTGCTGGCAGAGGCTGCCAGGGCCCTCCCCAGCTGAATCGAGCCGTCATCTTCGAATGTGATGAAGCCTGCGTCGAACGCCGCATCGTAAGACGCCGAGAGCAGGAGGCCGTTCATGCAATCCAGTCGCTCCTCGTTGTTGCAGTCGCGCCACGGCTTGATGTGCGACGCCCGGAGGAGTCTGGGGATGGCCAGTCCCGTAATGCAGCATCGGTCTCCCCAGCGACGCAACAGAGCGTCCCGGAAGGGACCCTGCCCAACTCGGGTCTGTACGAGGGCCTCCCGTTGGGTCACGGTCGTCGAACGCAGAAGAGCCGCTTCCTGCAGGTCGTACGCGACGTTCGCAGTCGCGCGTTCGAGCAACAATCGGCCGGCGGACACGGGCAGAGCGAAGAGGTAGCCGGTGAAGCCGTTCCCATTCGTCATGATTGGCGAACGCCCATCAGGGAGTAGTGGTTGTAGGCTCGGCATCACCGCACTCAGGGCGAGTGGTGAATCGAGGTCGACGTACTCGACATCGATGCGCATTCCGTCGTGGTCCCAGTCAGCGGTCGGGAAGGGGTTTGGATACGGATAGGCACTGCCTCGGGCGACGGACAAGGCTGGGAAGGCGCGCGCGACGTAGGAGAAGATCGTGTCACCCTCTCGCACCTCGTTCATCGTCCGCCAGTGAAACGGTGTGCGTCCACCACGGTCTCGCAGTGGAGCCCAGAGGTAGCCCTGAGCTCTCTCGTGGGAGAAGGTCTTGCCCTGTGAGACCCACCAGAAGGCCATACCCGAGTCTCGCCACCCGATGAGTTGGCCGCAAGTCGGATGTGGCCCGCCTGCCGGCCATCGGCTCGATGCGTGGCACACACCGAGAGGCTCACCAGGGCTTCCCAGCAGCTGCTTCGAGCTCAAGGTGTCGCGTGCCTGGGCCCCATGCCTGGACGCGGAGACACAATGACCAAGCGCACGTCCTCCACCAAGTCCGTCAAGTCTGCCAAGCCCACGAAGCCCACGAAGCCCGCCTCGAAGCGCGCGCAGTCCTCGAAGCGCGCGCCCCTGGCCACGAAGCGGTCGAAGCCGACCCGCAAGGTCCCGTCTGCCACCGAAGCAGGCCTGCCGACGGCGGCGGCCAAAGATGCCGTTGCCCCGGCCGCCTCGGAGCCCGTTCGGGCGAGCGCGCGGGCGCGCGCGCTCGTGCTCGACGAGCCCGACCTGAAGAAGGCTGTCGCCGCCCTCCAGAAGTTCGGAGCGACCGAGCTCCAACGGCTGTTCCAGGAGCTGTTCGACGGTGAGACCCGGAGCACGAGTCTCGTCTTCCTCCGCAAGGCCATTGCGAAGGGGCTCCGCGAGCGGGCGGGGGGACAGCCGCCGGCGCAGCCTGAGACCGAGCCTCGCAAGGCCCAGCGGCGCCAGGTGGCTGCTTCGGGAGAGCGCGACCCGCGGCTGCCTCCGGCTGGGACGGTCATCGAGCGCGTCTACAAGGGCGAGGCGCTCCGCGTGAAGGTGCTCGAGGAGGGGTTCTCCTTCAAGGGCACGACGTTCCCGAGCCTTTCAGCCCTCGCCAAGACCTTCACCAAGTGCTCGACCAATGGGTTCCTCTGGTTCGGGCTGGCGCAACGCCCCGAACGGTCGCCCTTGTCGGCGGAGGTGCAGGGCTGATGGCGCACTCCGGCCGCACGATGGCGTCGGTGCTCGGAGAGCTGGCACGTCTCAGCAAGGCCGCCCTCCAAGCACGCTACCGCGAGGTCTTCGGCGTCCGGCCGAAGAGCGACAACGAGCACCACCTGCGCACAGCGCTCGCGAAGGTCCTGACGGCGACGTCGGGACCCGTCCCCAGCCCGAAGAAGCCGACTTACGGGAAGGCTGAACGACAGCGGCGCGACCGGCGACTGCCGGCCCCGGGGGCGGTCGTGGTGGCGCGCGTGGGAGGAAGGCAGCATCTGGTGACGGTCCTCGAACGGGGGTTCGTCTACGGGGGTCGGCCCTTTCGCTCTCTGTCTGCGATCGCTCGAGTGATCACGGGGACAACCTGGAACGGGTTCCTGTTCTTCGGCCTCGAGCGGCGACGACGCGCGAAGGGAGTCGCGCCGTGAGCGCCCACGTGAGGCTCGTCTTGGACGGTACGTTGAAGTGGACGGGCGGGCGGTTCGCGGTGCTCGTCACTCTCGCCGACGGAAGCCGTCCCTGGCTCCGGCTCGAGCCGGAGGTGACCCACGCCGAGGCGATGCGGCGGGCGCCGGAGCTCGTCCTGCGGGCGCGACACACGACGAGCGCTGCGGAGGTTCTGGCGAAGCCACCAGCGAACGAGACCGTCGCCGAGTGGGTCGAACGGTGGCTCCTGTTCCGGGAGGCGAGAGGGCTCGAGTCGGTCCGGGACGATCGGTCCCGTCTCAAGAACCACGTGCTCCCAATCCTCGGCTCGACGCCGATGCGGGAGGTCTGCCCGGCCCAGCTCGAGGACGTCCGCGATCGACTCGACCAGCGGATCCGGGACGCGACGCTGTCCTGGAAGACCGCCTCGCACGTGTGGGCCACTCTGAAGATGGCGTTCCACGACGCCCAGACGGCCAAGGACCGGTCGCTGCGCGTGCGTGATGACAACCCCTCGAGCGGCCTCGTCGCGCCCGACCGAGGCATCGTGAAGGCCAAGCAGTTCCTCTACCCGAGCGAGTACCTCAAGCTGATGGCGTGTCCGGATGTGCCGTTGCTCTGGAAGCGCGTCGTCACGCTCGCGATCTACCTCTATCTCCGCGCCGCGGAGCTCGAGGCTCTTGCCTGGGAGGACGTCGACCTCGTCCACGGCACGGTCCACATCCACCGGAGCCTCCGCCGCTACACGCACGAGGAGAAGCAGACCAAGACCGGTGGAACGCGGCGGTTCGCCTTCGAGCCGACGCTCCGACCGCTACTCGACCAGATGCACCGCGAGAGCAGCGGGCAAGGCCGCGTGCTCGGAGAGGCCGGGATGCCGGACAAGTTCGACCTCGCCAATGGGCTGCGGGTCTACCTGGCGATGGCAGGCGTCGAGCGCGAGGAGCTGTTCACTAACGGCGCCACGCGGAAGTGGCTCACCTTCCACGACCTGCGGGCGACGGGGATCACGTGGATGGCGGTGCGGGGCGATGAGCCGCTGCGGATCAAGCAGCGGGCCGGGCACTCCTGCCTGTCGACCACGGAGGGGTACATCCGTGTCGCCGAGGCGCTGCGGGGTGGGTTCGGCTCGGTCTTCCCGCGCCATGACTGCGCTTGAGCCGCGCTAGGACTTCCGCCACGAGCGAGTCGTGAGCCGGTGTATTCTCTCCCTAAGCCCTCTCCCTCAGCCTCCAGCCCAGGCGAATCCACGCCCAACATGAGGCTCATCCGCTTCAAGACACCAAAGCAAGCTGTTGTCGACAGCCTCACAGGTCAACAGTGTCAGACCCCTATCACTGGCCGCCGGAGCTAACTCGACTCCTTTGCGATGCGCTCCCATTGCTCTGCCGCTCGAAGAACGACATTCTCGTCTTTCTGCGCGGAGCGGGCACGTCAGAGTCTGTGCTCGCGCCATGGCGCCAGCGCCTAGCACACGATCGCAATTCAGTGAGGAAGCACGACATTGCACGAGACGTACTCGAAGCTCTCAGTGAGGGAGGCGACGCAACTCTCGGTGCACGACGTCAGCTGCTAAAGCGCGTGTGTGAGTTCGAGGACTACTCCGTATGCTGGGAGAGCGACGCCCTCCGAGCGCGAGGACTCGTGGCGGCAATCCGCGAACTGGTGAACAGAAAGGATTCGTTCACCCGCATGCGAGAAGAGAGAGAGCGCGAGAGGGCCGAACGCCAGCAGGAGCTGGCTCGTGCTAACGCCGAGACCCGAAGGCGCCGCGAGGAGACCGGCGCCATCAAGGCCGATCTCTACAATCTCTTTTCTACAAGCGATCCCTGGAGGCGCGGCAAGTCGCTGGAGGGAGTGCTGAATCGATGGTTCGCTGCTGCCGGGATTCACGTTCGCGACGCATTTGTCGTTCGAGGGAACGCCGGCGAGGGAGTCGTCGAACAAGTCGACGGCCTGGTCGATTTGAACGGCCAGCTGTACCTCGTGGAGGCGAAGTGGCACGCGGAAAAAATTGGCACCGCTGAGATCTCGCAGCACCTGGTGCGCGTCTTCAGCCGCGGTGGTGCCCGAGGTATTTTCATCGCATCCGAGGGCTATACGGACGCAGCGATAGCGACATGCCGCCAAAGTCTAGGGCAAATTACGATTGCGCTGTGTGACCTACAAGAGCTGGTGCTGCTTCTCGAATACGAACATGATCTTCGACGCTTGCTCTCGCGAAAAATCGAGATCGCCATTGCAGATAGAGAACCGTACCGCCGCATTCTTTGCTCTCCGACAACCGGACCTTAGCGCCCCGGAGCCAAATGCAAGTGCGCACCACACGATCTCAAGAGGACATAGATGCGTGTTCAGGTAAAATCAGTTCTCGCGTTCATCAATCGCGGCGGATTCGGGCGGGTCGAAAGGGTCCTGCTCGGCGATGACCAAATTGCGGCTAGAAAGGTGTTCGATCCAGAGCCGACACTGTACTCCTCGGAAGCGGAGCTCCAGAAGCTACGGACGCGATTCTCCCGAGAAGTCAGATATCAGAAGACTCTGGCCGCGCACGGAGCGATGCCGATAATTGACGAGGAAACCAGCGGGGACAATCCATGGTTCATCATGCCGCTGGCCGAGATGAGTTATGCGGACAGAATCCGGGAGGACCGATCAAGCAGCCGCGTCACGCCCGAACCGCTGTTGGACATACTGGCTGGTCTGGAGCGCCTCCATGAACTCGGATTTGTACATCGCGACCTGAAGCCAGAGAATGTACTTCTCCACGACGGCGTCTGGCGGCTCAGCGACTTTGGTCTAGCTGCGCATCAGGACGCCGGCAAGACGAGCAGAATCACCACGCAAGCGTCCAACTGGGGCACGATGTCATACATGCCTCCAGAGCAAGCAACCGGCTTTAAGAATGCCACGGCAGCAGCCGACATCTATGCGTTTGGCTGCATTCTGCACGAGTTGCTGGACGGCCGCGTCCGAGTTCCCTACGCGGTGCAGTCAGTCCCGGGGCCGTTTGACCCAATCGTGCGAAAATGCACCGCCACCGACCCTCTAAAGCGCTTCAAGTCCATTGCCGGGCTTCGGGCGGTCCTTCTGAACGTTCTCAGAAAGGACGCCTCTATTGGTCGAGATGCAGTAACGGTCGAGTGGGCCGGACTGCTTGACACCATTAGGGAGTGGCCCAGTGAGCGGGTTGACCAGTTCGTCTCCCACATCTCGACAGTCGAAGCCGGAAGTGAGCTACACGTCATTTCCGATCTCGATTCGGAGCGCTTGCTCGCTCTCGCAGAGCGCGCACCGGAGGAGTGGGAGGCGATTGCCACTGCCTACTGCGACTGGGCTCGTGGAGCGTTCACCTGGTACTTCTGCGACGCGGTCGTAGAGCGCCTCGAAACCATCTACAACCACCGGAATAGCTCGCTTTCCGTTCGTGCTAGCGCTTGCACCGCAGCGGCCACTCTCGGCGCAAGGCACAACAGGTTCTTTGTTATGAAACGCCTTATCCACATGTGCGGTGTATCCATTGACGACCATCTGGCGACAAGAATTGCACTAGAGATTCATGCGAACGAGCTCCATGCAGACTTCAAGCACTGCGCGCGTGAAGTGTGGGGGTGGTCGATGCGCGACCTCCACCCTACGATTCGCGAGGCCGTAGAGAACCAAGAAGCCTGATGATCAGTACCGAGTGCCTGCACGAGGTGGTGTTGATGACCGCAGTCGCGCTCGCGCCCACACTCCCTGAGCGCGCTGCCACGAGCAAGAACGGAAAGGAGGGTCGCCTGGGCGCGCGATCGCCGTACCGCGACTCGGCAGACGAGGACCCGGTTGACTGGCCGCCCAAAGGCCGGCGTGAAGTGCCGCGAGATCGCCGCTAGGCCTTGGTTCTCGGCACCCCTCCGCTCGCGCCAACTCGCCATCGACGTTCAACACACTCAAGGAGACAAGCCAATGAACAGCCTCAGTGACCTGCTGACTCGCGCTGGCCCGCTCATCGCAGCCGGTATCGCACTCGCGGCACTGGCATACAACCGGCGGTGGTACAGACGGCAAGCGTCCTTCACATTCTTCAATCCACTATCGCTCGATTCGCTCGAGAACGATCTCGATCAGCTCATCCGCCTGCGCTCGCGCGAGATACCGCTAAGCGATGATGAGGTAAGGCTGCTCCGATTTCAACACAAACTGCCCCAGAACGATCCCGCGACTGCCGCGATAGTCGACTCGGTCCGCAACCTCCACAAGAGCATCGGAATCTACTATCGCGATCCACCAATGGATGCGTCGGACGTTCCAGAGGACAGCGACCCATACGTGCTTGTCAATCAAGAGCGGATGTCACTGAGGCGTCGAATGCGTGAAGCGGGGCGAAAGCTGAGAACATACTTCAATGAGGTCGAGAAGTACTGCCTCGCAATACTTGACGGCGCGGTCGATTCAGATATCGCGCGATCCATGTACTTTCACAGGTTTCGGAAACAGTATCTACTTTGCGAGGGATTTGTCGCAAAGATCAAGGCGGACAAGGACTCGCCTCTCGCGTACGACGCATTTCACTATGTGGTATTTGCGGAGTGGGAGCCAAGGCAAAATAGGTGGTGGAACAAGCGGGCGTCGCACTGGCGAATAGCCCTGCATCAGCAACGGGAGAGGTGGCGAAGCCGCAACCGCGCCCAAGCGGAAGGCAGCTAGCGATTCACTCTTCGAGCTCGAGGGCCGCTCGCCAGTGCCTCGAACTCGAGCTCGATCTCGAGCTCGAGGGCTCGAGCGCTCCGGTCTGGGCGACGGGAGCAGCTCCGAACTGAGCGAGCGTCCAGTGCCAGCACGGCAGCGCTCGCGCGTCGTGACGATTGGGGGCCAATGGTGCCGTGCGTCACAAATGGCTATCGATCGACGCTAATGAAGTTCTCGGCCCTGGTTCAAGAACGGGCACACTCTGGAAAGCGCGTCAGAGGAGCCTGAAAAAAAGCCAAGGCCCTGAAGCGACTGCTTCAGGGCCTTGCGCGACGCCTAGTTGCGTCAAAGGGCCAGCTACCGCTGGTTGGGTGAGCCCTAGGCTCGGCGGCTGAGGATCTCCAACATGGTCGTACCCAACGCCAAAGCGTTCAGTACCACCAGGAGGATCACCTCAGCATGCCGGCCCCGGCTCGCGCGGCGTCGCTTGGCACGCCGCTTGGTCGCTCGAGGAGCCATAGAAGCGCGAGCGCGCGCAGATCGGTATCTCTCAACGAGCCTCCGTTCGCTTGAGCGGCCTACCGCTCTTATGATATAGCGCCGGAAGGACCTGTCAAGTGATTTTGGTCGGCCGACACTGTTGACGCGGGTGGTCTCAGCCGCACGGGTTCGAATCCCGTTGGGGACGCCAGCCCACCCCCGAGCTGACCTGGCAG
>CAZUZY010000194.1:0-15294 GCA_964624885.1 uncultured Polyangiales bacterium | reverse complement strand
CTCCGCCGCGGGGGTGGGCGCGGGTCGAGGGGCGCGCGCGAGGGCGGCGGCGCCGAGCGCGACGCCCAGGGCGGTGACCGCCAGCATGCCGTGGAGAGAGGGTCGGAACATGGCTTCACTCCGCAGGGGTGGGCGCAGCGCCGTGGTCGGGCTCGACGGGGGTCGGGGCCGGCGCCCCGCGCATCTTGCGCTCGATCCACTCGGCGCCCGCGAACATGGCGAGCGCGAGCAGGGTGACGAGGATGGCGACCACGCCGTAGGGCAGGTGCAGGAGATCCATCAGGAACTGGCGCTTGCCACCCCCCGAGGTCGCGAAGCGCTGGAGCGCCGGGTAGCTCCCCGCGAAGCCGAGGATGCCCATCGCCGCGCCCGCGAGGAACGCGACGGCGTCGAGCTTGCCCGTCGCCGCCGCGACGACGCTCGTGCCCGGGCAGTACCCGCCGATGGCGAAGCCGACCCCGAACACGAGGCCACCGACCACCTGCGGGCCGAGGAAGGTCGGGTTCACGTAGACCGCCTCCATGTCGACGAGCCCGACCGCGCGGAGCGCGACGAGCCCCAGCATGGCCGTGACGATCGCGCTGAACATCACCTTCAGCACGGTCATGTCGCGCAGGTAGAACTGGGCCGCGAGCTTCCTCGAGCTGCCGAAGCCGGCGCGCTCGAGGACGAAGCCGAACCCGAACCCGGACAGCACGGCGAACGTGTAGGCGACCCACACCTCAGGCTTCAGCGGCATCATGTCCAGAGCCTCCTCACGAAGTACGCGACCCCGTACGCGCCGCCGAAGACGGCGAACATGAAGGCCCAGCTCCCGAGCGCGAGGGTCGCGCCGCCCGAGAGCGCCTGGCCGCTCGTGCACCCCTGCGCGAGGCGCGCGCCGAAGCCGACGATGGCGCCGCCGACGAAGGCGAACAGGAGCCGCTGCCGCGCGGAGATGCGCGGGCCGCCCTCCACCACGAGGCCGAACCGACCGCTGGTGAGACCGGCGGCGAGCCCGCCGAGCACGACGCCGATCAGCTCGAACACGAGCCAGTCGTCCCACCACCGGGCGCCCTTCTGGAAGTAGCCGCCGAGCGCACCGTTGGCCGCGACCCACGTGGGCGCGACCGCGTGGGCCAGGCGCGCCGTGATGCGGGTGAGCGCGCCCGAGGCGCCGAGGCCACGCCCGACGACGAGGTAGGTGCCGAGCAGCACGAGGCCGAGGAAGAAGCCCGCGACGTAGGGGTCCCACATGGGCCGCTCGCCGGGGGACTGCCGTTCGGAGACGACGTTGGCCATGACTTCACCCCTTCACGAACGAGACGTCCTGTCCCGCGTAGACGATGACGAACCGCAAGAGGAGCCCACCGACCAGCACCAGCGCGGGCACCCACCGCGAGTGGAGCGCGCGCCCGCGGAGCGAGAGCGTCTCGAGCAGCGCCGGCAGGAGGAGCCCTCCGAAGACCACCACCCCGACGAACACCGGGGCGTAGGGCCCCGTGAGCACGAGCGCCGCCGCCTCGCGGTAGATCGGCCCCTGGGTCGCGAGGCCCACCAGCCAGAGGACCAGCACGAGCAGCTCGGCCGCGATGAGCGCGAGATCGGCGCGCGCGAAGAGGCCCTGCATCTCGTGGTCGCGCTCGAGCACCATCAGGGTCGCCACGCCGGTGGAGGCGCCGGAGGCGAGGAACAAGAACCCGAGCGCGCCGCTCGACCAGAGGGGCCGCGCGACGGTCGCCGAGAGGAGCACGCCCGTGTACACGCCGAGGGCGACGCCCAACCCGAGGCCTCCCCACGCGAGCCCGCGCACGTGCGCCTCCGCCCAGCGGCGCGGTCGCTCGAGGGCCTTCACCCGATCGAGGAAGGGCGCGACGAGGTCCGACGGCAGGGCGAGGAGCAGCCCGAGCTGGACCGGGTACACGAGCAAGAGCACCCACGACCCGATCGACATCGGCGCGGTCGGCTGGAACGTCGTGTAGAACCGGAAGACGTGCAGCTTGTAGGTGAGGTCGAGGAACAGCGCGCCCATCCCGAGCGAGAGCAGCACCGGGGCGGCCACGACGCCGCGACGCATGGCCTCGGTGACGCGCGCGCGCCCGAGGAGGAGCACGGAGACGCTCACGGCGAGCATGAGGCCCGCGACGAGGCCGCCGAGGAACAGGTAGATGGGGATCTCCCACCCCCACACGCGCTCGGCGCTCGCCAGCGCGGCGTTGCGGGTCGTCTCGATCTCGATGTGTGGAGCCATGGTTCCCTCGGTCACCCGACGTAGAAGACGTTGGGCTTGGTGCCTGCTTCGGGGTCGATCACCGTGACGTCGCCGCGCTTGAGGCGCAGGTGCACGAGCGAGCTCGGATCGTCGAGGTCGCCGGTGAGGATGGCGTTGGTCGGGCACACCTCCTCGCACGCGGTCGGCTTCCCCTTGCCGAGCCGGTGTACACAGAGCGTGCACTTGTCGACGAAGCCGTCGGGGTGGACGTAGCGGGCGTCGTAGGGGCAGCTCGCCATGCAGGCGCGGCAACCCGTGCACCGGTCGCGGTCGATCTGCACCGTGCCGTCCACGTGGAAGAAGCTCGCGCCCGTGGGGCAGTTGGTCACGCAGGGCGCGTTCGTGCAGTGGTTGCAGCGCTGCGAGCGGATGAGGAGCTCGAGGGTCGGCAGCTCGCCCTTGGTCTCCTGCACCACCCAGTCGCGGTACGCGCCGTCGGGCACGCGGTTCTCGGTCTTGCAGGCGACCACGCAGGCCTCGCAGCCGACGCACCGCTTCGTGTCGATGACCATCACGCGGCGCATGGCTCAGGCCTCCTTCTGCAGGGTGACGAAGTTCACGCGCATGCCGGTGCCGCCCATCACCGGGTCCACCTTCACGCGCGAGACGAGCTCGGCGTCGTCGGCGCCGCGGCCCTTCGCGTAGCGCAGGCCCTTGGCCGTGTGGCCCCACCCGTGGACCATGTAGACGCAGTCGCCGCGGATGCGCTCGGTGGCCTTGATCTGCACGGGGGCGCTCTTGATGCCGTCCTGGTTCACGAGGCGGACGGTCGCGCCGTCGGCGAGGCCGAGATCCTTGGCCACCTTGGCGTTGATCCACACCCGGTCGTGGTGGGCGAGCTCGCCGAGGAGGCGGTTGTTCGTGGTGCGCCCGAAGGTGTGCCCTGGCGCCCGCCCGTAGAGCAGGCGGAAGTAGCCGGGGGGCACGCCGTCGGGCCGCTCGTACTTCGGGAGCGGCGCGAAGCCGGCCTTGGCGAGCTTCTCGGAGTAGAGCTCGATCTTGCCGCTCTCGGTGGCGAAGGTGAGCGCGAGGCCGTCCTCGACCACCGTCGGCTTGTCGGGCGCGAGCACCACGCCGTCGCGGGCGAGCGTGGCCCAGTCGATCCCCGAGAGCCGGCAGCGCTCCTTCAGGTAGCCCTCGACGTCGGTCCAGGGGAAATAGGCGCCGAGGCCGAGGCGCTGGCCGAGCTCGCGCGCGATCCACCAGCCCGGCTTGGCCTCGCCGGGCGGCGGGAGGACCGGCTGCCGCAGCGCGACGCCGCTCTTGTGCCAGGCGATGGGCACGAGGTCGTCGTAGCGCTCGAGGTACGCGGCCTCGGGGAGCACCACGTCGGCGTAGCCGGCGATCTCGGCGGGCAGCACGTCGACGACCACGAGCAGCTCGAGGGCCTGGATCGCCTTCAGCGTCTCCTCACGCTGCGGGAGAGCCTGGACGAGGTTGGTGCCGTACACGAACCACCCCTTGATGGGGTACGGCTGCCCGTCGAGGGTCGCGCGGCGGAGGCCCTGGGCGAGCGGCTCGAGCGCGAACGGGGCCTCGCCCTCGCGGCGATCGGCGGGCGGCTTGGCCTTCGGGTACGCGGGCGTCGGCACCTTGGCGAGCTTCATCCCGCTCGGCCGGAAGAACCCACCGCGGTGGCCCCAGCTGCCGAGGATCGCGTCCAGGATGGCGATGGCGCGCGACCGATGCGTGTCGTCCGCGCCGTACCAGGACGCGTGGCGGCCAGGGTGCACGAGCGAGGCGGGCGCGGCCCCCGCGATGCGGCGCGCGGTGGCGCGGATGACCTCGGCGTCGAGGCCGGTCTCGGCGGCGGCCCACTCGGGGGTGTACTCGACGATGGCCTTCGCGAGCTCCGCGAAGCCGGTCGTGTACTGCTCGACGTAGGCGCGCTGGTGGCGCTGCTCGGTCACGATCACGTGGATCCAGGCGAGCAGCAGCGCCGTGTCGGTGCCCGGGCGGATCGGCAACCAGGTCTTGGCCTTCGACGCGGCGGTCGAGAACCGCGGGTCGACCACGATGAGGTCGGCGCCGCGCGCCACCGCGTCGGCGAAGTCCTGCACCTGGGTGTTGTGCATGTTCTCGCCGAGGTGCGAGCCGAGCAGGACGAGGCAGTCGGAGTGGCCGATGTCGAGGATCTCGGGCGAACCAGGGTCGGCGCCGAAGGTGAGCTCGAAGGCGACGTCGCGGGGGCCCCGGCACTGCGCGAACGACGGCGCGCCGAAGTTCGCCGTGCCGTAGGCGGAGAGCAGGTGCTTGAACCACGAGGCGCCCGAGCCGTGGTTGAAGAGCGCGACCGACTCGGGCCCGTACTTCTTGCGCAGGTCGTCGAGCTTGTTCGCGATGTAGGAGAGCGCCTCGTCCCACGAGACCGCCTTGAACTCCTCGCTGCCCCTCGGGCCCACGCGCAGGAGCGGCTTGACCAGACGGTCCGGGTCGTACGCGAGCCCGACCGCGCCCACGCCGCGGGGGCAGAGCTTGCCGTTGGAGAGCGGGTGGCGGGGGTTGCCGCGGACCTTGATCAGGCGGTCGCCGACGACGTGGGCCTCGACGCCGCACTTCCAGAAGCAGACCTCGCAGACCGTGGGCACCGCGTGGCCGTCGGTGCCGGGGTCGATCGTCGCGTGGGCGGCGGCGGCGGAGCGGCTGAAGGCGAGCTTGGCCGCCACCGCGGTGGCGAGGGTGCCGGCGCCGAGACTGAGGAACCGCCTGCGCGAGAGAGCCATGCCCTCCCCCGAGCAACTCGGATGCCGCGCTGCGCCGCGCCGAATTTCCGCGGGGGCGTCGCACCCGGTTGCACCGTTTGGTTCCAACGGCGGTCGCCGTGCAACGGATCGTTTCGCCGACGCTCGCCGATTCGTGGGGTTCGGCGTGGCTCGGCCGTTGCTCCCCTCGCGCCCATGGGCGCCCTCCACTCCTGGTCGGACACGTGGACCTTCGAGGCCGCCGAGCAGCGCGCGCGGTCGCTCGGGATCACGCTGCGCCCGCTGCACTGGCTGGTGCTGCTCGCGGCGCGAGAGCTCGCGTCCGCGGGGACGACGCCCGATCTCGATCGCCTCGCGCGCGCGACGGATCTCCCGGACGAGACGCTGCGAGCGCTGTTCCCGGACGCGCCCACCCTCGCGTGGATCGCCGGCCTCTGAGCGCTACCCGCGTCGACGGCGCCGGACGAGGCCGAGCGCGACCAGGCCGAGCAGCGCCTCGCTGCCGCCACGCTCGGGCCGCCCGAGCCGACAGGTGCAGCTCCCCTGCAGCGTCGCGTCGAGCTCCCCGGCGTCGCGCACGTCGGCGGCGTCGGCGTCGGGCGCCGCGTCCACCGCAGCCTCGGCCTCCGCGTCCCCGCTGTCCTTGGGGCTCACGCCGGTGTCCTTGACCGACGTGTCGGGGGGCGCGACGTCGACGCCCGCGTCGACCGGCGGTGGCGGGCCCACGCACGGCCCGGTGGCGGTCTCGAGGGTGATGTCGGCGCCGTAGTAGAAGCGCAGGATCTCGTCGAAGGTCTTGCCCGCCGAGTCGAGGCATCGCGAGCCCAGCTGCGAGAGGCAGCCCCGGTTGCGCGAGTTGGTGGGGCTCACCCACCCGAGCGTGGTCTGGTCGATGCCCGCGCCGCTCTTGCCCTCGTTGTAGGTGACGTACTTCTCGGTGGCGGCCGCGGAGCTCCCCACGCACCCGGGCGGCGACGCTGCGCCTCCCGCCACGAAGAACGAGCAGATGGTCACGCCCTTGTAGCGGAGCACCTGGCCCGCGGTGTCGGCCACAGCCTTGATCTGCTGCGCGTTGGGCGCGCTGCCGCAGGAGTAGACCTGGTCGCTCGTGCCGTCCGCGATCGCGCCGGCCGTCTCCATCTTGTAGTAGAGGTAGGTGCGCGCAGCGATGGCCTGGGCCTTCAGCGCCTCGAACGGCGCGCCGCCGTTCTCGCAGTGCACCACGGAGGGCAGGTACTTGGTCTCGGTCTCGACCAGCCCCACGCCTTTGACGTTGGCCTCGCAGTAGGCAGTGAGCGGCTGGGAGGAGTGCGTGACCTCCTCGTCGTCGGGGGGGGCCGAGCAGCCGACCGCGACCACGCCGAGGGCGACGACGGCGACGGCGGAGAGGGACAGCCACCGACGCATCGGACCATCGTACTACCGCGCGGTCGCGAAGACGAGGTAGCCGAGCCGCGGCTCGCCGCTCGGCCCGCGACCCGCGAAGCAGAGTCGTCGGAGCTGCACGACGCCGGACTCCACGCCCTTCACCCGGACGTCGCAGCAATCGGGGTGGCACACGAGCTCCCCCGCGACCGAGAGCCCCTTCGGCCAGCGACTCCCGGCGGTGCCCCACTCGCCGGCGAAGCGCTTGGCGAACGCGGCGACGGCCGGCTCTCCGGTGAGCTCCTCGGCCGTGCGCTCGTCGGTCTCGACCAGGAGATCCTTCACCTCGACCCGGAGCTCCCGCGCGCTCGCGGCCACGAGGGCGGGAGCATCCCGGGTCACGAGGGCCTGCATGACCGCGCGAGCCCGATCCTCGAGGGTCGGCGGGGTCACCGACGACGCGTCGGGCTTCGCGGGCTCGCTGCGCGCACAGCCTCCGAGGACGAGCAGGAGCAGGACCCCGGGCCGGCGCACGGCCCCATGGTGCCTCGTCGGCCGGGAGGACGGCAACGCCGCCTCACAGCGCGTCGAGCGCAGCCAGCACCTCGGTGACGTGCTGCGCCGGGTCCACGTCGGGGAACACCCGCGCGACGCGACCTTGCCGGTCGATGACGAACGTGACCCGGGAGGCGTACCCGAAGGTCGACGAGACGCCGTACGCCTTGCGCATCGCGCCGTCGTCGGAGAGCAGGGAGAACGGCAGCTGGTGCTCCGTGACGAACGCCGCGTGCCGCTCCACCGAGTCGCTCGACACGCCGTACACGATCGCGCCCCGCGCCTGCAGCTTGGACCACGCGTCGCGGAACGCGCACGCCTCCTTGGTGCAGCCGGGGGTGCCGTCCTTCGGGTAGAAATAGAGGATCACCGGGTGCCCGGCGCACGCCGCGAGGGTGCGGACCGTGCCGCCCTGGTCGGGCGCAGCGAAGGCCGGCGCCTGCTGCGGCGGGGCGAGGAGCCCCGTTCCCCCGTCCGGCCGCTGCACGGCACAACCCGCGGCGACACCGCCCGCGGCGAGGAGCGTGAGAGCGAGGAGGCGGCTGCGCACGACGATGAGATGCGGGGGGGCTGGCCGTGGGTTCGCGCCGAGGGCGTCACATGGTAGCTCCGCCGCATGGCTCCTCGGGTCCTGGTCGTCGGCGCCGGTGGTATCGGGGGCGTGACCGCCGCCACGCTGCGCGGCGCCACGCCCGATCTCGCGCTCACCACGCTCACCACCAACGCCGCCATCGCCGAGGCGCTGCGGGCCAAGGGCTTCGTGGTCCGCGGCGTGGACGGCGAGCAGCAGGTCGACGCCGGGCTGGTCGTGACCGCCCTCCCCCCCGACACCGAGCCGTTCGACTGGATCCTGCTCGCGACCCAGCCCCCGCAGGTGGAGGACGCGGCGCGGGCGGCCGCGCCGTTCCTCGCGCCCACCGGCGCGATGGTGTGCTTCCAGAACGGCCTCTGCGAGCCGCGCATCGAGCGCATCGTCGGCCGACCGGACGGCGTCGTCGGCGCGGTGGTGGCGTGGGGCGCGTCGATGATCGAGCCGGGCGTCTACGAGCGCACGTCGAGCGGCGGGTTCTCGATCGGTCGCCTCGACGGCGGCGACGACCCGCGGCTCACCGAGCTCGACACCTTGCTCGAGCCGATCGGCCCGGTGCAGACCACCCGCAACCTCGCCGGCGCGCGGTGGAGCAAGCTCGCCATCAACTGCGCCATCTCCACCCTGGGCACGCTCGGCGGGGCGCGGCTCGGCGCCCTGATGATCCAGAAGTTCGTGCGGCGGCTCGCGCTCGAGATCATGACCGAGGTGGTGGCCGTGGCGCGCGCCGAGGGCGTGCGGCTCGAGAAGGTCAGCGGCACCCTCGATCTCGACTGGATCGCGCTCACCGACAAGGAGCGCGAGGCCTGGGGCTCGCCGGGACTCCTCGCCAAGCACTCCATGCTGCTGGCGGTCGGTGCCCGCTACCGCCGCATGCGCTCGTCGATGCTGGCCGCCATCGAGCGCGGCCGCACCCCCGCGGTCGACTTCCTCAACGGCGAGGTGGTGGATCGCGGCCGCCGCCACGGCATCCCCACGCCGGTCAACGAGAAGGCCCAGACGCTCGTCCACGCCCTCGCGCGCAAGGAGGCGGTCCCGTCGATGGCCACCCTCGAGGCCTACGCCCGTTCGGTCGGTGTGAGCGTCTGACGCCCGTCTGCGTCGCCGTAGTAGGCCGGCGGCAGGTCCGGCCAAGACGGAATCCGCAGCGAACGTACAAAGGCGGCGGTACGCTCGTCGTCACAGGTCACTGATGCGGCGGGCAACAGGCATTCTCCTCCTGGTCGGTTGTGGATCGGCGGGACCGGTGGTCCACGGGGCGTCACCCACGCCGACCCCAGCCACGACGGAGAAAGGCGACCCGGTCACCCTCTCCGTGACCGAGCTCGCGCTCGGCCCCGGCCGCTCCTGCGCGCTCCTGGTCGGCGGCTCGGTCAAGTGCTGGGGCGCGCGCCTCGGCGGCGAGGGCCACGTGCTCTGGCCCACCGTGCTCGAGGGCGTCTCCGGCGTCACGCAGCTCGCCATGGGCCCGAACCACGCCTGTGCCCTGCTCGCGAGCGGGCGGGTCCGCTGCTTCGGGCACAACGAGCACGGGGCCCTCGGCGACGGCACCCACCAGCCGGCGGCGTTCCCCAACGTCGATCCCGGCGTGGACGGGGTCGTCCAGCTCGCGCTCGGCAGCGACTTCAGCTGCGCCCGCAAGGCCACCGGCGCCGTCTCGTGCTGGGGCTACAACCAGCAAGGCAGCCTCGCCACGGGCGCCCTGTCCCTCGAGGAGCTGCGCCCCGTGCCCACCAAGCTCGAGGGCGTCCACCACCTCTCCGTGGCGCGCTGGCACGGCATCGCGGCACGTGGCGACGGCACCGTGGTGACCTGGGGCGATCGCCCGGGCGCGCCTCCCGCCGCTGCGCCCGCCACGCTCCCCGAGATGAGCCACGTGATCGAGGTCGCCGCCTCGTCCACGCACACGTGCGCGCGCACCGACGACGGGCGCGTGTTCTGCTGGGGCGACAACGACCAGGGCCAGCTCGGCGATCCCTCCGCCCCGCCCTACCTCGGACACCCGCGGCAGGTGGTCGACGTGGTGGACGCGGTGCAGCTCGCCGTCGGTGCGGGCCTCACGTGCGTGCGCCACGTGGACGGCGCCGTGTCGTGCTTCGGCGCCAACGACAAGGGGCAGATCGGCGACGGGACGACGACCGCACGTCCGCGGCCCACGCGGGTGCCCGGCGTCGTCGGCGCCCGGTTCGTGGCCACCTCGGGGCGCCACACGTGCGTCGCGCTGGCGCACGGCGAGGCGCAGTGCTGGGGCTCGAACGACGACGGCGAGCTCGGCGACCGCACGCGGACCCCTCGCGCGGTGCGGGGTCCGGTGCTGTTCTAGCGCGACCCGCGCGCCGCCGTGGACCCGAGGTGCTCCCGGAGCTTGGCCGCGAGCTCGGTGCGCACGTACGGCTTGTGGAGGAACCCCGCGCCGGCGAGGGTCGGCTCGTCCAGATCCGCGTAGCCCGACACGAAGATCACCTGGAGCTCCGGCCGCTGACCCACGAGCTCGCGGGCGACGGAGGGTCCGCTGCGCCCCGGCATGGCCACGTCGCACAGCAGGAGGTCGATCCGCCCGGCGTGGCTCGCCGCGACGGCCAGCGCCTCGGCGGCGCCGTTCGCCGCCAGCACCTCGTAACCGAGGCTGCGGAGCAGCCGGACCGCCGTCGCCCGCACGAGGTCTTCGTCGTCGATCACCAGCACGCACTCGCGACCCGTCGGGGGTGCCTCGACGGCCTTCGCCAGCTCGGCCGGCTGCAGCCAGCGCGGGAGTCGCACCTGGAACGAGCTGCCCTCGCCGGGGCGACTGACGACGGTGATGTCGCCCCCGTGCTGCTGCACGATGCCGTAGCTGCTCGCGAGGCCGAGCCCGCTCCCCTGGGACTTGGTGGTGAAGAACGGGTCGAACACGTGGCGGACCGTGTCCTCGTCCATGCCGACGCCGGAGTCCGCGACCTCGATCAGCGCCTGCGCGAGGCCGTGGGTGTCCGGCCCGGCGGTGACCCGGATGTCGAGGCGCCCGCCACGTGGCATGGCCTCACGCGCGTTGACCACCAGGTTGACCAGGACCTGCTCGAGCAACGAGACGTCGGCGCGGACGCACACCCCGTGCGTGCTCTCGATCCGCACCTCGATCTCCGGGCCGACGACGCGGCGGAGCAGGCGATCGACGTCGCGGACCATGGCGTCCAGATCGACGATCTTGAACTCGAGCGGCTGCTTGCGGGCGAAGGCCAGGAGCTGGCGCGTGAGATCCCGCGCGCGGAGCGCGGCGTGGCGGATCGTCGCGAGGTCGTCGCAGGCCGATGGCGGGCACCCGTCCTCGAGGAGCTCGAGCGAGCCCATCATGGCGGCGAGCAGGTTGTTGAAGTCGTGCGCGACACCCCCGGCGAGCCGCCCGATGCTCTCGAGCCGGCTCGCGCGACGCAGCTCCTCCTCGAGGCGGTGCTGGTCGGTCACGTCCATCAGCGTTCCGCGGAAATGGGGGCCGCGCGGCCCGCGCTGGACCCGCCCCCGGATGCGCGCCCACCGCTCGGTGCCGTCGGCGCCGATGATGCGGCAGTCGTGGTCGAAGCTGGCGCCGTCCTCGCCCTGCGCGATCGCGAGCGTGCGGCTCACGATGCCCTCGCGATCGTGCGGGTGGACGTTCTCGAGCCAGTTCTGCATCCCGGGCGCCCGGTTCGGCAGGTCGAAGACGGCGTCGAGGTTGTCCGACCAGCTGCCCTCGTCGACCAGGGGCGTGTAGTCCCAGACCCCCATCCTCGCGGCGGAGAGGGCGAGGTCGAGCCGCGCCGCGCTCTCGTGCAGCGCCCGCTGGACCTCGGCCCGCTCGGTGATGTCCGTGAAGGTGGTGACCGAGCCCGCGACCGTGCCGTTCACGCCCGGCACGGGCTGGGCCGCGACGCGGAACCAGCGTCGCTCACCGCGCGGGGTGTCGAGGCCCATGATCCGCGGCGGCACAGGCTCTCCCCGGAGCGCGATGCGGCTCGCGTACTGGTCCTTGGGCACGACGTTGCCGGCCTCGTCCACCACCGCGTAACCAGGGCCGACGAAGTCCTCGCTGCCCAGCAGATCGGCCTCCCGCTCGACGCCGAACAGGCGGGCGGCGAGGTCGTTGCACGCGAGCACCCGCCCGTTGGGGCCGCGGAGGATGACCGCATCCGGCATGGAGGTGACCAGGGTCCGGTATCGCGCCTCGCTGTCGCGCAGCGCCGCCGCCCGCACGTCGTCGGTGGCCACGTCCTGCACGTAGATCACGAGGTGGGTGGACCCGACCGCGACGAACTGCAGCCGCAGGTGCATCGCCGCCCGCATCTGGTCGTAGCGCCGCACCGGGATCTCGACCACGACCGGCTCGCCCCCCTCGAGGCAGCGGCCTGCGGCCTCGACGACCTCGGGCTGATCCCCGTAGAGCGCGAGCATCGGCTTGCCGATCATGGCGGTGATGGCCGGGTGCTCGGTCCGCGCGCGACGGTTCACGAGCTCGAGGACGAAATCCTCTGCCGTGCGCCGGAACACGTAGGCCCCGATCGGGACCTCCTCCAGCAACGCGAACGGCTCGGCCGGAACCATGACCGATCATCGTACGCGCAATCGGCGCGTCCGAGGCGCGGAGTCGGGTCACGGGCCGTCCTCGCCGAAGCCCCTCGCTTGCGCCCCGTGACTCGCCGGGTCTTGCCCGACCCCGATTGGTGCATAGGTTGGGCCGTGGAGGACGCGGCGCCGGAAGGCACCACCCTCGCCGACGCCCCGGGCCGAGCAAGCCCGGTGCGGGGCACCGAAGCACCTTGCCGCGGCCGTCGGGCCCGGCCTCTGGGAGAGATCCGACCATGCGCATCGATCGACTGACGACCAAGTCCAAGGAAGCGCTCCAGGCAGCGCAAGGGCTCGCGGCGCGCCGCGGCAACCCCGAGGTCCTGCCCGAGCACGTGGTCGCCGCGCTGCTCGCGCAGGAGGGCGGGGTCGCGAGACCGATGCTGCAGAAGGCCGGGGCGAACCTCGAGGCGCTCGAGGAGGCGCTGGCCGCCAAGGTCGAGGGGCTCCCCAAGATGGACGGCGGCAGCGAGCCGAGCCTGGGCCGCCGCACGCTCGCCATGGTCCACGCCGCGGAGGACCAGGCCAAGGCGATGAAGGACGAGTACGTCTCGGCCGAGCACCTCCTGCTCGCGCTGCTCGCCTCCGACAAGGACGCCGCCTCGATGTTCGAGCGCTCCGGGGTGCGCCCCGACGCGCTCCGCAAGGCCATGGGCGAGATCCGCGGCGCGCAGAAGGTCACCGACGCCGACCCCGAGGGCCGCTACCAGGCGCTCGACAAGTACACCCGCGACCTCACCGCCGCGGCGCGGGGGGGCAAGATCGACCCGGTCGTCGGGCGCGACGAGGAGATCCGCCGCGTCATGCAGGTGCTCTCGCGGCGCACCAAGAACAACCCGGTGCTCATCGGCGACCCGGGCGTCGGCAAGACCGCCATCGTCGAGGGTATCGCCCGCCGCATGGTCGCGGGGGACGTCCCCGAGTCGCTGAAGGACAAGCGCCTCGTCGCGCTCGACCTCGGCGCCATGGTCGCCGGCAGCAAGTTCCGCGGCGAGTTCGAGGACCGCCTCAAGGCCGTGCTCAAGGAGATCGAGGCCAGCGAGGGGCAGATCATCCTGTTCATCGACGAGCTGCACACCCTCGTCGGTGCCGGCGCCGCCGAGGGCGCCATGGATGCCGCCAACATGCTCAAGCCCGCGCTGGCCCGCGGCGAGCTCCGCTGCATCGGCGCCACCACGCTCGACGAGTTCCGTAAGCACATCGAGAAGGACGCCGCGCTCGAGCGTCGTTTCCAGCCGGTCCTCGTGGGCGAGCCCTCGGTCGAGGACACCATCGCCATCCTCCGGGGCCTCAAGGAGCGCTACGAGGTGCACCACGGCATCCGCATCCAGGACGCCGCGCTGGTCGCCGCCGCCACCCTCAGCAACCGCTACATCACCGAGCGGTTCCTGCCCGACAAGGCCATCGATCTGGTCGACGAGGCGGCCTCCAAGATCAAGATGGAGATCGACTCCATGCCGGTCGAGATCGACAGCGTGGAGCGCAAGCTCACCCAGCTGCAGATCGAGGAGCAGGCGCTCAAGAAGGAGACCGACAACGCGAGCAAGACCCGCCTGCGCGTGGTGGCCGTGGAGGTCGCCGAGATGAAGGAGAAGCGCGACGGCATGCGCGCCCAGTGGATGCGCGAGAAGGACGCCCTCGCCAAGGTGCGCGGCCAGCAGCCCCGGCTCGAGGAGCTGCGCAACGAGATGGAGCGCGCCGAGCGCCACGGCGATCTCGGCAAGGCCGCCGAGATCAAGTACGGCCTCATCCCCGAGGCCGAGCGGTCGATCGAGGCCGCGCGCGCCGAGCTCTCGCGGGCGCAGAAGTCCGGTCAGAGCTACCTGCGCGAGGAGGTCACCGACCAGGACGTGGCAGGAATCGTCAGCAAGTGGACCGGGGTGCCGGTCACCAAGATGCTGGAGGGCGAGCTGCAGAAGCTCCTGCGCATGGAGGGCGCCCTCGCCCAGCGCGTCGTCGGCCAGGAGGCCGCCGTCACCGCGGTCGCCAACGCCGTGCGCCGGTCGCGCGCCGGGCTCGGCGACGACCACCGCCCGATCGGGAGCTTCCTGTTCCTCGGCCCCACTGGCGTCGGCAAGACCGAGCTCGCGCGCGCGCTCGCCGAGTTCCTGTTCGACGACGAGCGGGCGATGGTGCGGCTCGACATGAGCGAGTACATGGAGAAGCACTCGGTCTCCCGGCTCATCGGCGCGCCGCCCGGCTACGTCGGCTACGACGAGGGCGGCCAGCTGACCGAGCCGGTGCGGCGCCGGCCCTACGCGGTCGTGCTGTTCGACGAGATCGAGAAGGCGCACCCCGACGTGTGGAACGTGCTCCTGCAGGTGCTCGACGACGGCCGCCTCACCGACGGCCAGGGGCGCACCGTGGACTTCAAGAACACGGTCCTCATCCTCACGAGCAACCTCGGCTCGCACTACCTCATGGGCGAGACGAACCAGGCCGCGGCGCACGCGCTGGTGCTCGAGGAGCTGCGCCGGCACTTCCGGCCCGAGCTGCTCAACCGCATCGACGACACCGTGGTCTTCGACCGCCTCGAGAAGGCGCAGCTCCGCGCCATCGTCGACATCCAGCTGCGCCGCTTCGAGGGCCGCCTCGCGAAGCGCGAGCTCCGCTGCGAGCTCACCGACGCCGCCAAGGACTTCCTCGGCGACCAGGGCTGGGACCCGCAGTACGGCGCGCGGCCGCTCAAGCGGGCCATCCAGCGTCAGCTCGAGGACCCGCTGTCGCGGCGCCTCCTCGGCGGCGAGTTCCCGGGCGGCACCACCATCCTCGTGGACCGCGCGGGGGACGCCCTCTCGTTCACCGCCCGGGTCGCGAGCTGAGACCCCGGCGGCGCCGACGACCGACGGCGCCGAGGCTCGCCAGCGCGAGCAGCGCGGCGCCCGTCGTCGGTCCGGTCGGGGCGGCGGTGCACCCCGAGTCGTTCGCCACCGCGCCCGAGGCGCTGGTGCACACGCCGTCGCTGCAGGCGAAGCCACCGACGCAGTCGCTCGAGGTGGCGCAGGTGGGGAGGCATCGATCGCCGGCGCACAGGTAGGGGGTGCAGTCGACGTCGGCCGCGCCCGGGGTCTTCAGCGTGGTCGGGCCGGCGCAGTAGGCGCCGGTGACGCACTTGCCGTTGGAGCAGCGGTATCCGGCCGCGCACTCCGCGTCGCCCGTGCAGCGCGTGAGGCACGCCTTGTCGCCGCAGGCGAACGGCTCGCAGCGCTTGGTGGTCGCCGCCGGGCAGGCGCCGGCGCCGTCGCAGCTCGCCGGCA
>CAZUZY010000193.1:0-15351 GCA_964624885.1 uncultured Polyangiales bacterium | reverse complement strand
AGCACGGCGCACAAGCGGCTGCGGGTCGTGTCGGCCGCGAGCGCGGACCCGCACCTGCGCGTCGCGCTCGAGGCGGCCGCCGAAGAGGACGAGGCGCAGATGGCGGCGGCGCTCGAGGAGCTCTCGAAGGGCTCAGGTCCCCGATAGGCGCGGTCGCGGGACGCGCGCGCCGAGCTTGAACACGGTGACGATGGAGCGCGTGGCCTTGATGTCCTTGGTGGGGTCGCCGGCGACGAGCACGAGATCGGCGCGCATGCCCGGCGCGATGTGGCCGCGCCCAGTGAGAGAGAAGACGCGCGCGGGGGTGGCGGTGGCGGCGGTGAGGGCCTCGGTGGGCGTGAGGCCCGCCTCGACCAGCAGCGAGAGCTCACCGTGCAGGCTCGCGCCGTGGGCGGTGCCGGCGTTGGCGGCGTCGGTGCCCGCGAGGATCGGCACCTTGGCGGCCTTCATCGCGGCCACGGCGGCGAACGCGTGGTGGATGCAGTTGCCGTCCTCGCCCTTGTAGCTCTTGCGCAGCCGCTTGCCCGCGCCGGGCAGCAGGTACGGGGAGAGCTGCGGGTCCTCGGCGATGGCGATCCCCGGGCGCACGCCGCAGTGGCGCGCGAGCACCGTGAGCGTCGGGATGACGAAGGCCTTCTTCGCTGCGACGAGTGGGCCGAGGTCGGCGCTCGGTGCGCTGTCGTAGAACAGGTGCGCGAGTCCGTCGGCGCCCTCCTCGATCGCGGCGCGCGCCTCGTGCTGCTTGCCGACGTGGATCAGCGCGAGCTTGCCGCGGGCGTGGGCGGCGTCGATCAGGGCGCGCAGCGTCTGCCGCGAGATCGTGGGCATGTCCTCCTCGAACACGATCTTCACGAAGTCGGCGCCCTCGGCCACGCGCCCATCGACGAAGGCGGGGGCCTCCTCGGGGCTCGCGAGGGTCGGGATGGGGATGCCGAACTCGGTGCCGTGGCCGTTCGGCGCGGTCGCGAGGGTGGCGGCGCCGCGCAGATCGGCGAGCGTGTCGGGCACGAGCGCGGCTTCGGCGGCGTGACGGGCCTTGATCTGCGAGGGCGGGCCGAACATGTCGACGACGAGGCCGACGCCGAAGACGAGGTTCTGCTGCAGGTGCTCGTCCTCCTTGCCGGCGTGGACGTGCGCGTCGACGAAGGCCGGCAGCAGCGTCTTGCCTTCGCCTTCGATCACCTCCGCGCCCGCGGGCACCTCGAGCGAAGGGCCGACCTCGGCGACGTGCTTACCGTCGACGAGGACGTCGCCGATCGTCGCCTTTTCCCCGTCGAAGACGCGCACCTGGTGGAAGAACACCAGCGGCCCCTTGCGCACGGGCTTGGGCGCGGGTGGGTGGCAGGCGTCGAGGGCGAGCAGCGCGAGGAGACCGAGGAGGAGCGAGCGCATGCGGTCAGCGACAACGGTCCTCCGGATCGGTTCCCTGGTTCAGTCCTCGGCCGTTTCGACGACGATGGAAAGATCGCGACGCGCGATGGCCGACCTGACGGCCTTTCGCTGGGCTGGCCGACTCCGGTGGCGTGAACGCCTGTCTTCGGCGAGACTTCACGAGAGGGAGGAGGGACGGATGGTGCAACGGTTGCGAGGTGCCCTGCGCACCGGGAGTGCTGCTGCGTCGCGGAGAGATAGCGTGCAGCCCATCTCCTCGGGCCGGACGCGCGGGCGATGGATCCTGTGGCTGTCCGCGTTCGCGCTCGGTTGCGGCAGCAGCGACGGCACCGTCGGCGACGATGCTTCCGACGGGGGGACGGACGCCCCGTCGGACACCGTGTCGGACACCACCGTCGGCGACTCCACTTCGGCGCTCGACAGCGCGATCGACACGACCGTCGGCGAGGCCAGCACCGACGCGCCCTCCGAGACCTCTGCCGACACCGGCGCCGCCGACACGGGGATCGCCGCGGACACCTCGGTGACGGACACGAGCGGCGACGCCTGCACCAAGTGCGGCGCCACGGGCTGCTGCACCGCCAAGCAAGCGTGCGTCCTCGGCACTTGCGTCGACTGCGGGAGCTCGACGGTCTGCGGGGCTTCGTGTGTCGACCTGACCTCGGATACGAGCCACTGCGGGGCGTGCGGCAAGGCATGCCCGACGGGTGAGGTCTGCGCGGCAGGCACGTGCGGCACCACCTGTCCGTCTGGCAGGACGCTGTGCGCCGGCGCGTGTCGCGACCTGGCGATCGATCCCAGCGACTGCGGCACGTGCGGCAAGGTCTGCCCTGGCGCGCCGTCGGCCTCGCCCACGTGCACGGCGGGGGTCTGTGGTCACGCCTGCGTCCCGGGGCGCGCCGACTGCAACACGTCGATGACCGACGGCTGCGAAGCGCGCCTCGACGCGTGGTCCAGCTGCGGCGACTGCGCGACCAAGTGTGGAACCGGTTACGTCTGCTCCTCCTCGCTCTGCACGAACGGGCTCTACGTGTTCGCGACCAAGGAGACCTTCTTGCCCGGCTTCTCGGGCGGACCCGGCGCCGACACCAAGTGTCAGGCGGCCGCGACGGCGGCGGGCCTGCCGGGGACGTTCAAGGCGTGGATGAGCGCGCCGGCCACGCGCTTCGCCAAGGGCTTCGTCCCCTATGTGCTCCCGAACGGGTACGTGGTGGCGAACAACTGGGGCGATCTCGTCGACGGTACGCTGGCCCACGGTATCGACGTCGACGAGTTCGGCGACTCGGTCAGCGGATCCGTCTGGACCGACGCCAACGCGACCGGCAACGCCTTCTCGCTGTCGAAGAACTGCTCCGGCTGGGCCTCGGCGTCGAGCTCGCTCGACGGCAGCGTCGGCAAGGTCGGCGCGACCGACCTCACCTGGGCGAGCCAGTTCGGCTGGCACTCGCAGTGCAACAACAAGCACCACCTCTACTGTTTCGCGCAGTGAGGCAGAGACCGAGCTCACCGCCGAGGGCGCCCTCGCCGGCGTCGCTGGTTCTCTTGGCCGTCGTGGTCTTCGAACTCGCGTGCCGCCGTCCGCAGCGCCGGTCGGAGCGTGTCGAGGAACCCCCCCCGGCTCCGCCGGGCGCGCAGCAGTCGGCGATCCCTGCGCGGGCGCCGAAGCTCCACCGTCCCACGGCCGAGCGCTGCACGGACCTCCCGACCCGGCGTCCGACCTACAAGGAGTGCCGCGTCGACGGCGACTGCCCTGGCCCGGAGGGGCGCTGCGAAGACAAGCGATGCACCGAAGCCCGCTGCCGGGTGGATGGCGACTGCCAGAAGGGGCAGATGTGCATGTGCGGGATGGCCTACGAGGGCAGCCAGAACGCGCGGCCGCAGAACTGCCTGCCGGCCGGCTGCCGGATCGACGCGGACTGCGGACCCGGAGGGTACTGCTCGCCGTCGGTGGACCTCACCTGCGGCCACTACCGCGGGGTCGCGGGCTGGTTCTGCCACGGCCCCCGCGACGCCTGCGTCGACGACGAAGACTGTGTGCTGCAGGGCCCGACGGGCAAACCCCAGCAGGGGTACTGTTCCTACAGCCTCGTCGCGGGCCGGTTCGTGTGCGGCTTCGGCGGGTGCGCGGGCTGACGGCGTCGCGCGAGTGCGCGTAGACTTGCGCGATGGGGTGGGGTTCGAGCTGCGTCGTCTTGCTCGTGGGCCTCACGGGCTGCCGCCCGACCACAGGGCGCGGCACTCTGGCCGAGGGCGATCTGCGTGCGAGGGTCCCGCCCGGCGTCGCCGTCCCCGCCGAGACGACCGCGCAACAGGCGAGCGTCGACGTCTGCAACGGCCGGGGTCCGGTGCGGTTGCGCGTCCGGTGGCGGTCGTTCACGCACCAGGGAATCGGCTACGTCTCGTCGTACGCCGTGGACCTCGAGAAGGGCGCCGCAGGCCTCGAGGTGCAGCTCGGGCCACCGCGGCTCGAGCCCTCGCCCGATCTGCCGATGGTGAGGGTGAGGCTGGTGGTCTTCTGCACGTGGACGCCGCTCTGGGGCGACGTGCGGGAGTCGGAGGCGTACGTCTCCTTCGACGCCGGCGGGCGGGTCCACCTGCTCGAGTGACCCAGCTCCGATCAGTCGTCGTCCGAGGACTTCTTCTTCTTCTTCGGGCTGTCGTCGTCGTCCGAGGACTTCTTCTTGCCCTTGTCGTCGTCGTCGTCGGCCGACTTCTTCTTCTTCGGCTTGTCCTTGTCGCACACGGAGAGCGCGAGGAACGCCGTGTCCAGGTTGTCGAGCTTGACGATGGTCTTGGCCGCGCACTTGTAGGCGTCCGGGTCGCGCTCCTTGAGCTCGTTCATGTTCTTGAGGCACTTGGAGGTCGACAGCTTGAAGCTCCCCTTCTCCTTCTCGCCGAGCTCTTCGAGCTTCTTGCAGACGGCCTCGGGGGTAGGGGTGCAGCCGCCGGCGAACGCCAGGAGGACGACGGTGAGGAGGGCGCGTTTCATCGGCGTGAGGGTAGCCCGAATGCGGGCTCTTGGGCCACGTGGTAACCGGGAGCCATGAACGACCAGGAGTCCCAGGCGATCGTGGAGCGGTTCCTGCGCGAGCTCGAGGCCGGCCACAACGACGCCGCCCTCGCGCTGCTCGCGGACGACGTGGTCTACGAGAACGTCCCCTTCCCTCCGGCCCGTGGCAAGGTCGCGACGGAGAAGATGCTGCGTCAGTTCCTGAAGCTGTTCGACACCTTCCAGGTGACGATGCACGCGATCGCGGCGCGTGACGGCGTGGTGCTCACCGAGCGCACGGACGTGCTGTCGGGGAAGGTGTTCCACCTCGACATCTGGGTGTGCGGCACCTTCGAGGTCCGCGACGGCAAGATCACCGTCTGGCGCGACCGCTTCGATCTCGTGCAGACGACGACCAAGCTGTTCACCGGGCCGATCCGCAAGCTGCTCGGCCTCGTGTGATCGCGGGTCACTCCTCGTAGAACAGCGGGCTCCGCAGCCGGAGGAAGCGCTCGATGCGCTTCTGGTCGACGGGCTCGAGCCCCTGGAACTGGAGGCCGAAGCCGGGCTTGGTGTTGCTCGGCTCGTCGTACGCGCGCACCCAGCGGACGACGCCGCGCACGACGATGGCGTCGGCGTCGTCGGGCAGCGTGAGCTGGAGGCTCAGCACGTCGCCCACCTTGTAGACCTGGTAGGTCTGCACGAAGAGGCCGCCGTCGGAGAGGTTCTCGGAGAACCCCTGGTAGAAGTTGTGCTCGCTGACGTGGCTGACGTGCGCCTCGAGGTCGAAGCGGACGTCGAACCCGACCGAGACGCGCTCCCGGCTGCGACGCGAGGACTGCGACGGGCGGGAGGCGGGCGGGGGCTCGGTGGCGACCATCATCTTGCTCTTGGGTAGGCCCGCGGAGGGCGGCGTTTCGAGGCCGGGTGGAACAGTGGTTGCTCCGTCCGACGCATGCGCCGGTCAGCCTACTCGATCCTACGCGTCGCGAGCGTGGCGTCTGCCGAGGTAGCCTCGGTGCATGGACGTCTTCCGCTCGCCGCCGTTCGCGACCTATTGCCTGTTCGCTGCGGGGCTGTGCGTGCTGCTGATCCTGATCGACTCGGCCGGGGGCGGCGCGCGCGCGTCGTCCAAGACCACGCCCAACAAGGAGGACGCGGGCACCGTCTCCAAGGGCGCCATGGTGGTGGCCGACGAGCCCGAGCAGGTGGCCCGCGTGATGCGCGCCCACCGCAACGCGCTCGCCAACATCGTCCCCTTCCTGATCGTGATGTTCCTCTACGTGGTGCTCGGCGCCTCGAAGAGCTGGGTCCTCGGCCTCTGCGGCACGTTCGCGGCGATGCGGGTGGTGCATGCGCTCGCCTACATCAAGGCGGTCCAGCCCTGGCGGAGCATCTCGTTCGCCATCGGCCAGACCTGCACGGGCATCGCGGTGGTGCAGGTGATCCGCGCCGCCCTCGCCCTCGGGTGAGGCACCCGACGCGGCGCGGACGGAAACAGGGTCGGGGAGGTGGGATTTGAACCCACGACAACGAGCACCCAAAGCTCGTGCACTACCGGACTGTGCGACTCCCCGAGAGGGCCGATTCGTAGACCTCCCCTTCCGGCCGCGCAACCCCTTACCATCGGAGGGTGCAACCGCAGTCCGCCGGCGATCGCTCGCTCCGGGACCGCGTGGTGGAGGTCTTCTTCCCCGCGCGCGATCTCGAGCCCGAGGTGCTCGAGCGGCTGGAGCAGGAGCGCCAGCACCACAACCTGCGCCGCGCGCGGCTCTATGCGCCGCTGCTCCTCGCCGTGCACGTGGGCATCGCCACCGGCCAGATCCTCGTCGCCCCGAGCAGCCCCGCCGAGGCCTACTGGCGCTCCGGCCTGGTCACGCTGCACGCGGCGATGATCCCGCTGTCGCTCTCGGTGGGCGTCGTCGCCTTCCTGCCCGACCGCAAGGCGCCGTTCCTCCAGCGGCGCGTCGGCGAGCTCCTCGGCATCCCCTATGCCGTCTGGGGCGCGCTCCTCGCCCTCAACGCCCAGCGCATCCACACCGCCATCAACCCGTACGTGATGACCATCCTCGCGGTGGCCGTCGGCGTACGGCTCCGCGTGCTGTCGCACACCATCGCGCTGTTCGGGGCGCTCGGCGTGCTGCTCGCGGGGTACCCCTACGTGCAGCCGCACGACGGTATCCGTCGCGCCACCTCGCTCACCGCCATGGGGTTCACCCTCATCGCGTTCGGCATCGCGCGGAGCTCGTTCTCGGCGCTCGTCCGCGAGGTCCGCGCACGGGTGACCGTCGAGCGCGCCAACGAGACCCTCGAGCGGCGCGTCGCCGAGCAGGTGAGCGAGATCGTCGCGCGCGCGAAGGAGATCGAGCAGCTCAACTTCCAGCTCGACGAGAAGGTGAAGGAGCGCTCCCGCGAGCTCTCGGTGGCCCTCTCGCGGCTCGCCGAGGCGCACGCGGTGGCGCCGCCCCTGCCCTCCGGAACCGTCCTCGGCGACCGCGTCGTCATCGAGCGACCCCTCGGGTTCGGGGGCATGGGCGTCGTCTACCGCGGGCACGATCGGGTCATCGACCGGCCGGTGGCCATCAAGATGGTGCAGGCCGCGACCGCGCAGGAGCTCGACGGTCTCTATCGCTTCCTGCGCGAGGCCAGCGCGGCGGCGAGCGTGCGCCACCCGGCCATCGTGCGGTCGCTGCACGTGGACGTCTCCGAGGACGGACGCCTGTTCCAGATCCTCGAGCTCGTGGAGGGCGAGACCCTGGCCGCGCGGCTCGGGAGCGAGGTCTCGCTGCCCATCACGATGTGCCTGCGCCTCGGGGCCACGCTGGCCGACGCGCTCGCGGCCGCCCACGCCGCGGGCATCGTGCACCGCGACGTGAAGCCCTCCAACGTGATGCTCACCTCCACCGCACCGGGCCTGAAGCTGCTCGATTTCGGGGTCTCCAAGCTGCACGGCGCGCTGCCGACCGGGAGCACCCGCTCCGGGGCGATCGTCGGCACGCCGGAGTACATGGCGCCCGAGCAGATCCTCGATCCCGAGCACGCGAGCGAGAAGGTCGACGTCTACGCGACCGGCCTCCTCGTCTACCAGGCACTGGTCGGTCGGCTGCCGTTCCAGGCAAAATCCCCCGCGGCGTGGATGCGCGCGCACGCCGAGACCGTGCCCGAGCCGCTCGTGCTCGACGCCGAGGCGCCCGCGGAGCTCACCGCGCTCGTCATGCAGTGCCTGTGCAAGGACCCGGCGGCGCGGCCCTCGGCGGCGGAGGTCGCGGCAGCGTTCGGGGTGCTCGCCGACGCATGCTCGGCGCAACCGCTGGAGGAGCAGGTCAGCACGCGGACGGTGCGGGAATCCGCCCTCCCGGGCCCCGTGGGGCCCCTGTCGCCGACCCTCGTCGCGGGCACCACCGGGCCGGGTTGACCACTTGCACCGCGGGCGCGTTCACGCTCAAAGGCTCGACCCATGCGCTCGAAGAACTTGCTCCTTGGTCTCGCGGCCCTCTCCACCCTCGCGCTCGCGTGCGCCCTCCCCGCCTGTGGCGGTGACGACGGCACCGGCGACCTGCCCGTCGAGGACTCGGCGATCGAAGGCGGCGCCGAGACCAGCACGGACACCGGCGTCGACACGGGCTCGACCGACACGGGCTCGACCGACAGCACGGCGACCGACAGCACGGCGACCGACAGCACTGCGACCGACAGCACTGCGACCGACAGCACCGCGACCGACAGCACGGCGACCGATTCGACCGCCACGGACTCCACGGCGACCGACTCCACCGCGACGGACTCCAGCGCGACCGACTCGTCCACGACCGACTCCACCGCCACCGACGGCGGAGACGCGGGCGCCGCGAAGGACAAGGCCGCGGGCGACCTCGCCGCCGCCATCTGCAACCGCTGGAAGACCTGCAACGACTTCGCCTTCACGACCCGCTGGGTCGACCTCGCCACCTGCACCGCGCGCCACAAGCTCGAGCTGCTCGACCGCCTCGACGCCCCCGGCACGGGCGACACCACCACCTCGTTCGACACCTGCACGGCCGCCTACCCCGCGTTCTCCTGCGCCGACCTCGCGGGCAACGACGTCCCGACGGCCTGCAAGCCGGTCGGCACGGTCGCCAGCGCCGGCGCGTGCAGCTGGCACTCGCAGTGCGCCAGCGGCTACTGCGCGCGTGAGGGCGACGAGCCCTGCGGCACCTGCGCCACCAAGCCGGTCGCCGCGGCGAGCTGCACCACGTTCGAGGACTGCGGCTACGGCCTCCTCTGCGTCCTCGACAAGTGCACGGTGCTCGGCAAGACCGGCGCCGCCTGCGACGTCGACGGCGCGGCGGGCGCGGTGAAGCCGTGCGGCCCGGGCCTCGGCTGCAACGTCACCGGCACCGCCACCACCGGCACCTGCGGCACCCCGATCGCGACGGGCGCCGAGTGCGACTACAACGAGCAGTGCGACCAGGCCAACGGCTTCTACTGCAAGGCTGGCGCGACCAGCTCCGATCCCTCGACGTGCGAGAAGCTCGCCATCCACGCCGCGGGCGGCACCTGCGACGAGACGACCACCATCGCCCCGGCCGAGTGCACGGGCGGCACCAGCTGCTACCTGACCACCGGCGTCGCCGGCGGCAAGTGCGTCACCCGCGCGGCCGACGGCGTCACCTGCAACCTCACCCAGACCTCCGCCGGGCCGGACTGCGTCTACCCGGCCGTGTGCGACGCCACCACCGGCAAGTGCCTGGTCCCCGCGGCCAAGCTCTGCCTCTGATCACGCGCGACCGCGGATCTCGGAAGCCCCGTGGCCCCCTCGGTCACGGGGCTTCGGTCTATTTGCAGGGGTCCTTGCCGGCCGGGAACACGTCGCGGTAGGCGTCGAGCGTCTGCACGCAGAGGTGCGCGCCGGTCGAGTACGTCGGCTTGCCCGTGTCGGCGGTGTCGCCGCCCGAGAGCCCGACCACCGTGCCCGCCGGGTACACCTTGCCGACCGTCGTCGTGTACTGATCGCTCGGCCGCAGGTGCAGGAAGCGGAACCGTCGCCCGGTGACCTGGTCGGTGAACTCGGGCATGAACCCCCAGCCATAGACGCCGTGCTTGTCGAGGCGGCTCGCGTGGCGCAGCTGGATCTTCGTGCCGGAGAGCGCGTAGATGTCCGTGTCCCACCAGCTCGAGCCCGAGCTCATGTACGGCCCGTAGTTGATCGAGCTGTTCCACCACTGCACGTTGCCGCACGAGAGCGCGCCGGCGCAGGTGTCGGCGACGCCCGGCGGGTTGTGCTGGCAGCCGTCGGTGCAGGTCTCGGTGGACTCGGTCTTCTTGCCCTTGCAGTGGTAGACCTTGTTCGCGTCGCCACCGATCGCGTCGCCGCAGTAGGCGCCGTCCGCGTCGTTGAAGCAGGGCTCCACCGCGTCGGAGAGGCACTTGTCACCGCCGAAGCCCGGTGAGTCCCAGCACCCGGCGGGGCACGCCTCGGTGCTCGCGGTCTTCTTGTCCTTGCAGTGATAGAGCTTGGCTGCGTCGCCGCCGATCGCCGCGCCGCAGTAGTCGCCGTCGGCGTCGTTGAAGCAAGGCTCGAGCGCGTCGGACAGGCACTTGTCGGTGCCCGCGCCCAGGTCCGCGCAGGCCCCCGCGCAGACCTCGGTCGTGGCGACGCCGCCCTTGCAGTGCACGAGGCTCTTGCCGTCGCTCGCGCAGTCGTCGCCGTCGGGCTTGCCCTCGCACGCCGTCACCGCCGGCGGCGGTGCCGCGTCGGCGCTGGTCTCGAGGTCGCCTCCGTCGCTCGCCTCCGGGTCGCTCCCCTCGAGGGTCCCCGAACAACCGTAGAGAACAGACAGGCACAAGGCGAGGAAGCACGACCCACGCATCCCACGAGCGTACCGGCTGGCTGCGCCCGCACAATGTCTCGCGCATGCGACAGGCGGGGAGGTCGCAGCAGGTGGCACCTCCGCCGCGCTCCACGCCCCCCTCAGCGCCCTCGAAGCCTCGCGAGCTCGGCTTCGAGCTCCGCCGCGCGCGCCTCGGCTTCCACCGCCCTCTGCTCGGCCTCCCGCGTGTGCTGCTCGACCACTCGCGCGTGCTCGATGGGGTGCCGGACGAGGCGACCCTCCGCGTCGAACCAGCGGAGCCAGGGCGCCTCCGTGCCCAGGAACTCTCCCTGGACGACGCCGAGCGAGAGCCCCAGCGGCGCGCAGGGCAGACGACCGTGGACATCGCGCGCGAGCGGCTCGTAGGTGCCGTGCAGCCCGAGGACGAAGCCGTCCAGTTGCGCGGAGAACGGGTCGTAGATCACGTACACCGGCACCCTCAGCAGGCGCGCGTAGACCCGCTTCTTGAGCCCCCGATCGACCGCCTCGGTGCTCTCGCTCGTGAGCTCGATCACCAGATCGGGGGTGCGCCCCTCCTCCTCCCAGACGACCCAGCGCTTGCGCTCCTTGCGGACGGTGTCGAGCACGACGAACACGTCTGGCGCGCGGAAATCCTGGTTCCGGGCCTGGGTCTCGCTGAAGTAGACCGCCATGTTGCCCTCGACGCACACGTCGTCGCGGTCCCGCCAGTGCTCGTCGAGCGAGTCGACCAGCAGGTTCATCTGCTGGCGATGGCGCTTGGTCTCCATGGGCTCACCGTCGTCGCAGGGGAGGTCTTCCCCCCGAGGCGGCGGCTTCGGGCCGAGGACGGGCATGGGGAGAGGATTCATGAGGGTGGGGAACGCCGCAAGGTGGCGACGCGACGAGGCCTCAGCGAAGCGTGGGCCAGCTGCTCGTCGAGCGATCTCGGCCGCATCACGCGAGGTACCGCCGGCGGATCCCCGTCCTCCGCCGGCGGCCGCCGGCGGGTGCTCAGTGAATCTTTGTCGGCCGCCCGTGGAGGCGGCCGATGCTTCGCTCCACTTCGTTTCGCTCAGCGCGCCGCGAGCAGCAGGTTCGCGACGCTGCACCCCTCGGCCTGCTTCTTGGCGAGCGGGCTCGGCGGACCGCCGGCCACCGTGACCAGCGTGAACGACGGTGCGAGGCGGGTTCGCACCAGTGTCGCCCCGTCCTCGAGCCGCCGCACGCCCACGCGCACGAAGCCGCTCTCCTCGTCGAGCGCGATCACGACCAGCTTCGCCTTGCCCAGCGCCGCGCGCAGCGAGGCGTGGTGGCCGTCGCGGTGCCGCGCGAGGGTGCCCGCGTGAGCGTCGAGCGAGAGCTTGTCCCAGCTGGCCTCGACCGACTTGGTGAAGCGATCGCCGAGCAGCTCGGACTGCGCCACGAGGTCGCCGTAGGCGAACACCTCCTCACCAGGGTGGAGGCAGCCGGCGAGCCCGTCCACCACGCCGAGCTGCGCCGCGGCGTGCACGGTCGACTTCGACCTGGCGTCGGCGAGCCGCAGGTGCACGTAGACGCTGTCGGCGGGCGGGAGCTCGGTCGCGGGTTGCTCCGAGAAGCCATCGCCGGCGAGCTGGACCGTGAAGGCCTCCACCTTGTCGACCAGGTTGGCCATCGGCGCGCGCACCTCGTCTTGCAAGGCGTCGCGCTCGCGCAGGAGGGCGCCCTGCTGCGCCTTGGCCTCGTGACGCTGGTAGAGCGTGTGGCTCACCCCGAGGGTGGCGACGAGGGCGGTGACGGCAGCGACGGGACCGAGGGGCAGCGCACGCATGCCCTCACAGACCACCCTGCTGCGGGAAGGTTCCCACGTCGAACGAGGCATCCACCGGGGAGAAGGTCTCCGGGCCCGTGTCGACCCCCGTGTCGGGTGGAAACCGCTCGGGGAGCCAGGCGAACGGGCCACTGCCCCCCTGCGCCGAAGTGCACGCCTCTGCGGTCTGCAGCGCGAAGGTGCAGCTGCCGAAGGCATCCGAAGACACGGGGTGCCCGAGCTCGTCGCACGTGAGCCGGGCGCACGACGCGGCCGCGTTCTCGTGCTGCGAGCCGCACCGCGGGTCGAGACACGTGGACAGGCACTCGCCGTAGTCCTGGGCGCGGCTGCACCCCGTCGCGACCCAGCGCTTGCAGAACGTGGCGCAGGTGGAGCAGCTCTGCACCTGGGCGAGCTGGTTCGTGCAGTTGGCGATCTTGGTCGCCCCCGAGTCGCTGTCGCAGATGATGTTGCCCTCGAGGTTGGCGCAGCGGACCAGGGCCGTCTGGTGCGCCGGGCAGAGGTCCCGCTGCGTGATGCACTTGGTCATGCACTCGTCGCGGGACACGGGGTTGCGGCAGTGCGCGCCGACCCAGCGGTTGCAGAACGTGTCGCAGCCGCCCTCGCCCCATGGCCCGTAGGACTGCCCGCACGAGACACCGCCGAGCCCGAGCATCAGCCCGAGGAGCACGGTCGCGCTGGCGAGTCGGAGCAGTCGCATCGGACCGGCGCAGTGTCGCAGGCGCAGCCCCCCTGCGCTAGCGTGACCGGTCCGATGTCGGGCCCCCGCTATCACCTCGAGACGTTCGGCTGCCAGATGAACGTCCACGACTCCGAGCGCATGGAGGACGCCCTCCGCGCCGGCGGCTGGTCGCGCGCCCGGGGCGAGGACGACGCCGACCTCGTGGTGTTCAACACCTGCAGCGTGCGCGAGAAGGCCGAGCACAAGCTCCGCAGCGAGGTCGGCCGCCTCAAGCAGTGGAAGCGCGCGCGGCAGGGGCGGGTCGTCGCCGTCACCGGGTGCGTGGCCCAGCAGGAGGGCGAGAAGCTCCTCGACGCGGTCCCCCACCTCGATCTGGTCGTGGGCCCGGACAACCTGCGCGAGCTCCCGGCCCTCGCCGACGCCGCGCGGCTCGGCGAAGGTCGCGCGGTGCGCACGGTGTTCGACCTCGACCACCCCACGTTCCTCGCGCCGCTCGATCACCTCGGGCACGCCATGGGGCCGGGCGGCGGCACCTCCAACGTGTCGGCGTTCGTCACCACCATGAAGGGCTGCGACGAGCGATGCTCGTTCTGCGTCGTGCCCTACACGCGCGGCCCCGAGCGCTACCGGCCGGCGGCCGAGATCGTCGACGAGATCCGCGCGCGCGTCGCCGGGGGCACGCGCGAGATCACGCTGCTCGGCCAGACCGTCAACAGCTGGATCCCCCCCGAGGAGGCCGACCAGGCCGAGGGGTCGAGCGAGGCCGCGCCGAGCCGCCGCGCGTCGTCCTCACGGTTCGCGTGGCTCCTGCGCACCATCGCCCGCGAGGTCCCGAGCCTCGAGCGCCTGCGGTACACCTCCCCGCACCCGAGGCACCTCGGGCCCGAGCTGGTCGCGGCGCACGGCGAGCTCACGGTGCTCGCCGCCCACCTCCACCTGCCGGTGCAGTCCGGCTCCGATCGGCTGCTCAAGCGCATGATCCGGCGGTACACGCGCGCCGAGTACCTCGAGCGCATCGGGGCCCTGCGCGCCGCGCGACCCGGCATCACGCTGTCGACCGACATCATCGTCGGGTTCCCGGGCGAGACCGACGTCGACTTCCAGGAGACCCTCTCGCTCGTCCGCGAGGCCGGCTTCATCGCCGCCTTCGGCTTCAAGTTCTCGCCCCGACCGTACACGCCCGCGCTCAAGCTGGCCGACGACGTGCCCGAGACCGTGAAGGCCGAGCGGCTCGCGGCGCTGTTCGCCGAGGTCGAGCGCGCGCAGCAGGCCCACCTCGCCGGCCTCGTCGGCAGCCGGGTGCGCGTGCTCGTCGAGGGGCTCTCCAAGCCGGCCGGCACCGCGGGGCCCAAGGTGGCCTCGCGCGTGATGGGCCGCTCGGAGCGCAACGAGATCGTGCACCTCGACGTGCCCGACGACCGTGACCCGAAGGCGCTGGTCGGCGGCTTCGTCGACGCGCGCGTCGCCCGCGCCAACGCCCACTCGCTGTTCGGTGAGCTCGACGCGGCGACCGTGGCGGCGCTGCCCACCGTCGTCGCCGGCGCCGGACCACGACGCCTCGCGGTGCTCTGAGTGGCGGACGGCAAGCGTCGACTGCCGGTGCTCGGCGGAGGAGGATCCCCTGATCCCGGCGAGCTCCCCGAGGAGCGCTCGCGCGGGGCGTGGGTGATCCTCGGCGCGCTCGCCGTGTTCGCCGTCCTCGTGCCCGTGGCCATGCTCGCGATGGCGATGGTGAAGGCGATGGGCGCGCCGAGCCCCCTCGTGCTGGTGGTCCTCAGCGTGGCCTCGGTCGGTCTGAGCTCGTTCGCGGGCGGCTACCTGGTGGGCCGGTTCGGCGCCCGAGCCGGGCCGCGCGAGGGAGGGCTCGCGGGGGCGCTGGCCGGGCTCGTGATGTGGGGCCTCAGCCGCGCGCCGCTCGGCGGGGTGATCTTGCTGGTCACGGTCACCGCGGGTGTGCTCGGGGCGCGCGTCGGCGTCCGCAGCCGAGAGCCGGGCGACACGCTCGGAGGCTGACGCGGCGTGCGCTACCATCGCCGCCGTGATCGAACAGAACCTCGAGGCCCTCGTCCGCGTCGCCGCCGAAGACGCGCTCTTCGCCACCCTCGGCAGCGACGACGCGGACGCGCTCGCCGGCGTGCTGCGGCGCCGCGTCGGGTTCCACGAGGCGGTCGCGCGGGGTGCGGCGAGACGAGAGAGCGACCACGAAGCGTGGCTGCGCGCGCTGGTGGCCGCCGCGGCACCCGTCGCCGCCACCCCCTGGTTCGTGCCCTTGCAGCCCGCCATCGACGACGGCCTGTGCCTGGCCGCCGAGCCGAAGGGCTTCCGTTCGCTCCTGCCCATCGGGCTCGAGGCCGCGCGCGAGCGGATGCGCCGCGAGGGCATCCTGGCGGTGCGGGTCGTGCGCACCATCGGCGCCGCCGACGGCGACAGCACGCCCGAGGAGCTGCGCGCGGTGGATCTGTTGCTCGAGGCGCTCGCGCTGCCGGAGGACGATCGGCGCATCCTGCGCGCCGAGGGGGTCGTCCCCCTGGCCTCGCTCGAGGTCCCGAACGATCTCGACGGGCGCGCCGCCAAGGCGATCGTCGCGGGGGCGTTCGGCGTCGCGTTGCTCGACGGCGTCGAGGACCGCGAGCGCGAGGCCGCCGTCGCGGCCGCCCGGCGCCTCGGC
>CAZUZY010000192.1:8700-15506 GCA_964624885.1 uncultured Polyangiales bacterium | reverse complement strand
CGCAAGCTCGCTGCGCTGCGGGGGCCGCCGGAGCTCGCCGAGATCCGCGCGATCGCCGGGGGGCCGGCGCTGGTGGCGCGGTTCGCGTGCCGCACGCCGAGCGAGCCGCGCGACGCGGTGATGACCCTCGAGCTGGATCACGACGGTCGCATCGCCGCGTGCCACTGGGTGGTGCACCCGGCGAAGCTGCGCGCCGTCGGCCTCGGCGACGCCCAGGGCTTCGGCGCGACCGACCGAGGCTAGGGGCCCGCGTCGGCCGCGAGCACGGCCCGCAGGGGGCGAGTCGTCCACTGCCAGTACCAGCCCTGGCCGTTCTTCCCGCGGTAGCGGACCTCGGTCGACGCGAGCGTGAGCTTCTCGAAGTCGAGCTCCACCGACTCGAGGGCGCCGCCGTTGCCCGCGGGGGTCGGGAGCCGAGCGACCTTGACGGCGTGCGGCGGTGCGGTGTCGATCATCGTGAGATCGAAGTCCCCGTATCCCTGGTATTCGCGCATGGCCCAGACGACGGTCGGCGCGTCCCGCAGCAGCCCGGCGGGCATGCGGATGAAGTGGTTCGCCGCGGCGTGCGCGATGTGCCGTCCGGCGTCGAGCTGCGCGAGGAGCTTGCCGACGACGTCGAACACGCAGATCTCGGCGATGGCGTCGAGGTTCTTGTCGATGGAGAAGCCCGTGGTGATCAGGCGGGTCCCGTCCAGCTGGAAGCTCATGTGGTCGACGCAGACGAGGTTGGGCAAGGGCGAACGGCCGAGCGTCTTGAGGTCGACGACATCGGTCGCGTAGCGCTTCTTCCCGTCGACGACGCGCGTGTACTCGAGCGCCAGCAAGCCGACCTTGGGCTCCACGGCGTAGCGACGGACCATGGCGTAGGTCGCCACGATCTTCTCGTTCCGGCGCACGGTGACGAGCCACCGGAGATCGGAGGCGCCGTGATCGGCGAAGAACGACACCCTCCCGCCGTCGGCGAGCTTCGTCTCGGACTCGGGCTTCGCGACGAGCGGGTCGATCGCCGGGGTCCGCTCCACCTCGGTGGAGAGGGCGCGCGTGTAGGCCGACGCCGGCACAGGCTCGGACACCATCGTGAGGAACGACGTGAGCTTCGGGAGCGGTGGTGGAGGCGGCGCGGTCGGGGTAGGCCCCTCGGCACCGTGTGGCGACGCGGAAGTCGACGCCGCGACCGACGAGGGGCTCGACGACGGGGCGGCCGACGCGACGGACGGTGCAGGTGCGATCGCGGACGGCGTCGACGCTGGCTCGTGCGCCGCCGACGGGGACTCGCGCGAACAGGCGGACACGCAGAAGAGGACGAACGAGAAGCGGTCGAGGGGGCTCACCTGGAGAGGAACGCTCCACGAGCCCCGGTTCGTCAAGCCGCGCACGAGGTCACCTCGACGTCTGCCAAGACCGTCGAATGGGCAAGAACGGCGGACTGGGCCGTCACCACCACGGAATGCCGTCAGCGGTAGGAACCGGGGCGGGGGGCGAGGTGTTGCTCGAGCCGGGCGCGGATCCACGGCGCGTCGGCGCCGACCGCGCAGCGCACCTCGTCACGCTGGCCGACCAGCACGATCGTGCCGTCCTCGGTCGCGCGGATCCGCTCCAGCTCGGCCAGCGCCAGGCGGTCCGACGAGTCCTCGCCCGTCCACTCGATCACGCCGTCCTGGACGAGGAAGCCCGTCGCGCGCGGCGATGGCGTCCGGACGGCGATGGTCGCGACGAGCAGCCCGGGCACGAGGCAGAACAGGCCCGGGCGCGGATCGGCGAAGACGATCAGTGCGACGCCGATCGCGATCATCGCGAGCCCGAGCAGCGCGAAGGGGACCCGACGCGAAGGCCGTGGGTTCAGGGTGAGCGCGAGGCGATCCTCGGCGGCCTGGACCTCGATGCCGGGAGGAGGCGCGCCAGGATCGGGGACCGGGCGCGTCCGCAGCGATTCCAGCAGCGAGAGCTGGAGAGCGTTCGCGGGGCGGAACACGGGCTCGTCGCCGTACAGCTCGAAGACGGGCAGGCCGGCGACCTGCGCGATGGCCTTGGCCTCGCGGCGGGCGGACGCGCCCCCGCTCGGCGACAGCGCGAGGATCGAGGCCTGGTCCACCATCTCGGCAGCGACGCGGATCGAACGCGCGGGCGGGGGCTCGCCGCGCACCAGGGCCTCCAGCATCGCGCGGACGTCGCTCCGGACGTCGGCAGGCACGAGCACGATCGAGAAGCGCATCGCGGGCACCAGCTGCGGGGTGATGCCGCGATCGATCACCTTGGGCACCATCTTCTCCGTGTAGACGACCGCCACCGCCGAGAACGCCTCGAACGGCAGCACGCGCCCGTCCCCGAAGCGGAGCTCACGGACCGCTGGATCGACCACGCGAAGGGTGGTCACGGAGGCCTCGGGCGGCACGTCACGCTCGAGTCGGCCTTCCCGGACCGTGAAGGCGAGGGTGTACGGGCCCATCCTGGAGGCGAGCGTACGCTCCGGCGGTGGTCGTGAGACCGTCACCGATCGCGCCGGCCGTCGGTTCCTGGCCGTTCCCGGCCCCCTCTTCGCTCGGAAAGTGACGTTCTGATCGATTGCCCAGCGCAGGGCTTGGGCGTGCGCGAGCATCACGACGGTCGCATCGCCGCGTGGCACCGGGTGGTGCACCCGGCGAAGCGGCGCGCCGTCGGCCTCGGCGATCGCGTGACGCCTCACCAGCGCAGCGAACCGTGAAATGCAAGGCGCGAGGGCTCCCCGGTCTTGTGCGTAGACTGGCGGGAGGTCGCGAGGTGGAGGGGGGGGGCGAGATGGCGAAGCTCGGTTCGATGCTGGCGTGCGTGGTGTTGGCGTCGGGGTGTTCGTCGCGGTCCGCGGTCGAGCAGCCCGATGCTTCGGCGACGAGCGCGTCCAGCGCGGCGACGGTCTCCCCACCACTGGGCGCCCACCTCGCGACGTTTGCGGGCATGGCGCCGCGGCTCGCGGAGCTCCGCGCCTTCACGCGGGATGGAGCGTCGTTCCGGATCGTCGGTGACCGCGCGCACGCGGCCGCATCCCGGTCGGCGGGCCCCGCGCTCTCGGTGAGGGTCGGACCGACGGCGGGCGATCCGGTCCGCCTCGCGGCCGGGGATCACCCCGACCTGTGGCTGGAGATACGCGCGCTCGACGTCGCCTCCGTGGCGGTCGAGATGGAGGATCGAGCGCTCGTGCTCCGCGAAGCACTGCCGTCCGTCGACGTGCTGCTCGCAGGGACCGGCACCCGCTTCGAGGAGCTCTGGCTGCTGCGCTCGGCGCGGGCACCGGCGGTCCGTCGGTGGGCGCTGCGGTCCGGGCCAGGCATCGCTGCCCTCCGCGTCCGCGAGGGGAGGGTCGAGGCCGTCGACGCGCAGGGCTACGTGCGCTTCGAGAGCGAAGCGCCCTTTGCCGTCGATGCGCGTGGCGTGCGGCGAGAGCTCTCGGTGGAGCTCGCCGAGGGAGTCCTGGTGGAGACGCTCGATCGGGCAGGGCTGGTCTACCCGATCGCCGTCGATCCGAGCTGGAGCTCCGCCTCCGCCATGCTCTCTCGACGCAAGTACCACACGGCGACGCGCCTCGCCGACGGTCGCGTCCTCGTGACGGGAGGGACCAACGGGACGACGACGCTGTCGAGCGCCGAGATCTGGGACCCGGTGAGCTCGTCCTGGTCGGCGCTGCCGGCCATGGGCAAGGCACGTCAGGACCACGTCGCGCTGCTGCTGCCGAGCGGCAAGGTGCTGGTGGCGGGCGGCAAGGACACCAGCGCCGTGCACGTCACCGCGGAGCTCTTCGACCCGGCGAGCCTGTCGTGGGCCGCGGCGTCGGGCACCAACCTGCGTGCGCACTCGGACGGCTGCGCGACCCTGCTCCCCGGCGGCAAGGTGCTGTTCTTCGCGGGCGAGTCTCTGCTCACGGGGACCCCGACCGCCAAGGCCGACCTGTACGACCCGGCGACCGACAGCTGGTCCGCCGCCCCCGACGCCACCTGCGTCTACGCGCGCCCGGTGTGCACGGTGCTCGCGACGGGTCGGGTCTACGCCACTGGCGACTACACCTGCGGGAGCATCTACAACGCCGTCACGAACACGTGGGCCAGCTCTGGTGGGTCGATGGGCGTACCGGCGGGGTGGGTCAAGAACCAGGCGCAGGCGCTCCTCGGCTCGGGCAAGGCCCTCATCACTGGAGGACGCGGCTACCTGGTCAGCGGCAACCCGCCCGGCACCCACGCCTACACCTACGACGAGGTCGCGGGCCACCAGGTGGCCCCGCCGATGCTCGGGGCGAGGATGCTGCACGCGAGCGTGCTCCTGCCGCGCGGCGACGTCCTCGTGAGTGGCGGGAGCGATGGCACGTCGGTCCTCTCGACGACCGAGACCTTCGACCCCGGCACCGGCACCTGGACCGCGGGCCCGGCGCTGCTTGCTGCGCGCAGCGACCACACGATGACCGTCCTCGCCAGCGGAGACGCGCTGGTCGTCGGCGGCGTGGGTGCGTCGGCGCCGTTGAGCACCGCCGAGCTGTTCTTGATCGGGGCCCTGGGCGCGACCTGCGCTGCCGACACGGACTGCTCGTCGGGCATCTGCGTCGACAAGGTCTGCTGCGACACCTCTTGCTCGAGCTCGTGCCAGGCCTGCGACGTGGCCGGCAAGCTCGGGACCTGCTCGCTCGTCACCGGGGCCGTGCACGGGAGTCGCGTGGCCTGCACGGGCGCCGCGACGACCTGCGGTGGCAGCTGCAACGGCCTGTCGACCGGCTGCGCGTACCCTCCCGCCACGACCGAGTGCGTGAGCGCCTCGTGCGCGGCGGGGGTGGCCACACCCGCGCAGTTCTGCAACGGCGCCGGCAAGTGCGGGAGTGCGCCGGGGACGGCCTGTGCGCCCTATGCCTGCGGCGCGGTGGGGTGCAAGATCACGTGTCTCGTCGACGGCGACTGCGCGGCGACCCACTACTGTGCTGCCGGCAGCTGCGTCCTCAAGAAGGCCAAGGGCGCGGCCTGCACGACGACCGCCGAGTGCGCGTCGCCGAACCAGTGCGCCGACGGCGTCTGCTGCGATTCGGCCTGCGACAAGGCCTGCGAGGCCTGCAACCTGAGTGGCTCGGCGGGCGTGTGCAGCAAGGTCCCCGACGGAGCGGGCGACCCTCACAAGAAGTGCGGTGCCGGCCCGTGTGCCGCGGGCTGCAAGGCGGGCGCGTGTGGCTTCAAGGCCTCCACCGAGACCTGTGCCGTGGCGGCGTGCAAGGACGGCGTCCTCACCAAGAGCGCCGCGTGCTCGGGCACCGACGACCTCTGCGCCGGTGCCTCACCGACGCCGTGCCCCGACGGGCTCGCCTGCGCCGACGCGACCGCCTGCAAGACCAAGTGCGTCGTGAACACGGACTGCGCTGCCGGGGTCTGCGATCCTGCGACCGGCAAGTGCGGGGGCCTGCCGCTGGACGGTGGTGTCAGCGATGGCGGCGCGGATCTCGGGGTGGCCGAGACGCCGGCGCCCGACCCTGGTGCGAAGCCCACGGTGGGCAGCTTCGTCCGCTGCAACAAGGCCAGCGACTGCGCCACCGGGCACTGCGTCGACGGCATCTGCTGCGACACCGCGTGCAAGGAGCGGTGCCACACGTGCGCGCTCCTGACTTCGCCGGGCAAGTGCGTGGAGTCGCCGGTGGGCGTCGATCTCAAGGGCGAGTGCGGGCCGGCCAACGCGTGCTTCGGCACCTGCGGGCCCGGGGGCGCCTGCGTCGGCAGCGGTCCGGGGACCATGTGCGCTCGCAACCGCTGCACGAGCCCGAGCGCCGGCGTCGGCGCTGCGTTCTGCGCCGGGGCAGGGGCCGCGTGCCCGACGGAGCTCGTGCCGTTCGACTGCGCTCCCTATGTGTGCGAACCCGCCTTCGGCGCGTGCCGCTCCACGTGCAGCACGTCCGCGGACTGCATCAACGGCTTCGCCTGTGACGTCGACAGCGGACGCTGTCAGGCCGCGGCCCCGGCCGCCGAGGATTCCGGGTGCGCGATGGGCGGGGCTGCCCACGACGCGACGGCATGGTGGGGGCTCGTGGTCGCCCTCGGTGTGCTCGGTCGTCGTCGCCGCGCGTCGCGCTAGAGGATCAGGGCTTGGGCGTGGCGAACGGCTTGGCGGCGGCGGCCGCCGAGCTGTCGGTGACCAGGAAGTAGCCGCCGGCCGTCGCCGAGGTGCCGACCGCGCCCGCGGTGACGGTCGTGGGGACCTGGCCGTAGACGAAGCCGGAGCCGGAGACGACGTACCCGAAGAACGAGAAGCTCGCCGGGCGTCCGCCCACGGCCGACCACGGGATCGAGAATTCGCGGGTGGTGCCCGCGGAGGCGAAACAGCCCGCGCCCGCGGTGGCGCTCGACCAGCCGCCGCTGCCGTCGGCCGTGCGGAACTCGCGGTAACCGCTCTTCACGTAGGCCACGAGATCGGCGCGGAACGGCAACGAGGAGTAGCGTGCGCTGTCGTAGGTCTGCCCGGCGAGGTTGCCATCGGCGTTGGTGCCCGAGGTGGCGGGGGTGAGCGGCGCCTTCTCGAGGTAGACGACGGCGGCCTCGCCCACGTTGGCGTTGGTGATCGCGACGTAGAGGTTGGTGTCGTCCCAGCGCGCGTACCAGGTCTGCGTGGAGCTCGAGTACTGGTTCTTGCCTTCGGTGTGGTCGCCGTATTCGCCCGACGCAATCGTGCCGTCGCAGGTGGGCGCGGTGCCGAACGAAGCGTCGCTGCCCGCGTCGGTGGCGGCTTCGGCCGAGTCGGTGGCGGCGTCGGTGGTCGAGTCGGCGGCCGTGGTGTCGGCGGCCGTGGTGTCGGCGGCCGTGGTGTCGGCGGCC
>CAZUZY010000192.1:0-8600 GCA_964624885.1 uncultured Polyangiales bacterium | reverse complement strand
GGTGTCGGCGGCCGTGGTGTCGGCGGCCGTGGTGTCGGCGGCCGTGGTGTCGGCGCCCGAATCCGTGGCGGCGTCCGCGACGGTGGAATCCGCGGCGGTGGAGTCGGTCTTCGTGTCGGCGGGGGTCGAGTCCGTCGCCGTCGAGTCCGTCGCCGTCGAGTCCGTCGCCGTCGAGTCCGTCGTCGTCGAGTCGGCAGCGGTCGAGTCGGCACTCGAATCCGTCGTGGTCGAGTCGGCCGCGCTGTCGGTGGTGGAGTCGATCGTCGAGTCCGTGGTCGACCCCGTGTCTCCCGAGCCCGTGTCGCCCGAGCCCGTGTCGCCCGAGCCCGTGTCCTCGCTGACCGGGGGATCGTCCGACCCACAACCCGCGAGTCCGCAGCCGAGGAGAGTGGAGCCCAGGATCAAGGCGACGCCGGCGTAACGCATGGCGGAGTGACTAGCACGCGGGGCGAGTCTCGTCGAAGGACATCCGTGGGAAGCAGAGCTCTTCGGATAGGATGCCATCGAGCGATGCACCGCGTGAAGGCGTCGGATCTCGTCGGACTGCGCAAGCACCTCGCCGAAGCGCAGCCCGCGGCCCTCGAGCGGTTCCGCGAGCGGCTGCCACCCGACCTGCGGGCGGTGCTCGACCAGTCCGTGGCGTCGACCTGGCTGCCCGATCCTCAGATCTGCGAGATCTACGAGCACCTCGCCAAGGAGCTGTTCCCGGCGTCGCTCGCGCCGCACGTGCAGCTCGGCCACCGGATGGCGATGAACAGCTACCGCGGCGTCTACCGCGTGTTCCTCGCCATCCCCTCGACCACGTTCGTGATGAACAAGGCGGCGAGCGTGTGGGCCTCGTACCACTCGACCGGCAAGGCCTCGATGGAGGAGATCCAGGAGCGCAGCGCGGTGATGGTCGTGCGCGGCGCCGATCCGATCTGCAAGGTGATGGTGGACATCGTCAGCGGGCACATCATGGCGCTCGCGGAGCTCACCCAGGCGAAGGACGCGCTCGTGGCCGCCCACGCGGGCAATCCCCACGAGCTGCGCTGGGTCGTGCGGTGGAAGTGAACCGCGCGGCGCGCTAGGAGTTTCGCCGTGAAGATCCGCGGGAACGAGGAGCTGGAAGGCGAGCGAAGGGCCATCGCCGCCCGCTGGCGATCCATCGAGCGACTGCGCGCGTGGGCGAACCTGCCCCGATCGCGTCGCGAGGCGATGTATGCGGAGCTCGAGGAGACGGCGCGCGCTGTGGTCGGCGACGACGAGCGCAGAGACTGGCTCGCAGCTGCCGACGCCCTCGAGTCGGTGGTCCAGGTGCTCGAGATGTTCGGCGCCCACTTCGCGGCCAAGGACGTGGAGGCGCTGCTCGCGCTCACCGAGGCGCGGGACGACTGACTACGTGGCGGCCTCTTCGGCGAGCGTCGGACGAGACCACAAGGACTCGTCCGCGAGGACGGCGTCCATCAAGTCGTGGAGGCTGGCGCCGACGAACTTGGCCTCGGCCGGGCTCGGCGAGCCCAGCTCCACCATGAACAGCGCCCACGCGCCGCGCCCGAGCTCCCCCCGCGGGTCGTAGAGGAACACCGAGTCGCCGCCGTCGGTGGCGAACGCGAACGCCCCTGGTACGGCCCTGGTCAGGTGATCCTCGCGGCTCTTCCAGTCCAGCTCGTCGACGACGAAGAACTCGAGGCGGGTGGTGAAGGCGTAGAGCCAGCCGCCACCGCTGGCGCGGAGCAGCGCACGGTAGTCGCTCGGCAGCGACAGCCCCCACCGCGCCTCGACCGCGGCCACTTGCTCCTCGGTGCCCGGTCCAGGCTCTCGCCATCGCTCGCGCCCCAGTGCCCGCAGCCGGTCGAGCAGCGATGCGATCCCAGGCCGATCGGGTGCCGCGGCCATCAGGGGAGGCAGCCGATGCGGAACCCTCGGGCCTTGTCTTCCTTGCTCGCCCCGTGGACCACCACCAGGTCGGCGCCGTACGCCGTGAGCGAGCAGAAATCGTCGACGCCGACGACCGTGGGCGTGAAGACCAGCGATCGTTCGAGGCCCGCCGACAGATCCTTGCGGGCGTAGAAGAAGGTCATCCCGTCGTTGGCCAGGATCGCGGCGGCGCCCTCGCCGCGGGCCGTGTCGTACACGCCGTGCCCAGCGCGAATCACGCCCGCGATGGGGACGTTGGCCCCGATCACGCCGGCGTTGGAGACGAACCAGGCGCTCGAGATCCCGCTGGAGACCACGAACATCGCGTAGCCCTTGCTCGTGCCCGCCAGCGCGTACACGTTGCCGGTCGCGACCTTCACCGGTCCTGCGAGCTTGCCCCCGCTCGCATCGACGATGCTGAGCTGCACGGTGCCCGACGCGTCGGCCCAGGCCACGCCGACCGTGGTGGCGTTGTAGGCGACCCGGACGTACGCCGCGCTCGCGACCGTCGACGTACCGTCGCTGCTCGGGAGTGCGCGCTGGTCGGCCGTGCCGTCGGGGTAGAAGAAGCCCCACCGCCCCTCGGTCGTCGAGGTGACGTTGCGGGTCCACCCTGCGATCCAGCGGGTGCCCGTCCAGACGACGTCGAGGTCTCCCCCGGTCGGAGTGACCCCGACCGGGCTGAGCACGTGGGTCGCGACGACGGTGAGATCCTCCTTCACGACCAGCAGGCTCCGCCGGCTGTCCGGCTGGTAGCCCACCACGAACGCACCGTCGCCGCCGGTGCCCCCGATGATGGCGCTCCCGCCGCAGGCTCCGTTGGCAAGGGCCTTCTCGGTCCCCGCGACGCCCTTGTCGACCAGCTGCGCCTGCAACTGGGTCGGTCCGGCGCTGCACAACCCGGGCGTCACCGTCAACGCGACGAACCTCCCACCCGAAAGCCCGATCCCGGCCGTGCTGATGCGCCCGGTGGTCGGAGCGCTCACGCCGAGCGAGCTGCGTGGGATGACCGCGTACTCGTCGATCAGGCCGTTGCAGCTGTTGTCCTTGCCGTCGCACCGCTCGGGCGCCCCGGCATAGGTGAGCGGATCCTTGTCGTCGCAGTCGGTGCCGCCGCACACGAGGTCGAGCTGCCCGTCGCCGTCGACGTCGGTGCCGGCGGTCTTGACGTGCTTGCACGACTTGGCCGCTTCGTCACAGCTGTCGACGACGCACGAGGAGTGGCTGTCGCACGGCCCCTCGAGGGCGGGCGCGCACTTGCCGAGCAGGCAGCGCTCCACGCCGTTGCACCAGTTCTTGTCGTCGCAGTCGTCGTTGCTGCTGCACGGCGCCCCCGTCTCGCCGTCCGAGGCGGCGTCGGTCGCCGCGTCGGCGCCGCCGTCCGGGGGCGACGCGAGGCAGACGTGGTCGTAGCAGAAGGAGCCCTTCGGACAGTCGGCGGTGGCGAGGCACTCGTAGGCGCAGCGCCCGGCGCGACAGACCAGCGAGCCCTTGCACTCGCTCGAGTAGGTGCAGGGCGCATCGAAGCCAGGGGGCGCGCCGTCGACGCTGCCGTCGACCCCGCTGTCGACGCTGCCGTCGCCGCCGTCGCTGCCCGCGTCTCCGCCACCCGCCCGACAGACGCCCTCCGCGCTGCAGACGAGCCCCGCCGCGCAGTCGCGATCGTTGATGCACTCGACGATGCAGAAGCCGGCCCGGCACAGCAGGGGCGCGTTGCAGTCCGAGGTGTGCACGCAGGTGTCGTTCTCCTTGCCCCCCGTCACCGGCCCCGACTCGGGCACGTTGACCGGATCGGTGCAGGTGCCGAGCGAGCAGACCTGCGTCCCGACGCAGTCGCGATCGGACTGGCACTGGGGCTCGCAGCGGAGGCGGCGGCCGCAGACGAGCGGCGAAGGGCAGTCGGAGTGCCGAGAGCAGTTCGACTCGTCGTCGAGCAGGCAGACACCCGTGTGCGGCGCCGCCGCGCCGACGCAGTGCTGGCCGGCGAGGCAGTCGCGGTCGACGAGGCACTGCGCGTGGCAACGACGGAACGCGCAGACCAGCGGACTCGTGCAGTCCGACGCCACGAGGCAGCCTTCGCCGACGGCCTTGGTGACGGGATCGTCGGACCCGCAGCCGACGTAGATGGCCAGGCAGACGAGGAAGGCTGCTGCACGGACCAGCGCACCGGACCTAAGGTCAAAAAGGGCGAACGGGCGCATATGGAGAATGCTCCATCGAACGGTGGCGACGACGCAAGCCCCAGGTTCGCGAGTCCGGCTCGCTCCGCTCACTTCCCCCTCAAGCCCGCCTTCTTCTCTTCGAGCTCCTCGAGGCTGCGCGGCCAGTCCTCCTTCATGAGGCGTGACAGCGACCGGTCCGCGAGCAGCTTGCCGCCCGTCTGGCAGGTGGCGCAGTAGTTGGTCTCGTTGTCCGCGTAGGCGATGCGCTGCACCGGGTCGCCGCACACGGGGCAGGCCTTGCCGTACTTGCCGTGCACCGCCATGTCGTCGCGGAACGCCGTGACCTTCTCGGGGAACCCTTTCACGAGCGACTCCTTGCGGAGCGCCGCGGTGAAGCGCTCGAGGATCGCGAGCGTCGCCGCGCGCAGGCGGTCTATCTCCGCGTCGTCGAGCTTGGTGCTCATGCGCACCGGAGACAGCTGGGCGGCGTGCAGGATCTCGTCCGAGTAGGCGTTGCCGATGCCGCTGAAGAGCCGCGGATCGGTGAGCGTGCGCTTGAGGGTGTGGTTCTCACGGCGCAGCACCTCGGCGAAGGCGGCCCGGTCGGCCTGCAGCGGCTCGACCCCGCCGCGGTCGTGGTCCTCGCGCAGCTTGGCCTCGCCACGCACGAGGTGGATCGACGCCCGCTTCTTGCTCGATGCCTCGCGGAGCAGCAGCGAACCGCGCTCGAAATCCAGGGCGAGGAGGCCGATCTTGCCCGGGATCTTGGCGCCCTTCTGGTCGGTCCACTCGAAGCGGCCGGCCACCATGAGGTGCACGACGACGAACAGGTCGTCGTCCAGCACGAACACGATGCGCTTGCCGAGGCGACGGATCGCGCGCACGACCTTGCCCGTCACCTCCGCGATCTTGGGGTCGAACGTGCGCAGCACGAACGGGCTCGCGAGGCGGATCGCCTCGAGCCGGGTGCCCACCACCTTGTCGGCGATGCGCTCGACGTAGACGGTGATGTCGGGCAGCTCGGGCATCAGGCCCCGCGGAACTCCGGCTTGCGGCGGGTCATGAACGCGGTGACGGCCTCGCCCAGGTCTTCGCTCGGGAGGAACGCGGCGTTCCAGGCGGCCACGTGCTCGAGGCCGGCCTGCACCACCGGGCGCTTCGCGCGCTCCATCACCTGCTTGACGCCCTGCACGACGAGCGGCGGGTTGTCGGCGATCTCGCGGGCGATCGCGCGGGCGGCGTCGTGGGTGGCCTGCTTGTCCTCGTGCACGTCGTTGACGAGGCCGATGCGCAGGGCGCGGGCGGCGTCGAAGTCGCGGCCGGTGAGGGCGAGCTCGCGGGCGTGGCCCTCGCCGACGATGAACGGCAGGCGCTGCAGGCTGCCGAGGTCGGCCACCATCGCGACGCGCACCTCGCGCACGGAGAAGCGCGCGTCCTTGCTGCACACGCGCACGTCGCACGCGGTGGCGAGGTCGAGGCCGCCGCCGATGCACCAGCCGTGCAGCGCGGCGATCACGGGCTTGGGGCCGTCGGCGAGGCAGTCGAAGGTGCCCTGCAGCTCGCGGACCTTCTCGTAGAGCGCGGTGCGCGACTGGGCGAGGCCCCCCTGCATCAGCGGGCCCATCTCGCTCATCATCGCGGGCAGATCGAGGCCGTAGGTGAAGTGGTCGCCCTCGGCGCGCACCACGAGCACGCGCACCGCGGGGTCGCGCATCGCGGCCTTCACCGCGAGGGGGAAGTCGCGGAAGAACGCAGGCCCCATCGCGTTGCCCTTGGCGGGGCCGGTGAGGACGAGGTCGGCGACGTGGGCTTCGACGGTGAGGCGGACGGCTTCGTACATGCCCGGCATTCCACACCAGGGTGGGGGGCGCGGAAAGAGCTACGATGGGGCATGCGCTGGTGGTTCGCGCTCGTGCTCGCGCTCCCGGGGTGCCTCCCGGATTTCGGCGCGCGCATGCAGGCGCTCACGCCGCGACCGCCGTTGCCGACGCTGTGCGCGCACTGCAAGGCACACCGCCCCGACGTCACGGCGGAGGCCGAGGCCGAGACCAAGCCCGGCGTACCCCCGTCCGTCGCCGCGGCTTCCCCGCCGGTGACGTTCCTCGGCGAGAAGCTGCAGGGCCTGGACGTGGGCACGCTGCCGAAGGAGTCCACGATCCGGAGTCTCCTCGCGTACCAGGTCAGCTACGTGCTGTCCGACCCTCCGGAGTACCCAGAGGTCTGGGTGCGGGTCGCGGCCGCGAGCGCTGAGCTGGCCGTCGAAGTGGCCAAGCCGTCTCTCCAGGCCCTCGCGCTGCCGTTCGCCCACTACCTCGGCTCGCTCGAGCCGGGCGCTGCGCTCGATCCGGTCGAGACCTGGGCGTTCGTCGAGAGCGTGCGGGCGACCGAGCTCTCCCAGCTGCGGCCGCGCGCCGTCGAGCGGGCGCTGCACGCGGCCGAGAACAAGCTGGAGGGCTGGTGCAAGACGCGGGTGAGCGAGCGCCTCCCGCACGTCTTCACGGGCAACAAGGACGCCACGGCCCTCGTGGAGCGCGTCTTCACCCGGGAGCTCACCGTGGGCCTTCGCCTCCACCTCCGCAACACCATGCCCCCCGCGCTCGTGGACGACGTGACCACCCGCGCCCGCGCCCGCGTGCTCGCGGCGACGCGCAAGGTGAAGCCGAAGGTCGCCGCCTCGACCGACTAGAGCGGGTAGTGCAGCGTCGCGCCGAGCACCGTGACCAGCACCAGCACCACCGGCACCAGCACGAGGAACACGAGGAACGTGTACCCCATCACGTCGCGCGCCCGCAGGCCGAAGAGGCCGAGGATCGGCAGCATCCAGAACGGCTGCACGAGGTTGGCGAGCGCCTCGCCGAGGTCGTAGACCGCGACCATCCAGCCGAGGTGCACGTGGAGGTCGTGCGCGGCCTGCATCACGTAGGGCGCCTCGATCACCCACTTGCTGCCGCCGCTCGGCACGAACACGCCGAGCACCGCGCTGTAGGTCGCGACCACGGCCGGGTAGGTGGCCTTGCTCGAGATGCCGACGAAGAAGTGCGCGATGTGCTCGTTGAGGTGGGTCTTGATGATCAGCGCGGCGATGCCGGCGTAGAACGGGAACTGCAGCAGCACGCCCCAGATGCCGGGCGTGGCCTCCTTCACGGCGCGCATGAGCCGCGCCGGCGTGCCGTGCAGCGCGACCCCGACGGTGAGGAACACGAGGTTGACCGTGTTGAGGTTGAGCGCGTTCAGCCCCTGGCCGGATTTCACGAAGTAGCGGACGAGGTACCCGCCCGCGAGCACCACGAACAGCACGTTGAGCACCGGCACGTGCTCGAGCCACTCGCCGGGCGTGCCCTTCTGCGGCGGGTCCTCGGCCTCGAGCGGCGAGGCCCCGAGCGAGATCCCCATCTGCTCCGCGGTGCGGGCGCGGGCCCCCGAAGGCGCGTAGGCGTAGACCAGCGCGGTGACGATCACGATCTCGATGGCCACCGAGAGCAGGCTCTGCCAGAGGAAGATCGTGCTCCCGAGCGGGATGACGCCGCCCTTCACCTTGCCGCCGGCCTCCACGATCGCCCGGGTCGCGGGCTGCATCGCGCTCGGCGTGGCCATCTGTAGCGCGGCCGAGCCAGAGAGCCCCTGCGCCCAGATGCTGCCGAGGCCGAGGAACGCGCTCGCTGCGACCGCGCGGTAGTCCACGCCGGCGATGCGCCGCGCCGTCTCGCGGGCGAGCATCGCGCTGAAGATCAGCGAGAACCCCCAGTTGAGCCACGACGACAGCATCGCGAACAGCGCCACCCAGGCGATGGCCGCGCGCGGCGTGGAGGGCACGGCCGCGAGCCGTGCGATCAGCCGGTAGACCGGGCGTGCGGTCGCGACGACGTAGCCCGTGATGATCACGAGGGCCATCTGCAGCGTGAACGGCAGGAGCTCCCAGAACCCCGAGCCCCAGATCTCGGCGACCTGCCCGGCGGCCCCGAGGGTGCCGTGCCTGGGCCGGAGCACGAGCACCGCGGCGGCCGCCACGACGAAGGTGGCGACGAGGGCGAACACGAACGCGTCCGGGATCCAGCGCTCGGCCCACGCCGTGAAGCGCGCGGCGGCGCGCTCGAGCAGGTTCGCGGGCCGATCGGGCTCGGTGGGTCCCCGCGCGGTGGACGAGGCGAGCGATTCCGGCAGGTCGGCGCCCGACATGGTGCGCGCCGACTATACTCGCCCGCCGTGCCTGCGCGATCCCTCTCCGAGCTCGAAACCCTGTCGCGCGACCCCTCGTGGGTCCCTGCCAAGAAAGAGCTCGCCACGCTGTTGCCGGGCCTCGCGGGCGCCGAGGCCGAGGCCGTCGAGCGCGCGCTGTTCCGCGCCGGGCCCCCGGTGCTGACCCTGGCACTGGCCGAGTTGCCGGCCGCCGCGCCCGCGCTGCGGGTCGGGCTGTGTCGCCTCGTCGGTCGGTTCCCCGCCGAGCCGGCCGCCAAGTCCGCGCTGCTCGACAGGCTCCGCGACGAGGACGCGCGCACCCGCCGCGCGGCCGCCCGTGGCCTCGGCAAGTGCGGCGACGCC
>CAZUZY010000191.1:0-15513 GCA_964624885.1 uncultured Polyangiales bacterium | reverse complement strand
GACGGCGTGGCCCGCCCGTGCCTCGACGCGCTGCTCGCGGCGTGATCACCGGCCGACGAGGTCGAACACCGCGACCTCCGGCGGCGCCCACGTGCGCACGGGCACCTCGGTGGCGCCGACGCCGCGCGACACGTGGAGATCGAACGACGGCACGCGGTGCGAACCATGGGGATGGCGCTTGCCCACGCGCCCCGGGACGAAGAGGGGTCCCCACGGCGTCGCGACCTGACCGCCGTGGGTGTGACCGCACACGTAGAGCCCGTGCGTGTCGGGAGCGATCGCCCGCTGCGCCGCGGGCAAGCCGTCGGGCGAGTGGCAGAGGACGACCAGAGGCGATGCGCTCGACACGCCGTCGAACGCGCGGCCGGCGTCGAGGTCACCGGTCCACGGGTCGTCCAGCCCGACGAAGGTCACGCCCGCGAGGGTCGTGTGCTCGTTCGCGAGGACGCGCACGCCTGCGCTCGCGAGCGCCGCCTCGATCAGGGCGTGGTGGGTCCAGAGGTCGTGGTTGCCGAGGACCGCGAGCTTGTGCGCTGCGGGCACGCGCCCGACGAGCGCGACGAGCCGCTCGGCCTTGGCCACGGTCGCGTCGAGGAACACGTAGTCGCCGCCGAGCAGCAGCACGTCGGGCCCGGCCGCGGCGAGCGCCGCGAAGGCCGCGTCGAGCAGCGCGGGGGGGGTCGTCGGCCCGATGTGCACGTCGGACACGAAGCCGAGGCGCAGCGGCGCAGCGCCCGGTGGCAGCAGGGGCAGCGAGGCGCGACGGCACTCCACACGCCGCGCGCGCGGCAGCGTCCCCCAGAGCCGTGCCGGCCAGTCGCCCGCGTACGAAAGAGCGAGGAGGGACTCGGTGAGGCCCCTCGCGCGCGAGTAGTTGCGGCCGCGCCCGGAGGCGCGCAGGCGGAACTCCATCCGCGATCAACGCTCGGTGGGCGCGCGGTCGTCCAGGCAACTCGACTGACCCTCGCCGACGTGGTCCCCTGCCCCCGTGTCCATCACGCTCTACCAGTACGACCTCTCACCGTTCTGCGACAAGGCGCGGCGGATCCTGCGCTTCAAGAAGCAGGCGTTCGTCACCGAGGAGGTCACCCTCCTCGCGTCGCTCGGCCCGCTGCGGCGCAAGAACCCCGCCGGCAAGGTGCCCTTCCTCGTGTGCGACGGCGAGATGGTGGCCGACTCCACCGACATCGCGCACTGGGCGGAGCGGCGCTGGCCGGCGCCGTCGCTCCTGCCCACCGACCCGTGGGCACGCGCCGTGTGCCACGTGCTCGAGGACTGGGCCGACGAGAGCCTCTACTGGTACGAGGTGTACCTGCGCTTCCGGCTCCCGCACAACGCACGGCGCTGGGTGCCCGAGCTCACCAAGCACGACGTGCGACCCATGCGCGCGATGGCGCCGCTCGTGGTGCCGCAGGTGCTCGCCCGCACCCTCGCCGCGCAGGGCCTCGGTCGCAAGACCCAGGCGGGCGTGCTCGCCGACCTCGAGCGTCACCTCGAGGCGCTCGAGGGCCTGCTGACCCGCGGTCCGTTCCTCGTGGGCGAGCAGCTCACCCTCGCGGACGTCGCGGTGTTCGCCCAGTCGTTCTGCATCCAGGGGAGCGACGAGGGTGCGCGCGCGCTCGAACGGCGCCCGACCGTGACGGCGTGGATGGACCGCGTCGACCAGGCGACGCGGTAGCTCAGAGGTCGAAGGCGAAGCCCCTGGATCGCGCGAGACCGCGTCGTCGCGGGCTCCTCCCTGGCAAGCCGCCGGCGGCGACCCTCTATCGGACGAACCATGGAGAACGCCGTGCCCCACTCGGATGCTGTGTTCGAGCTCCAGCAGCTCGTCGCCCGGTTCGCCAACTGCTTCGACACGAAGGACTGGAACGGTCTCGAGCAGTGCCTGTCCCCCGAGGTGTACACCGACTACTCCGACCTGCGGGGCACGCCTCCGGAGACCGTGTCCCGAGACCGCTTCGTCGCGCTCAGGCGGTTCGCGCTCGACGCGCTGCGGACGCATCATCTGGCGGGCAACGTGGAGATCGCCCTCACCGGTTCGAGGGCAGCGCTCAAGGTGTCGATGGTCATTCATCGCCGCGACGACGCCGGCGAATCGCTGACGACCCATTGCCTGTACCTGATGGGGGTCGAGCAGAGGGACAGCGCCTGGACCATCGACTCCATCACGCAGAAGGTGCTGATGACCTACGGCAACCAGACGGTGCACAAGGGGATCGTGCCCAGCGTCTGACCGTCAGGGCTCGATGCGACAGAGCGACGAGGGCGTCTTGCCGTTGAGGAACAGATCGACCTCCTCGACGCACTCCGCCTCCGTCGGCACGCACACCGGCAGGTCCTTGCCGTTGTTCGAGTGGTAGGTGTGACACCACGCCTGGGTGACGGCCACGCACGGCGTCACGCCGGCGTACTTCTGCGCGTCCTCGCCGTGCAGCGTCTCGCACATCGAGGCCTGTCGCGCGCAGTACGAGAACGGCTTGCTGCTGTTGTTGGTGTCGGGCCGCGAGAAGCAGAACCACCCGTTGCCCGGCGGGATCAGCTCGGCGTGGTACGGCTCGGGCGGGCGCTTGCCCTTGGCCGCGCCGCCCCCGCCGCCGATCGGGGCGATGTTCTTCTCGGGCACGAACATCGGCGTGTCGCCGTCGTCCCAGGAGATCGTGGCGCCGCCCGGGGAGACCGCGGAGACGCGGCCGGGGTACATCTTGCCGTTCTTCCAGACCGCCAGCACGTGATCGCCCACCTGCACGCCGGACTGGGTCATCGGCAGCACGCGGTTGCGGGGCGCGACCCACTGATCGCCGTCGTCGTAGGCGATCGCGTAGCCACCCTCCACGAGCCCCTGCACCGTGCCCGGGTAGTAGGCGCCGTTCTTCCAGATGGCGGCGACGCGCGTCCCCGCGGGGATCTCGGCGCTCGGATTGCCGTAGATGCCCGACATGTTGTTGGCACCGGCGTTGACCGCGCAGCCGCCGACGCCGAGCGCGGCCACCAGCAAGAGGCCCAGCCATCCCTTGGAAACGCTCATCGCTCCACCCCTTTCCGTGCGGCGAGGGTACGCGACGCTCGAGGACCGAGGAAGCCCCCGCCGTCAGCGGGAGAAGCTCTCGCCGTGGAAGGCCAGGTGCGCGGGGAGGATCGCGCGCCACAGCGGCCAGTCGTGCCCGCCCGGCGCGTCCGCGAGGGCGCTCTCGATGCCGTGCTCGCCGAGCACCCGGTGCAGCGCCCGCACGGTGTCGACGTTGGGCTCGCCGTGGCCGTACGAAACGAGATAGCGCTGGTCGCGCATCTCGCCCGCGCAGGCGCGCACCGCCTCGAACGATCGCGCGTCGTGCGAGCCGCTCATCGACCCGATCGAGGCGAACACGCCCGGCCGCCAGGCGCCGACCACGAGCGAGGTGAACCCGCCGGTGGAGAGGCCGTCGAGCGCGCGGTGCCGGCGATCGGCGAGGGTCGGGTACTCGAAGTCGACGTGGCCCACGAGGTCGCGCGCGAGGTAGTCGGCGACCCGGGTGTCCCCGCGGAGCAGCGCGCCGTTCTCGGCGGGCATGACGACGACGAGCTCGCGACCGCTGCGCTCGACGGCGTCGACGAGGTCCCCCTTCTCGACCCACGTGCGCTCCCAGTCGAGGGCGCCGTGCAGGAGATACAGCGTCGGGAAGCGCCGCCCCGAGACGTGGCCCGCCGGCAGGTACACGACATAGCCACGGCGCTCGCCGAGCGCGGGGGAGTGGAAGTCGCGGTGGAGCAGCGTGCCCTTCATCGGTGCTCGTTACCACGCGGCCGGCTACGCTGCCCGCGTGCTGCGCAAGAAGGGCAAGCAGTGGTACGGCGACGACCTCGCCGATCTCCGGGAGGAGATGCGCCGCTACGCGCGCGCGAACGGGTACCCCCTGGCACGGGACCACGCGCCGGCCTGCGCCTGCGGCGGTCGCACGTTCCACCTCGGCGCGGACGAGGAGGAGGACGGGGCCGCCCTCGCCTGCACCGCCTGCGGCGAGCGCGGCTTCGTCGCGGACAGCGAGCAGTTCGTGGGCGCGGGGATCCTCGAGGAGGCTCTGCTCTGCGAGTGCCTCTGCGGGCAGCGCGCGTTCGAGGTGATCGTGGGCGCGGCGCTCTACGCCGACAGCGACGACGTGCGGTGGTGGTACGTGGGCTGTCGCTGCGGGCGCTGCGGCCTGGTCGGCGTCTACGCGGACTGGAAGGACGACGGGACGCCGTTCGAGGATCGCCTCCGTCCCCCCGCGGTGGAACGCGGGTGAGAGGCCCGGTTAAGGCAAGACCTCCAGCGTCGTGAGTCGGCGTCGACGCAGGTGGCCGGACTTCCGCGTGAGCAACCAGGTTGCATCGACGTGCGCGAGATCCTCGTACAGCGTCAGGTCTCCGAGGCGTCCCCCGGCCACGTAGGGGAACGCGGCGCGTAGGCGCTGCCCGTCCCCCGTGCGGAGCACCTCGCGCGCGCCGCCGACCGAGAGCGCGAGGACTCCGTCGTTCGCGCGGAACCACGACTCGCTGTCACCGCCGTCCTTCGGGACGGCCATCCATCCTACGGGCACCGATCCCGAGGGGGAGACGCGGAACACGTCGAACCGGCCGACGGCCCACTTCCCCTCGACGGCAAGAATCTCCGCCCGCGGGCGATCGACGGCGAACCGGGCGGGAGCCGGCGGCGCACCCACGAGCGGTTCGAGCCCGGCGGTCGTGAGCAGGGCCATCTGATCGCCCTTGCGGACGAGCAGGTCGTCGGCGACCCCGACGGGACCGCCGAACAGCGGGAACGTCCCGACCTTCGTGGTCACGCCGGTGGCGCCGTCGACGGCCGTCACCAAGAAGTCCGGCGGATCGGCGAACACCGGGAAGAACGAGCGCGCCCCGACGTACACCGTCTGCCCCATCCCACCCAGGGCGAACACCCGCATGGGCCCCGTCGAGCCCCACGCAGCGGCGTGGATGGCGGGGGGATCGTTCCGCACGACCGCGACGCCGAGGGGGCCGAGGATGACGGACGAACGGCCGCACGACGAGGACTCACGGGTGGTCAGCACGACGCTCCCCTCGAGCGAAGTGATCACGATCCAGCGCGCCTCGCCGACCTCGCGCACGACGACGAGTCGCAGCGCCTTCCCATCCGACTGCACCCCCGCGTCCTCCGTCTCGTCGCACGCGGGCGCGTCGCTGCACGGCACCCAGACGATTCCCGAGACCGGAGCGGCCTCGACCCGCACCGGCGCGCAGTCGACCGGCGGCGCGCTCTCCCACGCCACGGCGCCGTCGAGCGTGGGGCCGCTGTCGACGGAGGCGACAGAGCAGTCCGCCTCCCCTCGCACGTTCGCGCCACACGCCGACAGGACGGCGCAGAGGGCGAGCAGGAACGGAGGAACACTCGAGGGGTGCTGCATGGACGTTCTCACTCGACCCGCTTGGCCACCCAGTAGCGGTTGCGCAGGAGCTCCGGCTTGCCCGTGGCGTCCAGCACGAAGCGGACGACGCCGTCCTGGTTGAACGGATCGGCCCGCACGTCGAGCTGGAAGCCGAGGCCGTGCTCCGGGGCGAGGAGCTGGTCTGGATAGGTGGGGACCGCGGCGACGAGCTTCCCGTCGACCAGCTTCACCACGACGTCTCCGAGTGCACGCGGCTCGTGATAGGTGCCGACCAGCTTCGGGAACAGCGCGGGGTCGACGCCGACGGCGGGGCGCGGCGCCGTCGCGGTGAGCCCGGCGATCTCGAGCGCGCGCAGGAAGCTCTGGTCGAGGAAGCCGTCGTGCCCGTTGCACAGGGACACGAACGCGAAGTCGAGCTCCGGGGCCGCCCACAGCATCGACGCGTAGCCCCGCCCGCTCCCCCAGTGACCGTGCAGGCGCACGGGGTGGTACGTCTCGCCGATCAGTACGCCGTCGTGGATCTGGAGGCCGAGCCCGCTGCGCTCGCCGTGGTAGAGGCCGACCGACCACGGCGCCTCGGTGTCCACGGGGTCGACCGTCATGCTCGACCACGTCGCCGGAGTCAGCACGGTCGCGTCGCCCGACAGCACGAAGCGCGCGAGCTCGGCGAGGTCGTCCACCGAGGCGTGGTAGGCCGAGCCGCGCCCCGACGGAGCGCCCGCCGGCGACCAGTCGATCGTCGGATCGATGGTGAGGCCGGCCGAGCCCCGACCGCTCGAGAAGTCGCCGTCGGCCAGCACCGCGGCCGCGTCGGCGAAGGTGCGCTTCATGCCGAGCCGGCCGAGCACCTCGGCCTGCACCAGCTGGGCGAACGGCTTGCCTCCGACCTTCTCGGCGACCGCGCCGGCCACGTCGTAGCCGACGTTGGTGTAGTCGTAGGTACGGCCGGGCCGGAACTGCAGCAGGTAGCTCGGGACGACCGCGGTCACGTAGCGCGCGAGCATCCCGTCGTCCTTGGGCTCGGCCTTCCACTCGTCGGCGGTGCCGTCGCCGATGCCCGAGGTGTGCGTGAGGAGGTGCCGGACGGTGATCAGGCCCGCCTCGCCTGGAGCGCCCGCGAGGGCGAAGCCGGGGAGGACGTCGACGACCTTGGTGGCGAGGCTCAGCTTCCCAGCCTCGATCAACCGGAGCAGGGTCACGGCGGTGAGGAGCTTGGAGACCGACGCGATGCGCATCGTCGTCGACGTCTGCAGCGGCTTGGTCGAGTCGACCCGTGCGCCGAAGGCCCCCGTGAAGGCGACCCTGCCGCGATGGCGGATCGAGACCGTGCAGCCGACGGCGCTGGTCGTCTTGCGCTCGGCCTCGATGGTCGCGCCGAGGCTCGAGAAGTCGGCGGGCGTGGAGGCCTCGGCGGTGTCGGCGGCCCCGTCGGCGACGTCCGCGGGGACGCTGTCCGTCTGCGCGTCGGGGGGATCGACGGCCCCGTTCCCGTGGCACCCACACGCTCCCACCAGCAAGACCCACGACGACGGCTTCCACCAGGACATGCAGACCTCCTTCCTGGTGGACGCAGGCTGGAAAACGATGTGATGGCCGGGTTACTCTTTCGTCATGCGGAGGGGGCTCGCGCTGCTCGTCCTTGGTCTGGGGTGCGGGTCGGACCAGCCCGATCCGGCCCCCCAGGAGCTCGTCGTCGCGACCTGGACCGGCAACCTCGAGACCGACTTCGCCCTCGGCTTCGCCGAGCGGAGGACCGCGGTGGCGCAGGCGGTCGCGAAGAGCGAGGCCGACGTCCTCTGCCTCACCAACGTCTACCGCGCGGACGATCGCGCGCGGCTGCGCGAGACGGCCACTGCGTTCCCGTACCAGGCGCACGTGGCCACCGATCTGGCGACGAACGTCGACGACCCCACCGACCAGACCGGAGCCATCCCAGCGGTGCCCACGGAACCCGCGTGCGAGGGGGAGGCTCTCGAGCGGCTGCTGGACGTCGGTCGCTGCATCGCGCGCGAGTGCTACGGCGACGAGACCAACCTGCACGTGCGCCCGACCGCGGGACAGTGCATGGAGCCCTGCAACCTCCTCCAGCACGCGGTGAGCCCCTGGCCACGCTGCCTGTTCTGCGGGCGGACCCTCTTCTACTCCTCGGACGCCACCCTCGCGCAGATCGGGGAGGCCTGCGCGACCCGCACCACGACCACGGCCTACGACGGGAACAACGACGCGATCCTCCTCTCGCGCCACCCGCTGACGGACGTCGGTCTGCACCTCGTCGGCGCGACCGGACACCGCGTGGGCTTCCTCCGCGCGCGCGTGCACAAGCCCGGCGCGGCGCCGACGTGGGTCTTCTGCGCGTCGCTCACCCGGATCAGCATCAACCCCCTCGTGCCCTACACGGGTCCGTTCGGGGATGGCGCCGAGACCAGCCCCACCGCCTTCGCGGCAGAGAACCTCTTGCAGACCAAGAAGCTCGTGGCCCACGTGCGCGCGGTGGCTGGCTCCGAGCCGGCCATCGTGCTCGGCAACTTCCAGGCGAGCCCGCCCTACCCGGTCGACGGCCTCACGCACGACGGCAGCATCGCCGCCCCGAGCTACGCGTGGCTGGCGCACGAGCTCGTCCCGGCCTACGCGCCGGAGTTCGCGGCGTCGTGCGATCGGTGCGCCGAGAACCCGTGGAGCGATCTGCACACCGAGTCGTTCTGGTACTCGCACGCGTTCCTCCACGGCCTCGACCACTCCGCGGCCGTGCGGACCTGGCGGACGTTCACGAGCCCGGTGAACGGCATGACCAAGCCGCCGTCGGGGTACTACGGGATCGCCACCCGCATCCGGCTCCCTCCGCCATGAGCGCGACGCTGGCCGAGGACACCGGGTCGACCCCCGATTCGTTCCTGCGCGCCGCCGCGGCGACCCGGGGCGCCCCGACCCCGCTCGTCGCGGGGACCGTCGTCGGCCGCTACCAGGTCGAGGGCCTGCTGGGGCGCGGTGGCATGGGTGTCGTTCACCGCGCGACCGATCGCGTCCTGCAACGCCCGGTCGCCCTGAAGCTCCTCACCGCCTCGAGAGCGACCGCCGACGTGCTGCGGGAAGCGCGTCTGGCCGCGCGCCTCGACCATCCTCACGTGGCGACGGTGTTCGACGCCGGCGTCGAGGGGGAGCGGGTGTTCATCGCGATGGAGCTCGTCGAGGGGGTGTCGCTCCGCGCGAGGCTGCGCGGTGGGCTGCCGCGCGCCGAGGCCCTCTGCGTCGCGAGAGAGGTGGCCGCCGCGCTGGCGCACGCCCACGCGCGGGGCGTGGTCCATCGCGATCTGAAACCCGAGAACGTCATGGTCGGCCCGCGCGGCGCAAAGCTGCTCGACTTCGGGATCGCGTTGCCGGCCGACGGGCCCGAAAGCGGCCGCGGCGGGACGCCGGGCTACATGCCACCCGAGCGAGACGCGTCCGCTCACGCCGACGTGTACGCGTTCGGCGTCCTGCTGCACGAGCTGCTCACGGGCCAGCGGCCATCGTCGGTGCGCGTGCTCGCGGACGAGCTCGACGATCTCGTCCGCCGCTGCCTCGCCGATCCGGCGCGACGCCCCGACATGCGCGCGGTGGAGCTCGCCCTCGCCGCGCGCCCCGCCCGCACCGTGCCGCTCGGCGTGGCCATGACCGTCGCCGCGGCAGCGACCGTGTTGATCGCGGGTCTCGCGGCCAACCGGCGTCCGTCGACGGCGGGCCCCCCGTCGCTGGTCGTCGTGGCCCCCACCCCGAGCCCGGCGAGCACGACCGCGCTCGCGGGATCGACGGCCGAGAACCCCTCACCGACCGTCGCGGCGGCCCCCCCTCGCGCGACCCCCTCGGTCGTGGCCCCGCCGAAGCCCGCGCCGTCCCTGCGCGCAGCCTCGCTCGCGCCCCCTCCGTCGACGAGCCCGAGCGCCGCGTCGCGGACCGCACGCGGCGGCGCTTGCCACCTCTCGGCGGAGTGCGCCAGCGGCTGGTGCGTCGCGGAGGTCTGCCAGTGAGGCGCGCGGTCCTGCTGCTGATCGGTTGCTCTTGGAGCCTGCTCGCAGCGAATGCGCGCGCCGACGCCTACGACGCCGCCCTCTCGCAGGCGATCGGGCTGAAGGAGACGGCGATCCAGTCGAACGCCCCCTCCGACTGGGAGGCAGCACTCCGGGCCATGCGCGCCGTCGAATCGATCCGCACGACGCGCGAGACCCGCTACGAGATCGGAACCATCGCGGCGCACCTGCGCGCCGATGATCTGGCGTTCGAGGCGTTCGAGGATGCCCTCGCGCTCGGCCTCGACGGGCCGGCGCGCAAGACGGCCCAGACCTTCCTCGACGATCACCGGACGACCATCGCCCGCCTCCGCATCCGCGGGCCCGCAGGTGGGCGGGTCGTGGTGCTGCAGCGCGAACGCGCCGTGCTCCCGAGCGACAAGCCAGTGGTGGTGTTCGCCGGGCCCGTCGAGGTGTCCCTGCTCGGCGGCACGGCCACCCGTCGGGTCACGGTGGCCCCGGGCGCGATCGTCGACGTCGACTTCACAGCGCCCGCGCCCGAGCGGCCCGTCGCGCGCGCGGTGCCCGAGGTCGCCGAACCACCCGGTGGGTCGACCCGGCCGTGGACCTGGTCCCTCGTCGTCGCGGGCGGCAGCGTCGCCGGCGCGAGCCTCGCCACGGTGATCCTCGCGTCGCTGTCGATCCCGGCGCACCGGAGCACCATCGTCGCCCTCTGTCCGAAAGAGAAGCTCGACGGCGATCGCTGCCTCGCCGCGCCCGAGGATCGTCGCGACACGCTGGCGTCCGAGCGGAGCGCCCTCCTCACCTGGAGCGCCGTCCGCACCGGCGCGTTCGTGGGCCTCGGCGTGGGCGCGGCGCTGGCCATGATCGGCGTGGTGCGGCTGTCGACGACGCCCGCGACGGCCGCGTGGTCGCCGGTGGTGCAGACCGCGGGCAACGGGGTGTACGTCGGCCTCCGAGGGGCCTTCTGATGAGAACGCCCGAGGCCATGGTGCTCCTCGCGGCGGCGCTCGGCTGCCAGGCCGAGCCCATCGAGCTCTACGTGCCGGACGCCGGCCACGACGCATGGGCCGCGCCCCTCTGCCCGAGCACTTCGTATCGGGCGCCCGACGGCACCTGGTGCGAAGGACACGACGAGGACTGCGACGGCGTCCCCGACCGCTGCGACGGTTGCCCCGGGATCGCCGACACTCCGAAGGTCGGGGCGAAGATCGGCGATGCCTGTCGCCCGTTGCCTTTCGGGACTGCGTGGCGGCGGCTGCACTTCGAGCCCTTCGCCGACCACTTCGCGTGGCCCGCGACGAGCCTCGCGACCTCGGCGCCGATCGCGCCGGTCCTGGGCGCCGACCTCGCCGTCGGCGGCGACTACCGGACCCCGGGGCCGGCGTTCGTCGCCCTCGGCGACGCGCTCGACGACCGCGTGGTCGTCGCCACCGCCGTCCTCGAGCTGCGGAGCGGATACGGGGTCGGCGGCGTGCTCCTGCGGGTCCACGAGGTCGGAGAGCGCCACGACTACGTCGGGTGCGGCGTGGACTTCACGGGGCTGTTCGTGTTGCGGCCACCTCCGGCCGGGTGCGTGGGGGAGGCGTGTGCTCCGACCCAGTCCGAGGGCGTGCCCCTGAAGGTCGACAGCAAGCGCCCCATCGGCGTGCGCGCCACCCTCCGTCCCGCCGCCGACGATCCCGACCTGGACGAGCTCGAGTGTCGGATGTTCGACCCGGAGCACGCCGCCGACACGCTGACCAAGGACGCCTCCACCGGGTGGTCGACGCCCCCCTTCCGCTTTGCACGGGTCGGGCTGCCGCGCGGCGCCGTGGGCGTGATCGCTGCGAGCTCGGTCGTGGGCTTCCGCTGGCTCGACGTGCTGGTGGCGCCGTGAACGAGATCGACCCCGGCCGCCGGACCACCGAGGCGCTGCGCGCCCACGGGCCAGAGGTGCTCTCGTTCCTGCGCGGCGTGCTGCGCGACGAAGCCGTCGCCGACGACGCCTACCAGCTGTTCGCCGAGCGTCTGTTCCGCACCATGCCGTCGTTCGTGGGCGACTGCTCGATGCGCACGTGGGTGTACCTGCTCGCACGACACGCGGTCCGCGATGCCCGACGAGACACCGGACCGCGCGGTCCACGCGTGTCGCTCACCGACGGCGACGTCTACTCGCTCGTCGCCGAGCAGCTGCGCACGGCCACCCCGTCGCACCTCGGGACGACCCGCAGAGACGCGATCGCCACGCTCCGGGACCAGCTGCCGGAGGCCGACCGGATGCTGCTGGTGCTGCGCGTGGATCGCTCGCTCCCCTGGCTCGAGCTCGCGCGCGTGTTCGCCGAGGACGACGGCGCCGATCTCACGCGCGAGGCGGCGCGTCTCCGCAAGCGCTTCCAGTACGTGAAGGAACGGCTCCGCGCCCTCGCGAAAGAGCGCGCGTTGCTCTGACCCTACAGCCCCACCCGCGCGCGCGTCTCGAGGCGCAGCTCCGGCTCGAGCTCCGCGAAGCTCACCACCTTCAGGTCTGGCAGCTCTGTCTCCACCAGCTTGCGGAAGAACCGCCGCACGTCGGGCGAGGCGAGCAACACGTCCGGCCGACCGGCCGCGGGCTCCGCCTCGGAGAGCGCACGGGCGATGCTGCGCACGACCTCCCGCGCCGCCGACGGCGCGAGCGTGAGGAACGCCCCCGCCGTCGTGCGCGTGATCGCGCCGCGCACCGTGTCCTCGACCACCGGCTCGAGCACCAGCACCGGCAGCGCCCCGGCCCCGCCGGTCAGCCGATGCGTGATCGCGCGCCGCAGCGCCGCCCGCGCCGTCTCGGCGAGCGCAAGCGGGTCCTTGTCGACCACCGCCACCGGCGCGATGCCCTCGAGGATCGTGCGCAGGTCGCGGATGCCGATCTGCTCCTCGAGCAGGCGGCGCAGCACGTCGGCGAGGAGCGTCACCGGGATCGGCTTCGGCACGAGCTGCCGCACGAGCGCCGGGTTCACCTCCTCGAGCGCGTCGAGGAGGAGCTGCGTCTCGCCGATCCCGAGGAGCTCGTGGGCGCGCCGCTCGAGCACGCCACGCGCCGCCGCGACCACCTCTTCGGCGCTCCCCTGCACCACCGCGACCGGCACCTCGCGGACCGAGATCACCGCGCCCCGGTCGGGGAGATCGGGGTGGATGGCCACCCGCGGGGCCGGCAGCGGCAGCCCGAGGTCCTGGAACAGCACCGTGCGCAGCGCCCCGAGGCGGGCCCGCAGGCCCTCGGCCTCGTCGCCTCCGAGCTCGTCGAGCTCGCCCGCGAAGCTCGGCGCGAGGTCGATCGACCACGGCACCACCATCGGTACGAAGGTGGGCGCGCCCACCGCGCGCTCGCTGCGCATGGGCGAGGGCCGTCCCCCCACGGCGCCGCCCTGGACCGACTCGCGACGCGCGCGCCCCTCCGCGGCGAGGCGCCGCTGACCGAGCAGCGCGAGCAGGCCGCCGATGGCCACGAACGGCACCGCGGGCAACCCCGGCACCGCCGCGAGGACGAACACCAGCGCCGCCGCCGACAGGAGCGCGCGCGGGTTGCCGAACACCTGCGCCGAGAGCTCCGCGCCGAGCGCCGACCCGGGCTCCTCCGAGGCCACGCGGGTGACGAGCAGGCCCGCGGCGGTCGACGTGACGAGGGCCGGGATCTGGGTGACGAGGCCGTCGCCGATGGTGAGCAACCCATAACGTTTCAATGCATCGCCGGCCGCCATGTCGCGCTGGAGCACGCCGACCGCGAGGCCGCCGAGGATGTTCACCGCGGTGATGATGAGGCTCGCGACGACGTCGCCTTTGACGAACTTCATCGCGCCGTCCATCGCGCCGTAGAACTGTGACTCGCGCGACAGCCCCCTCCTCCTTCGCCGCGCCTCGGCCGCGTCGATGGTGCCCGCGCGGAGCTCGGCGTCGATGGCCATCTGCTTGCCGGGCATCGCGTCGAGGGCGAACCGCGCAGCCACCTCGGCCACGCGCTCGCTGCCCTTGGCGATGACCACGAACTGGATGATGGTGAGGATGGCGAACACGATCGCCCCCACCAGGTAGTTGCCGCGCACGACGAAGTTGCCGAACGCGCGGATCACCTCGCCGGCGTCGCCCTTGAGCAGGATGAGCCGCGAGGTGGAGACGTTCAGCGCGAGCCGATAGAGCGTGCCGAGGAGCAGCAGCGTGGGGAAGGTCGCGACCGCGAGGGCGTCGGGCACGTAGAGCACGACCAGCAGCACCACCACCGCGAACGACAGCGACGACGCGAGCAGCACGTCGAGCAGCCCCGGCGGCACGGGCACGACGAGGAGGCCGACGATGGCCGCCACGAACAGCCCGAGCACGAGGTCGGCGCGCCCTTGCCCCTTCCCCTTGCCGAGCCAGCGCGTCGCCGCGCCGGCCATCAGCCGCGGTCCCTCTTGCGCAGGTAGTCGCCGATCGCGTCGAGCCACTCGGGCGGGATCTCGCGGAGCAGCGGCTCGAGGTCGATGGGCCCGTCGAGCGCAGCGCCCACGCGGTTGAAGACGTCGCCGAACAGCCCGTACTTGCGCCCGAGCTCCTCGAGCTTGTGGCGCAGGTGGTCGGCCTCCGCGCCCCGCGCCTCGCCGAGCAGCCCGAGGGCCCGGTCGACGAGCTTGCGCTTGTCGACGACCATGCGACGGAGGCGCCCGACGTAGCCCCCGACGAGGACGTCGGGGTAAGGCCCGCGCAACGCGAAGCGGTCGTGGCGCGCGCCCGCCGCCCGCCGACGCTCGACGATCCCCGCCGCCTCGAGGGCCCGCAGGTTGGCGAACACGTTGCTCTTGCTGCGCCCGAGCTCCGCCGACAGCTCGTCCATCGAGAGGCCGAGCTCGCGCGGACGGTCCGGCGCGCCTCCGCGCTTGTCTCCCTCGTACGAGAGGTAGAGCGCCGCCACGACCTGCCCGCCGAGCCGGGTGATGCCCGGGAAGGACGCCGCGACCTCGAGCCCCACCCCCTCGAGGAGCGCCTTGCGCGCGGCCGCGACCGGATCGCTCGCGCCCGCCTCGGCCTTGTCGGCCACCTCTCTCGCTCGCCGCGCCGCCATTCGTGCGGCGGACCTTACTACGGACGCGGCAGGACGGCGCTCGCTCCGCGAAGGCCGGATTCACTTCGGCTTGGGCGGGGGTGGCTCGCTCTTGACCGGGGTGGAAGGTGCGGGTGCGGGCGCGGGCTTCGCCGGCTTGTCGAGGTCCTCGAGCATGGCGAGCGCGCGCGCGTCCTTGGGATCGATGGCCAGCGCCTTCTTGAGGGCGGCCCGCGCGTCGTCCTTCTTGTTGGTCTGGACGTAGAGGCTCGCGAGGTTGATCCACGCCGAGATGCGCTTGTCGTCCAGCTTGAGCGCCTCCTTGTACGAGGCCTCGGCGTCCGCCCAGCGCTTGACCGACTGGTAGGCGAACCCGAGCACCACGCGGAACACCGGCTCCTTGGGGGCTTGCTTGACCGCGATCTCGAGCTCCTTGACCGCACGAGGACCGTCCCCGAGCTGGAGCAGCGCGGCGCCGAGATCGTTGCGGATGCCTGGATCGTTCGGGTCGAGCTTGACCGCCTCGTCGTAGGCCTTCACCGCGTCGCCGGCGCGACCGACCATCAGCAGCGCGGTCGCGTAGTTGCGGCGGCGCGCGGCGACCGTGGGCTCGAGGTCGGCGGCGCGCTTGAGGTCCTTGAGCGCGAGGTCGTGCTTGCCGGTGGCGAGCCGGGCGATGCCGCGCGCGCTCGTGGCCTCGGCGTCGTCCGGCGCGAGGGTCACCGCGCGGTCCAGGTCGGCGAGGGCGCCCTCGCTGTCGCCGAGCATCAACGCCGCGCGCCCGGACTCGATCCACGCGGCCTTGGCTTCGGGCTCGAGCTTCTGCGCGCTGGCGAGGAGCTTCTTGGCCTCCGCGACGCGCTTCTCGCGCTTGGGGTCGCCCTTGGCCGAGCCGAGATCGAACGGCACGCCGAGACCCCGCAGGATGGCCTTGGCCTGGCCCACCAGGGGAGCGGCGTGCTTGGGCGCGGCGGACGCGGCCTTCGCATAGGCCGCCTCGGCCTTGGTCCAGTCGTCGGCGTCGGCCGCGGCGTCGCCCGCGGTCATCGAGGCCTGCGCCGAGGGCGGCAAGGGCCCGGGCTTGCCGACCGAGGGTGCGCTC
>CAZUZY010000190.1:0-15525 GCA_964624885.1 uncultured Polyangiales bacterium | reverse complement strand
CCACGGCGATGGCGCGCGCCCGCTCGAGCTCGGTGGGGCCACGGGTCTCGACCGGCGCCGCCTTGGCGAGGGCATCGGTGGCCAGCTGGGCGAAGAGGGGACGGTCGCTCATCGGCCACCTCGCTGGAGCAGTTCGCGGAACTCCGGGTCGTCGCGGAGGCGTTCTTCGAGGTCGCGGCGGCCGCGCACGAGCCGGGACTGGGCCGCGGCCACGCTCACCTCGGTGATCTCGGCCACCTCCCGCAGGTCGAACCCCGCCACGTCGTGGAGAACGAGGGTCCACGACTTCTGCGGGTCGAGCGCCGCGAGGTGCTCGCGCACCTTGCCGAGGAGGTTCTTGGTGCCGATGCGGTGCTCGAGATCGGGCTCGCCCATGAGCGACTCCGGATCGAGCTCGGCCGGGTCGAAGATCTTCCGGGCCGTGGTGCGCCGGCGGAGCTCCTTCCAGATCGTGTGCGCGGTGATGCGGGCCACCCAGGTGTCCAGCGAGCACTCGCCGCGGAAGCGGGGCAGCGAGTCGACGATCGCGATGAGGACGTTCTGGACCGAGTCCTCGTGATCGACCTCGCGACGGCCGAGGAGTCGCACGATGGTCGCGTCGATCCGGGGACGTGCCCGATCGTGGAACGCCGTGGCGACGGACGGGTCTCCGGCGAGGATGCCGTTGACGATCTCGAGGTCGTCGAGGGTGGGCCGGCGGCCGTCGCCGCGCAGGGTCTCTGCGCCCTTCTGGACGCCCTTCTGGACGAACGACTCCGGAGCCTCGTCCTCCGACGGAACGGCAGCTCCGCGCGTGGGAGCGACCAGTCGGAGGGCAGGGCGGGACGACACGACTCCATGGTACCGCGACCCCCGGCCCATCAGGCTGTTCTCGTGCCTGTCGGGCGCTTCTCGGTGGTACTGAGCAGGTGGATGGAGCGGGCAGGTAGGTGGTCGGCGCAGCTGGTGGGCCTGGCGCTCGCTGGCTGCAGCGGCGCGGATCTCCTGTTTCCCGCTGAAGACGCTGCTCCCGGTGACACCGTCGTGGTCGAGGATGATGCCGATGCGAGCGACGGACCGCTGGACACCGCCGAAGCGGGGTGCACGGCGACACTGTGTGGCACCTTGTGTGTGGACACCACCTCCGATCCCGCCCACTGCGGTGGTTGCGGCAAGGTGTGCAGCGGATCGACCCCCAGCTGCCTCGGCGGCGTCTGCGGGTGTCCCGCGAGCGGCAAGTGCGGGGGCATCGGCGCGACCTGCACCGACGTGACCAGCAACGCCGACCACTGCGGCGCCTGCGGCAAGCGCTGCGCCGCGGGGGAGATGTGCGTGGGCAGCGCGTGCACCTGTCGCCCCAACGCCACCAACTGCGCCGGCACCTGCGTCGACACCCGCAACGATCCGGCGAACTGCGGGGGTTGCGGCAAGGCCTGCAGTGGCGGGCTCGTCTGCGCCGGTAGCACCTGCGTGGCCAAGTGCGCGGGGAGCCTCACCGAGTGCACGGGGTCGTGCGTCGATCTCTCGACCAGCAACGCCAACTGCGGCGAGTGCGGGCGCAAGTGCGACGTCGATCGCGTCTGCGTCGCGGGCGAGTGCCGCGAGTACGTGGGCGCCGCGTTCTGCAAGGCGTGCCCGTGCGCGGCGTGCGTGGGGGACCGCCCGCGGTGCTGTCCGCCTCTGCTCGCCGGCGGCAGCCCGCTCTGCCTCGAAGCAGCGAGCTGCCCCACACCATGACCCACGGTTCGCGGTAGGTTCGTCTCGATGCCGGGCACGATCGTGGTCGTGGTGGTGCTGTCCGCGGGGGAGCTCCACTGTCCCCCCGCCGACGCCGCCATCGTCGCGATGCGGGGCACGCTGGTGGCCGGCGAGCAGGTCCTCGTCCGCGAGGTGCAGAAGCCGCTCGACGACGACAAGCTCGTCGCGCTCCGCACCTCGACCGCCTCGAGCGCGGTGGTCGAGATCGCGTGGAGCCACCCCGACCACGCGAGCGTGCACCTGCACGTGGGGACGGGCGGAAGGGACTTCGCCGACCGCGACCTGACCTTCACCGCCTCCGATCAAGAGGACGAACGCGGTCGCACGGTGGGCCTCGTCCTGTCCTCGATGCTCGAGGGGGCGGTCGCAGCGGGGCGACCGACGCCCGCTCCGCGTGCGCTCCGGCTGGTCTACGGGCTCGATCTGGCGATCGACGTCGCGCACGGCTTCGACGTCGACGAGGGCTCGTTCGGCGCGCGGCTCGGCGCGCTGCTGCGCTTCGACGAGGGCTGGCTCCGGGCGTCGAGCACGTTCCGGCTCGGCTCGAGCAGCCAGGCCGACGCCGAGGTGCTGTCGGTCCGGCTCGCCGTGGGGGGCGCCGGGGTGCTGCTCGAGCGCGCACGGTGGCGCGTCGCACTGGGCGCTGACGTGGCGATCGGCCACCAGTGGGTCGAACGACACCGGGCAGACGGGGACATCACGCGCTCCCGCTGGATCTTCGAGGTCTCCCCGTTCCTCCACGCGTCCTACGCGCTCGGTCCCCGGTTCGCGTTCTTCGCCGAGACGGGCCCCCTGCTCACGTTGCCCCGCACCCGGGTCCGGGTCGGCGACGAGGACCGGGGGACGCTCTCGCTGATCGGCTGGTCGGGCGGAGCTGGGGCCAGATTCTGGTTCTGACGGAATCGTACAGGGAGGCTGCCTGCTGCCTGGGGCATCTTGGTACCGGGGCAGCATGACGCATCGTCTTCTCGCCATGGTCTGGGTCCTCGGCACCATGGGCGCACTGGGGTTCGCCTGTTCCTCGACCACCTCCATCGACCCTGGCGGCGCGGGTCTCGGGGGCGCGTGCGGCAAGGGGTGCACCGCACCGCAGACGTGCGATCCGACCCTCGGGTGTGTCGACTGCGTCAACGACGCCGCGTGCCCCGCCGGTCGCCCGCGCTGCCTGCTCGGCAAGTGCGAGCTGTGCGCGTCGAACGCCGACTGTCCGGCCTCGGCCCCGGCGTGCACGCCGCGCGATCACACCTGCAAGCCGGCGTGCACCGCGACGTCGTGCTCGGGAGACGCGCCCAAGTGCGACGCCGCCACCGGGGCCTGCGTCGGCTGCGCCGGCGACGCGGATTGCGCCGGCACCACCCGACCGTTCTGCGATCCGGTCACCAAGCAGTGCATCGGCTGCCTCGTGGACAGTCAGTGCGGCACCGCGGCGCCCCACTGCTTGCGGTCCGCAGGTCGCTGCGTCCAGTGCCTCACCAGCGCGGACTGCCCCGCGGGCACGCCCATCTGTCGCAGCGAGGGCACCTGCCGCGCGGGCTGCACCTCGAACGCGGGCTGCCCGGCCACCGCGCCGATCTGCAACGTGTCGACGGGCGAGTGCGCGGCGTGCCTGACCAACGCGGACTGCTCGGGGGCGACGCCGGTCTGCGACGGGGAGCGCTGTGTCCAGTGCACCAGCGACAAGAACTGCGCGGGCGCGACCCCGTTCTGCCGCGACAAGAAGTGCGTCGCGTGCAAGTCGGACAAGGACTGCCCGACGACCGCGCCGAAGTGCAACAACGGCACGTGTGGCGGGTGACCGCCGACCTCTCTAGTCTCTCCGCGTGATCGCCTCACCTCGCCGGGTCGCGTCCGTCTGCTCGTCGGCCGTCGCGGGCGCGCTCCTCACCGCTCCGGCTCCGGCCACCGCGACCGACATGTCCGGGCTCGCGGTGATCGTGTTCGGCATGTTCCTGGGGGTGCCCGCGCTGATCCTCCTCGTGGTGCTGGTCGCGGTCACCCTCGCGTTCAGGTCGGGGCCGGTGAAGCCCTGGCACTCCACGTACGCCACCGCGGTGAGCGTCGGGGCGCCGCTGGCCGGCCTCGCGTTCCCGCTCTCCATCCTCCTGTCCGGGGGGCCTCACGTGACCGACGCCACCCTGGTCGCGCTCGTGCTCGACTTGCCGGCGATCGTCCTCGCCGTGGTGGTGGTGGTGCTCGCCGGGCAGCTGCTCCGCCGCGCGAAGGCGGCCTGATCAATCCGCGCGCCGACGCGGCAGGCCGTGCAGCACGAGGACCGCCGCCACGAGCGCGAGGGTGACCGTGCCGACCGTGCGCGCGCTGGCCTTGGTGCGCGCGCGCCCCGCCGCGATCTCGGCCGGCATCAGGGCGAGCGCGCAGACCCAGGCCACGACGCCGAGGTAGAGCGTGGCCCGCGGCTTCACACGTACATCCGGATCCCGTGCCGGGGATCGTGGGTGCCGATCTCGAGCGCGGCCGCGTCGCTCGTGAGCAGCAGCGGGGCGCGGCCCCGCGGCGCGAACCGCAGCCGCGCGCGCGCGATCTTGGAGTTCAGGCAGTAGGTCATCTCGCCCGTGGGGTTCGGGTAGTAGAGGCCCACGGTGTCGTCGGGCACGAGCTCGATGTCGCCCTCGATCGTCGCGCCGGCCTGGTGGGCCGAGAACTCCCAGCGCCGCAGCCGCTCGATGCGTCCGCGGGTACGCGCGAGATCGAGGGCTCCGTGCACCTCGTAGCGCACGCCCTTGTGGCGGAGCGCCACCAGCGTGATCAACGGCGTGGTGAGCCGACCCACCTTCACCTTGCCCGAGAACCCCTCGAGCACGACGCCGCGCCCCTCGGGCTCGTTCCAGCAGTTGACGTGCGCCCACGCGTAGAGGTCGGCGTGACCGACGCCCCAGTTGTGCCCCTCCATGGCCGGCCAGTCCTTGACCTCCCACGTACGGCGCCCGTCCTTGCGGCGCACCTCGATCTCCCCGTTCGCGAGGGCGTCGAAGATCGGTGACACGAGCTTGCTCTTGGGGAAGCGGCCCTCGTACATCGAGGCGAACGGGAAGTGCACGAGCGGCGACGGGTCGCGCGCCGAGAGCTCGAGGTCGAAGCGGATGGCCGCCGAGCCGTGCTCGATCTCGCCGACGAGGCGCCGACCGTCGAAGGAGACGCCCGCCCACTCGAGGCGGTACGGCCGCGTGCCGGCGAGCGTGGCCTCCTCGACGGCGACCGTGCGCTTGACGGCGACGTGGCGCAGCGGCGAGCCCTCGCCGGGAGCGTGCTCGCGGTAGCTCGTGGGCGGCGCGTCGTCGGGGAGTCGGTCGAAGGCGATGGCCCACGACTCGGCGACCGTGCGCCCGCGCTCGTGCGGGGGACCGCCGCTCGTGCGCTCGGTGGGGGCGAAGATGGTGGCCTTCACCCACAGCGCGCGCTTGCCCGAGGGATCGTTCAGCTTCACGAACGTGCTCTCGAGGTGACCCTTGGCCGGGTCGACCGTGCCCTTGTCGAAGCGAGTGAGGTTCCAGCCTTCGGCGTCCATCGGTGCACGAATCCTGCCCTCGGGTTAGACTCGCCACAAGCCGATGCGGTGGTTTTCCTTCCTTCGCCCTCTCTCCTTCGCGGGCGCCGCCGCCGGCGGCCTCGCGCTCACCCTCGCCGCCGACGCGCGCGCCGACTGGCCGCTCGAGCCCACGGCCACGCCGAGCGTCGTCGCCACCTCGTGCGGCAAGTTCGATCTGCGCTGTCAGCGCGGGCCGTTCGTGGTCACCAAGACCGAGAAGATCGGCGCCGATTTCGACTTCGACACCGGCTGGTTGCCCAAGGACGCCGCGGTGCAGGTGCGCCTGCTCGCCTACCTGCACGGGCGCACGCGGGTCGATCTCGGCGGCACCGTCGACGCCACCTGGCCCGACCCGCTGCGCCTGACGCCGAAGGGCACGGCGGCCACGGGGCTCCTCGCCATCGACGACGGCTTCGTGGTCAAGGCGCAGGCGCGCTTCACGGTGAAGGTCGCCGGCAAGACCTACTCCTGGACGGGCGACATCCCGGGCGTGCCCAAGGTCGATCTCGCGACGGTGGCCACCACCGCGTTCGACCCCTTCGCCTTCGCCGGCAGCGGCCTGCCGCCGATCAAGACGAGCGGCAAGACCAAGCCGCTCGAGCTCTACAAGCTCGACATCACCGACTCGATCATCCCGATCCCCGGGATCGGTGGCGGCTTCCAGCTCGAAGGCGAGGCGGAGTTCGCGGCCGACTACCAGACCCTCCGCGTGGCCTTCGACGAGCTCGTGAGCAAGGGCACCGTGCCCGATGTGACCGCGACCAACCCGTTCACCAAGCTGGCGCTCGCGTCGTCGCCCGGCGTCGACACCACCATGAACGTGCACGGTCAGCTCGGGCAGCAGACCACCCTGCACTTCGTCCCCGGGTTCTTCTTCGAGATCCTCGGATCCAAGTTCAGCGTCGACCTGGTCGACATCCCCGTGGCCTTGCCGCGCAGCGAGAAGGCCTGGGACTTCGACCCGGTGGCCTTCCGCTTCCCGTTGCCGCGCATCGAGGCGCGACCCTCGCCGATCGAGCTCGGGAACATCCCCGTCGGCAAGGAGACGTCGGTGCTGGTCACCGTGTTCGACACCGGCGAGGCCGCGCTCTCCGCCGACGCCGACGATCCGACGAAGGTCGCGGTGGTCACGACCAAGCACCTCGACGTCGCCGCCGGCACCACGGAGTCGCTGCGCGCCACGATCACGCCCACCGCGCCCGGACCGATCGAGACCGCGATCGTCGTCCAGTCGAACGACCCGTTCTCGCCCAAGCTCACCATCAAGATCCGCGGGCAGGCCGGCGACGGCGCCGCCCCGCCCGCAGACACCGAGACTGCCGCGGCCGGCGGCTGCGGCTGTCGTTTCGGCGACCGTGCCGATCGGTCGTCGCTCGTGCTCGCGGTGGTCGTGGGTGGCTTGCTCGTTCGTCGGCGCCGTCGTTAGCTCGTAACGGGCCACCGAAGGACGGGACAGACCGGCATGCAGGAGCACTACAAGGAGGCGGGTCCGGGCGAGAACGCGGAGCAGGTCTTCGCCGACGACCCGGAGATGCTCGCGATGATCCGCAAGGCGCGGCAGGAGCAGGGCACGGTCAGCCGCAAGCCGATCGCCTGGCAGATCTTCCTCGTCGGGCTCGGGCTGTTCGTGGCGGCCGCCACCACGATGCCGGCGCTGCTCGACATCATCCACTTCCATTTCGTGCTCCCGAGCGCGGGCCTGTTCGGCGGCATGTCGCTCGCGCTCGGCATCCTCGGTCACCGGCCGGGCCAGTACGAGATCGACCAGGGCCTCGGCAACGAGCCGAAGAAGGCCACCCTCTGGAAGCCGCTCAAGACGGTGGAGCGCCTCGGCGCGTTCGCGCTCGGCCTCGGCGCGCCCGCCGCCGCGATCGTCCTGCAGCTCCTGAGCTAGCGCCTCGTTCAGACCGGGACGAGTCGGAGGCGAGAAGCCGAGAAGTCGGTCTCTTCCCAGCTCGCCGCGCGGTCGCGGCCCTCGAGGTAGAGGCCGATCTGGTCGCGGTAGTGGCGCGAGGCCGGATCGCCGCTCTCACCAGGGGCCACCACGCCGCGCGAAGCGCCCGGCGCCCCCGCGATCATCGTGAAGCGCAGCACCGGACCGACACGCACGCCGAAGCGGCCGCGCAGCTCGAACTCGCCCATGTTCACCGTGGTGCCGTCGCCGCGGCCGGGGAACGGTCCCGGAGACGACGCCGCGCGCAGCCCGGGTACGGCGGCCATGGGGTGGCGGAAGGTGATCGTGTGCAGGTCGCCCCAGCGCCACCGCGCGGGATCCTCGCCGCGCTGGCGGCGCAGTCGGCCCTCGGCCATCGCGCAGGCGTCACGCACGAGCGTCGCGCGGTCGTGGCCGACGAGCCACGGGGAGCGCGGATCGCGCACCGCCGAGAGCAGGGGCAGGGCGGCGGCGTTCATCAGCTCGAAGTAGCGCTCGAAGGTGTCGTCGCCGAGCTCGTCGAGGAGCAGGTGGCGCACGAAGGCGTCGAGGAAGGTGTACGTGCACGAGGCGCCGACGCTGGTCTCGTCGGCGCGTCCGTCCCAGGTCCGCATGCGGCGGAGGACCTCGCGCCCGCGACGTTCGAGGAGCCCGAGGTCGTCGTTCGGAAGACCTTCGAGCAGGGCGTCGCGCACCGATGTGGCCCACGATGCCCGCACGTCGGTCTGGATCCGCGCGACATCGGCGAGGGTGAGCGGGCCGCGGTGGGCGTCGATCAGCGCCCGGATGCGCGCGTAGCGGAACGGCGGCTCGAAGATCTCGCCGAGCGCGTGGGGGTAGCCCTCGCCGTGGGGGCGCGTGTTGGCGGAGACGACGACGCCGTCCGCGGGATCGCGGGCGAAGGGGAGCTCGTCGGCGGGGATCACGCCCACCCACTGGCCGCGAGGGTCCTCGCCGTCGAGGAGATCGAGGCTCGTGACGGTGGGGTCGGGGCGCCGCGCGACGCGCCCGGCCCAGCACCAGCCGAGGTGGCCCTCGCGATCGGCGAAGACGAAGTTCAAGGTCGGCGCCGAGTGCAGACGCGCGGCCGCGCGGAGGTCGTCGAAGTCGCGCGCGCGGAGCAGAGCGAGGGAGCCGTCGGTCTCGAGCGAGGCGGTGTCGCCGCACCAGCGGAGCGCGATGGCCTCCGCGTCCCCGGTCGCGCCGGACACGATCGGGCCGCGCGGCGTGCGCACCACGGGCACGGTGCGCGAACCCTCCCCGCGCACGGCGATCGTCTCGTGGGTGACCTCGAGGCGACCGGCCTTGCGCAGGGCCCCGAGGTCTTCCCGCCACACCTGGCTGTCGTCGCCCCAGCCCGCCGTCATCCCCCACGCCGCGTGGGCGTTCTGGCCGATGGGCAGGCCCGGCACGCCCGGGATGGTGGCGCCGCGCGCGTCGAGGCCTCCGCCGCGGAGGCGCACCTCCCACATCACCGAGGGCGCGTGCAGCGGCATGTGCGGATCGCTCGCCACGATCGGCCGGCCGATCGAGGTGCGGTGGGGAGCGAGCGCGAAGGCGTTGGAGCCGAGGTGCAGGCCCTCGGTGCCGAGCACGCCGGCGAGCATGCGCGCGTGGAGCAGCACCGGCTCGATCGCGTCCGGCGTGCCCGCCGTCACCGTGAGCGGGTGGGTGGGCAGGAGCGCGCGGAGCTTGTCGGCCGAGACCACGCCGCCGATGCGCGCGAAGGTGAGCGCGAAGCGCCAGGCGAACCCGAGCTGGAACGCCACGCCCTTGCCGATGAGCAGGCTGTCGACGGCGGTGAAGGGGCCGGGTTCGAGGTCGAGCAGCAACGACTCGAGCGGCCTCCGACCGGTGGCGACGAACGCGTTGACCCCGGCGGCGTACGCGTCGAGCCAGGCGCGCGCCTCGGCGGAGGCGATCGCGTAGCTCGCCTCGGCGGCGCCGCGGAACCCGAGCGCGCGCGTGAAGGCGTCGAGGTCGACGAGCGTGGCGCCCCGCGGGAGGCGGAAGGGCAGGCCTTCGTCGACGGGGCGCGCGCCGAGCACGGCAGCGAGCTCGCCGCGCAGCGCGACGCGCATGAGGTCCATCTGGAACAGGCGATCCTCGGCGCACGCGTACCCCATGCCGAACGCCACGTCGGTGAGCGTGCCGCCGAAGACGCCGGGCACGCCGTACCCATCGCGCGCGAGGGTGACCACGCCGTCGAGGCCACGCACGCGCTCCTCGCGCCCGGCCCGGGGCGCCCGGCCGAGGCTCTCGAGCACCTTGGGCGCGGCGTCCTTCGCGCGGAGGAACAGCGCCCGCACGGTGCGCACCGGTCGGCTCTCGACGGCCTCCCGGAGCGCGAGGAGCATCGACCCCTTACGTTCCATCGGTCCGTCGCGTAGCGCGGTGCGCGGCGTTCCGCACGGAGGAACCAAGGGGTCCGCGTAGGCGCGTACGCACCCCGCGATGCTTTTTCTGGCCGAACGTTGCAGAGTCCCTGTTTGTCGTGGGATCCTGACGGCGATGTCAGCCGCGCCGGTCTACACGGCCGAGGATCGCTCCATCCTCCTGCCCTACTACAAGCGCTTCCTCGTGGAACCGTCGCTCGGGCTGATCCCCGCCTCGGTGCACCCCAACACCATCACGCACGCGGGGCACCTGTGCAACCTGATCGCCGTCGGCCTCCTCGTGGCGCTGCGGCCCCAGCGCGGGTGGCTGCTCATCGCCTCGATGCTCCTGCTCCACGTCTACCTGTGGGCCGACAACGCCGACGGCGCCCACGCGCGGCGCACCAAGCAGTCGAGCGCGTTCGGTGAGTTCCTCGACCACGGCCTCGACATCCTGAACACGGTCTACATCGCGGTCATGACGGCCTGGGCGCTCGGCGCCACCCACTTCTGGACCATCGCGCTCATCGCGCTCATCCCGGCGGCGGCCGCGGTCACCTGCTGGGAACAGACCCAGACCGGCGTGTACCGGCTCGGCCTCCTCAACCAGATCGAGTCGGTGTTCGTGCTCTCGGGCGCCATGATCGGCAGCGCCATCTGGGGCACCGACGTGTGGAAGGGCCTCTCGTTCCACGGCGTGACCGCCTACCACTTCCTCGTCGTCTGGCCGGCCACCACCATCGTCTTCGGCTTCGGCCGCGCCATCTGGCGCGTGGCCCGCGCGCGCGCCTCGGTCGCGCCGATCTTCGTGTTCCTCCTGCTGCACGCCCTGATCCTGCTCGCCGGGACGCGGGGCTGGGTCTCCACGTTCGTCGGGGTTGCCTTCGTCAGCGCGGTCAACATCGGGTTCGGCGTGCGGCAGCTGGTCCTGCGTCTGCACCACGAGGCGCCCAAGGTGGAGCCGATGCTGGTGCTCGGCGTGATCGGCATGGTGGCGTTCATGGCCTGGAACGCCGCCGGGTTGCCCATCGGCGCCACGTACTCGGTGGCCTTGCCGGCGCTGGCCTGCGCCATCGTGGCGCTGTTCTCGCTGCGGGAGACGCGGCGCGGCATCCACGTCCTCGGCGAGGTCGAGGCCGACGGTCAGTGACGGCGCCGCGGGGACCAGTCTAGTCTCGCCGACGGTTTCCCTTGAATCGTCGCAGTCTCGTCCGGGGCATCCAGCTCGTCGTCGCGCTCACGCTGCTGAGCCTCGGCTACCAGCTCTATCGGTCGCTGCGCGCCGAGCAGTCGAGCTTCGCGCCGGTCCTCGGGGCGCTGCGCCCCGGGTGGCTGCTCGTCGGCGCCGTCCTCGCGCTGCAGGAGGGCGTCTGCGGCGGGCTGCGCATGTTCACCCTCGCGCGCGTGCTCACGCCGCAGATCAAGATCCGCCACGGCATCGTCTCCGAGTTCGTCCTCATGTTCGTCGCCGGCGTCACGCCGGGGCAGGTGGGCGCGCCGATCTCGCAGGTGGCCGTGCTGGTCCACGGAGGCATGAAGGTCGCCGACGTGGCCACCGCCGAGCTCATGACGGCGTTCTGCACCGTGAGCTTCTTCCTGATCTCGGCGCTCACGATCATGATCTTCCGCGCCAAGGGGCTGCTGGTCCTGCCCCGCGAGGCCGCGCCGCTCGACTACTTCGTGGGGCTGTCCGCCGGCGTGTTCGGGACCGGCCTCGTGTGCCTCGTGCTGTGCGCGGCGTACCCGCCGCTCCTCAAGGCCCTCGTGCGCGCGCTCTCCACGGTGTGCAGCCCGCTGTGGCAGGTGATCGTGCGACTCGTGGCCCGCGTCCCGCGCTTCCGCAAGATCGCCGACCAGGCCTGGGCGCGCCGCGGGCACCTGTCGAACCGGCTGGTCGGGGCGGTCGATCACGTGCACGAGGGCTTCGGCATCTACCTGCGCCGCGGCAAGCTCGCCGTGCTCGCGGCCTTCGGGCTCACCTTCGGGTTCTTCTGCTCGCGGTTCGCCGTGACGTTCTTCATCCTCAAGGGGCTCGGCCTCTCGACCTCCCCGAGCACGTTCGTCTGCGTCGGTCCGCCGATCGTCCAGATCATCCTCGTGCAGGCCCTGCTCAACTTCGCGCTCTACCTGAGCCCGACCCCCGGGGCCTCCGGCATCGCCGAGGTGGGCTCGTCGGCCCTCATGAAGCCCTGGGTCCACGGGCTCTACCAGGTGCCCTACCTCGTGCTGTGGCGCGTCCTCGCGCTGTTCCTGTGCATGTTCGTCGGTGGCATCTACGTGTTCCGCTATCTCGGCACCGACGTGCTCGAGGCCGAGGCCAAGCGCGCCGAGGACGAGCAGCGCGCGCACGACGAGGCGCGTGGCGCCGACTCCGATCCCCGCCCGCCTTCCGCTCGTAGTAGCCTCGAGGAGTCATGACGAACGTCGACACCAAGAAGACCGAGCCCGCCTTCGACATCGAGAAGTTCCTGACCATCAGCCGCCAGCTCGACCTGACGGGGCTCGTCCTCGAGGACGCCAAGAAGTACGGCCTCAACCAGAGCGAGGTGCGGGTGCTGCGCTACATGCAGGACACCGAGCTCTACACCGTGCACTACATGAAGGCGCTGATGGAGACCTCGGCGCTGGCCGACGAGGAGGCGCGCGCGTTCCTCGTGAACTGGGGCTACGAGGAGTGCTACCACGGCCGCACGCTGGCCAAGATCCTCTCGATCTGCGGCCACGAGCCCTCGCGCAAATCGGTCGAGGAGTTCGCCCGACCCCGCAAGTGGACCGAGGTCCTGCAGGACGCCGGCGGCCGGCTGCTCTCGATCATCAGCCCGGATTTCATCGCGGTCCACATGAGCTGGGGCGCGATCAACGAGCTCACCGCGTGCAACGCGTACACGCGCATGGCGGAGCTCTCCGACAACCCGATCCTGGCCGAGGTGTGCCGGCGCATCGTGAAGGACGAGCGGCGACACTTCGCGTTCTACTACCAGCAAGCCCAGCGCCGGCTCCGGGCATCGAACCTCGCCCAGCGCATGGCCCGCGTGGCACTGCGGGCGCTGTGGGAGCCGGTCGGCGGCAGCATGCAGCCGCGCGAGTCGCGAGACTTCGTCGGCGCCTACCTGTTCGGCGACGAGACCGGTCGCCGTTGCCTGCGCGACATCGACCAGCGCATCGCGCAGCTGCCGGGGCTCGAGTGGTTCGATCTGGTGAGCCAGCACACCAACGCCGGCTCGGCGCGGATCGAGCGCGCCGGGATCCCGGTCGACCGCCCGCGCACGCGGCCTGTGGTCCAGGCCTGAGGGGTCCAGGCCTGAGGGGTCCAGGCCTGAGGGGTTCAGACCTGAGGGGGGCCTAGCCCACGCCCTCGGCGAGGTCGTCGAGCACGAGCTCGAGCGAGCGGCCGCGCACGAGGCTCTGGGGCGAAAGGCTCCCGGGGGGTGGGACGTCGGAGAACGAGAGCACCGGGTGCTCGCCACTCTCGAGCGGGGCGAGTGCGCCGCGGTCGCTGCTCGCGGGCCGGGTGCCGGAACGCGCCGCCGAGGAGACCAGCCCCGAACGGGTGCTCTCCGCACTCTCGGACAGCGCACTCTCGAGCGGCCCACTCTCGGGCAGCCCAATCTCGGGCACCACGGTCGTCTCGGCCAGTGCGTCGGCGAACGCGAGCAGGGCGCGGATGCGATCGAGCTCGGCACGGGCCGCCTCGGCGTGGGCGAACGGAACCCCGGCGACGTCGAGCAGGCGCAGCAGATAGCGACCGAGCAGGCGCTCGACGCGGGCCCCGAACGGGTGGGTGTCACAGGCCTGCTCGACGGCCTGCACCACGCGATCGCGGCGGGGGGTGACGAGGGCCACCCGTTCGCCCGCGAGCAGCGAGTAGAGGACCAGGCCGACGGCCGTGAGGTCGGCGCGGGTCTGGCGATCGAGGCGCGGCTCGCTCCAGAAATCGGGCTTGCTGACGCGGGTGGCCGAGGGCAACGGCTTCCAGGCGGTGGCGCCGCAGTCGAGGACCTGCACCGTGTCGCGGGCCAGCGGGTCGCCGTCGGAGACGAGGAGCTTGGAGAGGTCGAGGGGGCCGTGGACGAAGCCCCGCCGGTGCGCGCGGACCACGACCGACAGGGCGGTCTCGGCCACCCGCAGCGCGGTGTCGAGCTCGAGGGCGCCGTCGCGCTCGAGACGCACGTCGAGCGGCTCGCCCGCGGCGAACGCGTAGACGAGGTACGGCACGCCGTCCGCGTCGTCGTCCGGGGAGAGGAGGCCCATGCCGAGGAGGGGGACCCGGGCAGGGTGGCGGAGGCGCAGGCCGGTGCGCCCCGCGCGGGCGATCGCTTCGCGGGCCGCCGGCTCGCCCGCGAGGTGCTGCAGGAGGATCTGGACGACGTGCGGAGCCCCCTCGGCGTCGTGGGCGAGATAGTGCGCGGTCGAGGCGCCGACGTGGAGCACGGACTCGAGGGTCAGGCCGTCGACGCTCTGGCCCAAGCGGGCCCGGACCGCTCGCGCCTGGTCGCTGATGGCGAGATCCCCGTCCATCTTGGTGCGAAAGCGAAGCCAGGCCCGCTGCGGGCCACAAGTGTGGCCGGGGCGGAGACTGTCCGGGACGGCGGGCCGCGCGTCGTGTCCGCGCGCAACGCCTCAGCCGGCGCCCGGTGGCGGCGGGACGATCGATTCGGCGCAGAATCGGGACACGAGATAGCTCGCGACGTCGCTCGGGCGGGTGCCCGGGCCGAACCCGGCGTCGAACCCGAGCTCGAGGGCCAGGGCGTGGTCGACGCGGGGACCCCCGAACAGGAGCACGAAGCGGCGGCGGAGGTCGCGCTGCTCGAGGAGCTCGACGAGGGCCCGCCCGTTCTCCTTGTGGCAGTTGCGCTGGGTGATCACCTGGCTCACCAGGATGGCGTCGGCACCCACGGCCTCGGCGCGGGCGATCAGCTGCTCGTTCTCGACCTGGGCGCCGAGGTTGTAGGCGAGGAAGCTCTTGTAGGCCTCGAGGCCCTTGTCGCCGGCGTAGCCCTTCATGTTGAGGATGGCGTCGATGCCGACGGTGTGGGCGTCGCTGCCGGTGCAGGCGCCCACCACGACGAGCTTGCGGCCGAGGCGCGTGAGCACGCGGTGGTCGATCTCCTTCATGTCGAGGCGGGGCACCTCTACCTCCGGCACCTCGAGGGTGCTGAGATCGACCTGGTGCTGCGAGTGCCCGTAGACGACGAAGTAGGTGTAGCCCTCGGCGCACTCCTCCATCGTGGAGACCAGCGGCTCGCGCAGCCCGTGGGCCTCGGCGAAGCGCTTGGCGGCCTCCCGCGCCTTGGCGCTCTTGGGCACGTTGAGGGTGAACGACATCTGCACCATGCCGTCGCCCTCACGGTCGCCGTAGGCGCGGAGCAGGTGCGGCTCGGTCGGGTGCATGACGCTGTCTACCGAACTCGCCTCGGCCTCGCAACCGGTCCAGCTCGCGTCCCTCGTCGCGGCACGCTACCTGGCGCTCCGTGGGACGCACGATGGGTCTCGACCTCGGCAGCGCGCGGTGCGGCGTGGCGATCGACGACGAGCTGTCTCTGCTCGCCCACCCGCGCGCGCCCCTGGTCGCCAAGGACCGCAACGGGCTCATCGCGGCGCTCGTCGCGCTGGCCGTCGACGAGGACGTGGAGCGGTTCGTCGTCGGCCTGCCGCTGTCGCTGCGCGGCGAGGCCGGCCGCGCCGCGCGTCGCACCGAGTCGTTCGCGCAGGCGCTCGCCGACGCGAGCGGTCGCGAGGTGGTGCTCTGGGACGAGCGCCTGACCACCGTGCAGGCGAGCGCCGCCCTCTCGGAGGGCGGGACCGATGCGCGCGGGCAGCGGGCCGTGATCGACGGCGCGGCGGCGGCGTTCCTGCTGCAGTCGTGGCTCGACGCGCGGAGGAAGCGCAGGTGAGCCGGCGTCGCTCGCGGGCGCCGGCGTCCCGGAGGTCCACGC
>CAZUZY010000189.1:0-15620 GCA_964624885.1 uncultured Polyangiales bacterium | reverse complement strand
GTCCACGATCACCCGCGCGAGCCGGCCGTCGGTGAGCACCCGCTCGACCACGGCGCGCGCCCACACGCGGCCACCCGCGCGGTTGTGCGTGTCCTCGAGCGCCACGAGCGAGGTGCGCGGGTAGTAGTAGTCGCTGGGCTTGATGGCGGCGAGGAGCGCGGCCTCGTCGAACAGCCCCCCCTGGCCGGCGATGGCGAACTGCACGCCGGCGAGCGCCGCGCCGCCCCCCGACTCGTACCAGACCGAGTGCGAGCCCTCGCCGACGACCACCTCGTCGCCCTTCTGGCAGTGCACCAGGATCGCGAGCTGGTTGCCCATCGTGCCGGAGGGGACGAACAGGCCGCGCTCCTTGCCGAGCAACGCGGCGACCTGCTCCTCGAGCCGGCGCACGGTGGGATCCTCGCCGTACACGTCGTCGCCCACCTCGGCGCCGGCCATCGCCGCGCGCATGGCCGCGGTGGGTTTCGTGACCGTGTCGGACCGCAGATCGACGATCGTCATCGCGCCCACGACGCTACCATGACGCCCATGTACGCCGAAGCACCCGAGCTGCGCCGGATCCCCTTGCTCGACGAAGCCGCGGGCGTCCGCGGTCACGGCCTTCGCCTCGAGGCGGTCCGCCGCGGGGCCCACGCGCTCCACGCCGAGCTCACCCGCGGCCCGCGCTGCATCGCCGTCCGCTCGCTGAACCGTTCGCGGCTGGTCTACCCGACCCGTCACGCGTTCCAGGGCGCGGCGCTCTCGCCGGCGCCGTTCGTCGTCATGGTGCACCGCACCCTGCTCGTGCAGTTCCTCCAGGCCGGCGAGCTCAAGACCCTGCTCTTCAACCCGACCGACGTGGAGGGGGCCAAGCGCACGCCGTTCTTCGTCAAGCTGCTCGAGGGCCTGCCCCCCCAGGCGGTGAGCCTGCTCGCGCCGAAGGAGCCCTCGCTCGAGGCGCAGCTCGCGACCCACGGCCTCCGCCCCGAGGACGTGGACTACCTCGCCTTCGACCACTTCCACACCCAGGACGTCCGCGGCCTGCCCGCGCAGTTCCCCCACGCCAAGCTCCTCGCGCCGCGCGCCGAGTGGGAGGACTGGGCGCACCTGCACCCGATGCAGGCCGCGTGGTTCGTGCCCGACGGGCGCGACGGGGTCGACCCGGCGCGGGTCGTGCTCACGGAGGGCGACCTCGCGCTCGGCGACGGCGTCGTGCTCGTGCGCACGCCGGGTCACACGAGCGGCAACCAGACCCTGTTCGTCGCCACCGAGAACGGCATCTGGGGCTGCTCGGAGAACGCCACCAGCGCCGACGCCTACTCGCCGCTCGACTCGCGGATCCCCGGCCTCGCGCGGTTCGCGCGCACCTACGACGTCGACCTGGTGATGAACCTGAACACGCCCGAGTACGGCGCGGATCAGTACACCTCGATGGTCCTCGAGCGCCTGGTGGTCGACCGCGTGCCCCACGCGCCCGGGTTCGTGCAGATGTTCCCCTCTTCGGAGGTCACGCCGAGCGCCCTCGCGCCCGGCCTCACGCCCACGCTGGTGTTCGGGAGCCTGTCCGCGGGCCGGGTCGTCGTGCCCGCGCGGGCGGCCGCGGAGTAGCCTACGAGACGCGGTGCTCCGGCGCTCGCCCCTCGAGGACCGCGCGCACGCCTTCGCAAGCGAGCGTGGCCATCGCGGCGCGCGTCGGGACGTCGGCGCTGCCGACGTGCGGCGCCAGCACCACGTTGGGCAGGGCGCGGAGCGCGGCCGGGACGCGTGGCTCGTCGCGGTAGACGTCGAGCGCGGCCACGAGGTGCCCTGCGCGGAGGGCGGCGACCAGCGCGTCCTCGTCCACGAGGCCGCCCCGCGCCGTGTTGACGAGCACCGCGCCTCGCCGCAGACGCGCGAGCTCCGCGGCGCCGAGCAGGCCTCGCGTGTGTGCGTCGAGGGGTGCGTGCAGGCTGACGAAGTCGGCCTCGGCGAGCAACGCCTCGAGCGACACCCGCGTCGCGCCGAGGGTGGCCTCGACCTCGGGCGGCGCGGCGGAGCGGGAGGTGTAGAGCACGCGCATGGAGAACCCCCGCGCTCGCGCGGCCACCGCGCGTCCGATGCGGCCGAAGCCGACGATGCCCAGGGTGGCCCCGTGCACACGGCGGCCGAGGTGGGCGGTGGGCTCCCAGCCCTGCCACGCACCGCTCCGCACCAGGCGGTCGCCCTCGGTGACCCTTCGCGCGGCGTCGAGCAAGAGCGCGAAGGCCAGATCGGCCGTGGCCTCGGTGAGCACGCCGGGGGTGTTGGTGACCACGACGCCGCGCGCGGCGCACGCGGCGAGATCCACGTTGTCCACCCCGACGGCGTGGTTGCCGACCACCCGCAGCCGCGGCGCGCGGTCGAGCAGCCGCGGGTCGATGCGGTGGACGAGCAACGAGACCAGCCCGTCGATCGGCGCGACCCGCGCGAGCAGCTCCTCCTCCGTGAGCACGTGGGGCGCCTGCTCCACCTCGGCGACCGCGCGCAGGCGCTCGACCGCGTCGCCCACGAGCGGCGCCGCGACCAGGACCCGCGGCTTCACGCGGCCTCCTTCTCGCGCAGCTCCACGCGGAACGTCGTGCCACCGCCCGGAGAGTCCAGGACGGCGATGGTCGCCTCGTGGGCCTCGACGATCTGCTGGACGACGGCGAGGCCGATCCCGACGCCCTGCGACCGCGTGGTCACGAAGGCGTCGAAGATGCGGTCGCGCATGTCGGCCGGGATGCCCGGGCCGTGGTCGGCCACCTCGACCGTCAGCAGGCCCGCCTCGCGGCCGAGACGCACCCGCACCGGCGCGTCGGCGCCGCTCGCCTGCACCGCGTTGCGCACGAGGTTCCACACGAGCTGGCGGAACTGGTCGCCGTCGACGAGCGCCACGAGCTGCTCGGGGCCCTCGTAGAGCAGGGGGACGTCGCGCTCGCCGCGGCCGGAGCGGCGCGCGAGCTGCACGACGTCGGCGACGATGCGGGCGAGGTCGGTCTTCGCGAGCTGCACGGGGCGGGGGCGCGCGAGGTTCATCATGTCGCTGACCAGATCGTTGAGCCGGTCGACCTCGGAGCGCACGATGTCGCAGAGGCGTCGCTCGTCGTCGTCGAGCCCGGGCGCCTCGCGGATCAGGTCGATCGAGCCCGAGATGGAGCCGAGCGGGTTGCGGATCTCGTGGGCCAGGGCGGTGGCCACGCGTCCCAGCGCCGCGAGGCGTTCGGCGCGCTCGGCGCGCTCGGTGACCTCGACGAGGCGACCGGACTCGGTGGCGAGGCGACGGGCGAGCCAGCCCGACAGGAGCGCGACCACCAAGAGCGCCACCAGCGAGACGATGGTCGGGTAGACCACCTGCGCGCCGCTCAGCTGGAACGGCGCCTGGTCAGCCGGAGGGACGAGCCACCGGCGCGTGAAGCCGACCACCACCAGCGTGTAGGCGACGCCCCCGAGGGCCGCGGACGCGAGCGCGCCGCGCAGCTCGAGGGTGACCGCGGCGAGCACGCAGGACAGGCCGTAGAACGTGGTGGCGAACGACAGCGGCCCGCCGGTCAGGTAGACGAGCGCGGTCCACAGGAACTGGTCGCTCACGATCTGCGTCCACGCGAGGCCGAGGAGCGAGGTGCGCGAGCGGAGCCAGAGCGCGTAGACCGCCGTCAGTGCGAAGGCCGCGCTCAGGGTGAACGCCACGATGCGCAGGCTGAGCGGGAACAGCCGCGCGTCGCCGCCCAGGTAGAAGATGGCCGTCGCGAGCAGCAGCGAGAGGTAGAGCAGCAGGCGGGCGAAGGTGAGCCACACCAGCCGCCGGTGCGCGAAGCTGTCTTGCTCCTCGTGGGCGCGGGACGGTCGCCCGCCGTGCGCGTCCGCGCCGAAGGCTCCCTCCGCGGCCGACCCAGCGGCCACCGGTCAGTCCGCCTTGATCTTGCCGGCGATGCTGAAGATGGGGAGGTACATGGCGACCATGACGGTGCCGACCATGCCGCCGACGCCGACCATGAGGAGCGGCTCGAGCAGCGAGGTGAGCGCGGCGACGGCCACGTCGACCTCCTCCTCGTAGAAATCGGCGATCTTGCCGAGCATGGTGTCGAGCGCGCCGGTCTGCTCACCGACGCCGAGCATCTGCACGACCATGCCGGGGAACACCTTGCGCTCGGCGAGGGGCTCCACCATGTTCTTGCCTTCGGCGATCTTCGCGCGCACGTACATGATCGCCTCCTCGACGATCACGTTGCCGGCGGTCTTGGCCACCACCTCGAGGGCGTCCATGATCGGCACGCCCGAGGAGAGCAGGGTGCCGAGCGTGCGGGTGAAGCGGGCGACGGCGATCTTCTGGAACAGCGGGCCGAAGATGGGGAACGACAGCATCGCGCGGTGGAACAAGCGCTTGCCGCGCGGCGTGCGGTAGGTGTAGGTCGTGGCCGCGACGAGGGCGATCGTGCCGAGCGTGATCCAGTGGATGTTCCCGATGAAGCCCTTCGAGATGTCGATGACGACCTGGGTGATCTTCGGCAGGCCTTCTTTGCTGCCGAAGTCCTTGAACATGTTCTCGAAGGCCGGGATCACGAAGGTCATCAGCACGACCATGACGCCGGCCGCGATGCAGATGACCGCGATCGGGTAGGTCAGCGCGCCCTTCACCTGGCGCACCAGCTTGACGCGCTTCTCGATGTAGACCGCGAGGCGGTTGAGGATGGTGTCGAGGATGCCGCCGAGCTCGCCGGCCTGCACGAGGTTGACGTAGAGCTCGTCGAAGATCTTGGGGTGGCGGCGTAGCGCGTCGCTGAAGGTGGAGCCGCCCTCGACGGTGTTCTTGATGTCCTTGAGGGCCGCCGCGAAGATCTTGTTCGGGGTCTGGTTGGCGAGGATGTCCAGGCACTGGACGAGCGGGAGACCCGCGTCGATCATGGTGGCGAACTGGCGAGTGAACTGGACGAGCTCCTTGTTGTCGACGCCCGCCCCGATGACGATGTTGAACTCTTTGGCCTTCTTCTTGACCTTGATCGGGTTCAACTGCTGCTGGCGAAGCCGGTTCTGGACCGTGACCTCGTTGTCGGCCTCCATCACGCCCTTGCGCACCTCGCCGGTGCGCGCGCGTGCCTCCCATGCAAACTCCGCCATGCGCTGCGACCAGTCTACCGATCCCGAGCAAGAAGGGTCAAAAACGGCGTGCTGACGCGCATACCCGCCCCCACATCGGCCGGTGACCCACGGCTCGTCGAGGTGCTCACGGCCGAGATCCTCGCGCCCGCGGTGGCCACCTCCTGTGCGGTCGCGGTCTCGATCGGAGGGCGCCGCTGGCTGGCCGACGTCAGCCGAGACGCGCTCGTGCCTCCCCTCGTGTTCGACCTGGCCTCCGTGACCAAGCCGCTCACGGCGACGGTGGCCCTGGCCGCGGTGGCCCGAGGAGAGCTCGGCCTCGACACCCGCGTCGCCGACGTCCTGCCCGAGCTCGCGGCGACACCGGCCGCCACGGCGCAGGTCCACGCCCTGCTCTCGCACCGCGCGGGCTTGCCGGCGTGGGGCGCGCTCTACGGCGAGGCGCCGTTCACGTTCACCCCCGAACGCTCCACGCCGATGCAGGCCGTGCCGCCGCTCGCGACGCTGCTCGAGCGCGCCGCCTCCCGGCGGGAGGAGAGCACCGCCGAGCGCTACTCCGACCTCGGCTACGTGCTGCTGGGCGCGATGCTCGCCCGGCGGTCCGGTCGCCTGCGGGACCTCTGGCGCACGCACACCGGCATCGGCGGCCCGCCCTCGGAGCTCCTCTCGGTCGTGCCCACCGAGGACGTCGCGTGGCGGGGAGGGGTGATCCGCGGGCGCGTGCACGACGAGAACGCCTTCGCGCTCGAGGAGGCGGGGGGCGACCCGGGGCACGCGGGGGCCTTCGCCACCGCCGAGCAGCTCGTCGCCTTCGGGGAGTCGTGGCTCGCCGCGCTCGCGGGGCGCGGTCCCTTGCCCGCCTCGCTCGCCGCAGAGGCCGTGCGACCGCGCGAAGGGGGGACCCATCGGCTCGGCTGGGACGGTCGCAGCGGGCCGACCCCGTCGAGCGGGGCCCGCTTCGGCCCGCGCACGTTCGGCCACCTCGGCTTCACCGGCACGAGCCTCTGGATCGACCCCGACCAGGCGCTCGTGTTCGTGCTCCTCACCAACCGGGTGCACCCGACGCGGGCGAACGACCGGCTGCGCGCGGCCCGCCCGCGGGTGCACGACGCCGTCCTCGCGCGCATACTCCCGTGATGCGCGTGCTCGCTTCGCTCGTCGTGCTGGTGGCCCTCGCGGGGTGTACGCCGGCCCGTGCGCGGCCGGCGGTGCCCGTGGGGGCGACCGAGATCGGCGAGACCTGCGTGGGCACGATCGAGGGCCACCGCGTCGGCGTGAGCAACCTCTGGGAGCGCTCGCTCGCGGGCCCCGACGGCGTCGTGCGCACGCAGCCGGCCGGGCGACTCTCGATCTGGAAGGACAGCGAGCCGGGGCGCGACGAGCTCGTGGTCGTCGGCACCCGCATCACGATCGGCGGGGTGGTCTACGAGGTGGTGATGATCGACTGCCCGGCGAAAGCCCCGGGCTCGATCGCGCTCCGCAAGGCCGGCCCTCTCGGCGCGCCGTAGCTCACTCCGCGTCCTTGGACTTCTTCTTCACGCTGCCGCTGCCGCTCGGGGCCACGGAGGGCGTGGGGCCGACCGAACCGGTGCCCGCCGGCCCCGTGCCCGCCGTGCCCGCCCCGGTGCCGCCGCCGGAGAGCTTCTTCGACTCGGCGCGCGCGACCTCGTCGCGGTACCAGATGTCGATCTTGCCGTTGAAGTCGCTGTCGACGCCCATGCGCTCGAGGCGGTCGTTGACGTAGTACTCCCAGACGTCGATGTTGCCGTCGGCGTTGCGGTCGCGCTCGATGCGCTTGAGCTTGCCGTCTTTGTAGTAGTGGAACTCGTTGGGCTTGCCGCTGAACGTGGTGTCGAACGCCTGCTTGGCGATCAACCCGTCCTTGTACGAGATCCAGATGTCGCTCTTGCCGTCGTAGTTGCGGTCGGCCTCTTCGGACTCGAGGGCGCCCTTGTCGTCGAACACCCGGATGAGATCGAGCGTGCCGTCGTGGTTGGTGTCGAGCTCCATGCACACCACGTGGCCGATGTTGCTCGTGCCGCCCCCGGCCTTGTTGTACGAGATGACCTCCACCATGTCGGCTTTGCCGGTGCCCGCGAGGTCGTGGTAGCTGAGCTCGACGCCGGGCTTGTTGCTCTCGCAGCGGGTGGCCGCCTTGAACTTGTCCTTCTCGGCGAGCTTCGGCGGCGTCTTGGCGAGGTCGTTCTTCTTGGTGGGGCCACACGCCGCGACGAAGGCGAGCGAGGTGAGCCCGGCGGCGAAGAGGAGACGGAGAGCGCGCATCACGGGCCTTTCTTGGCGCTGGAGGAGGGCGCGGCCGGCGTGGACGAGGCCGTGGAAGAGGGCGTGGGCGGCGTCGCGGGCGGCTTGGTCATCACCGCCGGCGCGCTCGCCTTGGGCGCGACCGGTGCGCCGAGCTTGATGGTCTGCGAAGGATCCGGCTTGCCGGTGCGCGGGTCGGCCGGGACGATGGTCGCGTTGTCGCTGCCCGGCGGCTCGAAGGTCCACCACTCCTCGACGCGGCCGGCCCCGGACTTGTCGCGTTCGCGGCGGGCGAGCTTGCCCCCCTCGTAGTAGTCCCAGGTGTCGATCTTGCCGTCGAAGTTGGTCTCGCGGAGCACCAGATCGAGCTCACCGTCCTTGTAGATCGCGATCTCGTCGATGCCCTTGGTGACGCCGTACGACGCCTCGCGGCGCCGGACCTTGCCGTCGGGGCCGTAGAAGGTCCAGAGGTCGACGATGCCGTCTCCGTCGAGATCGGCGAACGAGCACACCTCGCGGCTGCCGTCGAACACGTGGCTCACATAGGACTTGTTGGACGCGAAGGCGCTCTGCGGCTTGCTCGTCTTGACCTGCTTGCCGGCCGTGGGGCAGTCCTCGTGGGTGATGCTGGTGTCGCGCACCTCGCCGATCGGCGCGCCCGCGCCGTTCTCGCCACCCGATTTGGGGGCCGGCGACGAGCAAGCCCCGGCACCCAGGCCCATCACGAGGCCCATCAGGGGCGCGACGAGCGCGCACACACCCAGGGACCGCAAACCGTACGGGAGATGTCGACCTAGAGACTGACGCTGAAGCACGGGTGGGAGTCCTCCGGTCCGAACGGCCAGCGGAAAGCCTACGCGGCGATCGGGTAGGTGTCCATGCCGCAGGGTGCGTGCTAACCGGGGCCGGTGGCCCTCGTGGTCTCCACCAAGGCCGCGATGGCCGTCCGGCGCGGGCACCCGTGGGTCTACCGCGATCAGCTGCGGGGAGATCTGTCCCGCCACCAGGCCGGAGACCCGGTCACCCTCCACGACGCCGAGGGCGCGGTCCTCGGGCGGGCGCTGCTCGAGCCCGGGTCGGCGCTGGTCGCGCGGGTGTGGTCCCGCTCCTCCGGCAAGCCCCTCGACGCGCGTTTCCTCCTCGAGCGAATCGACCAGGCCTTCGCGCTCCGCCGTGCCCTCGAGCTCGGCGACACCGACGCCTACCGGCTGGTCCACGGCGAGGGCGATCGCGCCCCGGGCATCGTGCTCGATCGCTACGCCGACCACGCCGTCCTGCGCCTCGACGGCGGCGCGCTCGAACCCTATCTCGAGGCGCTCGCGCGGGGGCTCGAGGAGCGGCTCGCCCGGATCGGCGTCCGCACGCTCCTGCGGCGTCGCACCGAGAAGAACGCCGCCGTGAAGGTCGAGGTGCTCCACGGGGCGCTCCCCACCGCGCCGATCGGCGTGCGCGAGCACGGCGTGGCCTACGAGGTGGACCTCGTGCGCGGCCAGAAGACCGGCGCCTTCCTCGACCAGCGCGAGAACCGGGTCCGCGTGGGGGCGCTCGCGCGCGGCCGGCGCGTGCTCAACCTGTTCTCCTACGCCGGCGGCTTCTCTTTGCACGCGGCGCTCGGCGGCGCGAAGAAGGTCACCTCGGTGGACGTGGCCGCGGGCGCCCACGCCACGGCGCAGGCGTCGTTCAAGCGGGCCGGCGTCGACCCGACGGCGCATGCGTTCGTGACCGCCGACGTGTGGTCGTTCCTCGATCGCGCCCGGGAGCGCAACGAGCGCTGGGATCTCGTGGTCTGCGATCCGCCGAACATGGCGCCCAGCGCCGCGACCCAGGGGCGCGCGTTGACCGCCTACCGCAAGCTCCACGGCGCCTGCGCGGCGGTCCTCGCCGAGGGTGGGATCCTGTGCGCGGCGTCCTGCTCGAGCCACGTCTCCCTCGAGGAGTTCCTGCAGACGCTGACCGACGACAGCCTCGGCCGCGACGACCTGCGGCTCACCGAGATCCGCGGCGCGGCGGCCGATCACCCGGTGCTGCCCGGCTTCCCCGAGGGCCGCTACCTCGAGCTCTGCGTGCTCCGCTGATCCAGAGTGGTTGTCAGGCGTCCCCGGGCTCTCCGGCGTCGTCCTTCTTCCCGACCTTGGAGGGGCGGGCCAGCACCCTGCCGAGCACGGCAGAGAAGCCTCTCGGCGCGGTGGCCTCCTCGGCCAGCTCCGCGCGGACGCTGTCGAGGCTCGTCGAGCCGAGCCGCGTGAGGCCGCCGTCGCTCGCGCCGACGACGAGCACCCGGCGACCGACTCGGACGAGGTAGATCGCGCGCCGCGCGTCGAGCGGCCTTCGCGCGAGGATCTCGAGGGGGCCGCCGGCCGTGCTGGTCGCCCCGATCCGCCGCAGACCCACGGTGGCCAGGTAGAGCGCGCCGGCGAACACCGTCACCGTGGCGAGCGACTCGAGGACGTAGGTCGCCTCCGGAGACATACGGCGCAGCCTACGCCGGCCGGGCTGTCCAAGTCGACCGACCGTCTGTTAGTTTGGGTGGGATGGGTCACGGCACGGTCCTCGAGGGGCTCTCCGAGGCGCTCCTCTCGGCGGCAGACGCCGCCGGACTCGGCGTCGGGGTGACCGAGATCGTCGGCGATCAGGTCCACAACCTCTTCCTGAGCGATCGCGCGGTCGCCATCCTCGGCTGGTCGCGTGAAGAGCTCGAGAGCCGCAGCGCGCTCGACAACGTGGCGCCGGAGGCGAGGCCAGCGCTGCTCGCGCAGCTCGGCAAGGCCACCGGGGACGCCGATGGTCGCTCGTTCGAGACCGTCATCGTCCGCGCCGACGGCGCCCGGGTGCCGATCTCGAGCTCGATCTCCCAGATCGAGCTCCAGGGCCGCAAGGTCACGGTCTCGTTCTTCTACGACGTGAGCGAGCGGGACCAGGCGCTCCGGGCGCTCGCCGAGTCCGAGGCGCGCTTCCGCACCCTCGTCGAGGCGTCCAACGACGCGGTCGTGATGACCCGCCGCGGCTCGATCTCCTATGCCAACGAGGCGGCGGAGCGCTGCCTCGGGTACGGCAAGGGACAGCTCGTGGGGCTCGACTGGTCGCGCATCCTGCCGCCCGAGGAGCTCGCCGCCATGGGTCAGCGGGTCCGCGAGATGATCCGCGAGGGCACCGTGCTGCCGCCGCGCGAGTACCGCGGGCGGCGCGCCAACGGCGAGGAGGTCGTCATCGAGATCGCCTCGCGCGTGCTCGTGGATCGCGGCGAGCCGGTCGTGCTCGGCTTCGGGCGCGATCTCACCGAACGCCGCCGGCTCGAGGCGCAGATCGCCCACGCCGATCGGCTGACCGCGCTCGGCACGATGGCCGCGGGGGTCGCCCACGAGATCAACAACCCGCTCGCCTACCTGTCGCTCTCCGCCGAGGCGCTCGACGAGCAGATCCGCGACGTGTCGTTGCCCGCCGACGTGCGCGCCAACCTGATCGAGCTGCTCGACCGCGTCCGCGAGGGCGCCGATCGCGTGGCCGCCATCGTGCGCGACCTGCGCCTGTTCACACGGGGCGAAGACGACGTGCAGCCCAAGCCCGTCGACGTGGGGGCGATCGTCGAGGCGGCCGTGCGGCTCGTCGGCCACGATCTCCGTGGTCGGGCGCGCCTCGTGCGCACCCTCGAGCCCGCGTGGGCCCTCGGCACCCCGGGGCGTCTCGAGCAGGTGGTGGTGAACCTCCTGGTCAACGCCGCCCAGGCGCTCCGTCCCGAGGCCGTCGAGCCGGCGATCCACGTCCGCGTGCGGCGCACGCCGGAGGGAGTGGTCGTCGAGGTGGAGGACGACGGCGTGGGCATCCCGGCGGCCGTGCTGCCCCGCGTGTTCGACCCGTTCTTCACCACCAAGGCCCCCGGGGTGGGCACGGGGCTCGGGCTCAGCGTGTGTCACTCGCTCGTCCAGCAGATGGGGGGGACCATCGCCCTCACCAGCGTCGAGGGGCAGGGGACGCTCGCGCGGGTCGCCCTGCGCGCGGCGTCCTCGCCGGGCGCGCCTTCGGTCCGGGCCGCGCCCGTGGAGCGCGCCCGTGGGCTCCGGGTGCTGGTCGTGGACGACGAGCACCTGATCGGCACCTCGATCGCCGCGCTGCTCGAGGACGATCACGCGGTCACCTTCGCGCTCGGTGGCGAGCGCGGCCTCGAGCACGCCCTCGGCGGCGACTACGACGTCATCCTCTGCGATCTCACCATGCCCGTGGTCTCGGGGATGGACCTCCACTCGCGGGTGCGCGAGGCGCGACCCGAGCTCGCGCCCCGGTTCGTGTTCATGACCGGCGGCGCCACGACCGAGCGTGCCCGCCAGTTCCTGGCCGAGGTCGAGAACCCCACCCTCGAGAAGCCCTTCCGCGCGGCCACCCTCGAGCAGGTCCTCGCCGACGTGAACCAGAGGCAGGCCCTCGGCGCCTCGAAGTGCTAGGAGGCCTCGATGTCCGAACCCGACCTCGTCGCCCGGCTCGACACCGCCGTCGCCGCGCTCACGCGTCACGCCGGCTCGCTGCAGCAACCCGACGGCACCGCCTTCGTCCCGCGCGTGGGGGTGGTCCTCGGCAGCGGCCTCGGCGCCTTCGGCGACACGGTGGCCGAGCGCGGCCGCAAGATCCCCTACGCGGAGCTCGGCTTCCCGAGCTCGGCGGTGGTCGGCCACGCTGGAGCGCTCTGCCTGGGCACGGTCTCGAGCGGTGGCGCCTCGGTCCCGGTGGCCTGCATGCAGGGCCGCGTGCATGCGTACGAGGGGCACGAGCCCGATCGGGTGGTCTTCGCCGTGCGGGCCCTCGCGCGGTGGGGTTGCTCCACCTTCGTGCTCACCAACGCCGCGGGCGGAGTGAACCCGGCCCTCGAGCCGGGCGATCTGATGCTCCTCAGCGACCACCTCAACCTCACCGGTCGCAACCCGCTCGTCGGTCCCAACGACGAGCGCCTCGGGCCCCGGTTCCCCGACATGAGCGTGGCCTACGATCGCGACCTCCGCGAGAAGGCGCGGGCGGCCGCGCGGGCCTCGGGGATCGTCCTCCGCGAGGGCGTCTACGCGGCGCTGTCCGGACCGAGCTACGAGACCCCGGCGGAGATCCGCATGCTGCGCGCGCTCGGCGCCGACGCCGTCGGCATGTCCACCGTCCCCGAGGTGATCGCCCTGCGCCACATGGGTGCGCGCTGCGTCGCCTTGTCCTGCATCACCAACAAGGGCGCGGGGCTGTCCGAAGGCCTCCTCTCGCACACCGAGGTCCAGGAGGTCGCCGATCGGACCCGGGCCGCGTTCGTGGGCCTGCTGACCCGGCTCGTCGCCAGCTAGAGACCCGCGCCGGAGATTTTGAGGTACATTCGCCGGGCATGGCCGAAGCAGACCCGCCGCCGGACGTCATGGCCACGCGGGTGCGCTGCGTCCACGCCGATCGCTGCGCGGGGTGCCCGATGATCGAGCACACCTACGCGGAGCAAGTCGTCCGCAAGCGCGCGCGCGTCGACGACGCCGTCTCGGCCTATCCGGGCCTGGTCGGCGCGACGGTCGAGCCCACCGCGCCGGCCTCGCCGATCTCGGGGTACCGCACCCGCGCCAAGCTCGTCACCGCGATCGACATCGACCGCGAAGGGCGTCCGGGTCTCGTCGTCGGTCTCTACGCCAGCGGCGGTGGCCACGTCGTGCTCGACACGCCCGAGTGTCGCGTGGTGTCTCCCGTCCTCGGCGAGGTCGCGGCGGCGCTGCGGGGCCTCTCCCGCGAACCGGGGAGCGTGCTCGCGCGCCCGTCCGAGGTCGTGACCCCGCCGCGCACCGCGCCGCTGTCGTCCCGTGCGCCGGCCTCCGCGAGCCAGCCCCCCCGGGAGCCCGCGCAGCCGCAGGCCCTCGTGCGCGCGGTGGATCTGCGCGAGGCGCGAGACATGGCCGGGGTGGTCTCGGTCCTCGTCACCCTCATCGCGGCGCGCGACGACGTGCGCACCCCCGAGACCCTCGAGGCCCTGCGCGAGGCCGCACGCACGCTGCGCGCCCGACTCCCGGTCATCAAGGGCGTCGCCCTCGGCCTGCGGGACGGCGAGTCCCCGCAGGTGCTCGGCAGCGAGCAGCTCTTGCTCGACGGCGAATCCACCGCCGCCGACACCATCGGCGGCGTCGTGCACCTGGCCACGTTCGGCGCCTTCGTGCAGGCCCACCGTGGGCAGGCGCGGCGGGTCCACGAGACCCTCGTCGAGGCCGCCGGGGTCACCGCGGGCACGAGGGTGCTCGATCTCTACGGCGGCTCCGGCGCGATCGGCCTCTCGCTCGCGGCCCGCGGCGCGCACGTGCACCTCGTCGAATCGTTCGCGCCCGCGGCGCGCCTCGCGCTCGAAGCCGCCCGCCTCGGGAGTGACCCGGCCGCAGCCGGGGCCTTCGAGACCACGGCCGGCGAGGTGAGCGAGGTGCTCGCGCAACGGCTCCGCGGCATCGCGCAGGGCGAGCCCAAGTTCGACCTCGTGGTGCTCAATCCCCCGCGTCGCGGGGTGGCGCCGCTCGTCCGCCAGCAGATCGCCCAGCTCGCTCCGCGTGGCATCGGCTACGTGTCCTGCGACCCGGACACCCTCGCCCGCGACCTCGACCACTTCCGTCGCCTCGGCTACGGCGCGCAGCTGCTCCAGCCCGTCGACATGATCCCCCTCACCGAGGAGGTGGAGACCGTCGCGGTCCTCACGCCGATGCCGGCGCCGCTGCCGCGCGTGGCCTACGAGGACGACGAGGCCATCATCGTCGAGAAGAGCCCGCACGAGCCGGCCACACCCCAGGGCGAGTACGCCGGGTCGCTGCTCGGGCGGGTGCGCCTGCTGCCTGGCTGCGATCAAGCGGTCCCCGTGCACCGGCTCGACGTGGGCACGAGCGGCCTCGTCATCTTCGCCAAGCGCGCTGCCCACGTCACCGCTTGGGCCGACGCCCTCGGCAACGCGCAAGGGCGCAAGATCTACCTCGCCGCGGCCCGCGGGCGCACGCCGAGCAAGGGCGCCATCACGCGCGATCTACGCGACGAGGGCCGGCTGCTCCCCGCGCGCACGCGCTATCGGTGGCTCGGTGGCATCGGTGGCCACAGCGTGCTCCGCATCGTCCCCGAGCAGGGGCGCACCCACCAGATCCGTCGCCACCTCGCCGCCATCGGTCACCCGGTGCTCGGGGACGAGCGCTACGGCCACGCCCCGACCAACCGGTTCTTCGAGGAGAAGCACGGCCTCGATCGCACGTTCCTGCACTGCATCCGCCTCGAGCTCAACCACCCCAAGACCGGGGTGCGCCTCCTGGTCGAGGCGCCGCTCCCCGGCGACCTGCGCATGACCCTCATGCGGTGTGGCGGCGTCAGCGCGGTGAAGTTCCTCGAGGGCAAGTCGGCGCTGGGGGGCGATCGTCCGAGCGTGCTCCCGCCGCCGTCCTCGGGGGCCTCGCAGTCCGGCAGCTGGCCGTCCGCCGACCGCACGAGCGGCTCTTGGCCCGCGGTGTCGGTGACCGACCGGCCGTCGGGCGCCTTCCCCTCGAGCGAGCGGCTGCCCACCGATCCGCCCGACGTCGACCTGAGCCCCATGTCGATCCGCGTGCCGATCGCCGGCAGCGGCGACGACGACTGAACCCCGCAACTCCCGGCGGCCTCGTGCCGACCGGGGGGCATGCGCTGGATCGCCCCGCTCCTCCTCGGCCTCTCGCTCCTCGGCTGCTTCGGACGCGGTCCCCTCCACCCGAACGCCGTCGAGCTCAATCGCACCGGCGCACAGGCGCTGGCCCACGGCGATCTCGAGGTGGCGGCGGCGCGCTTCTCGCTCGCTCTCGAGTACAACCCCGGGTTCGTCGACGCGTGGATCAACCTCGGCCTCGTCGAGCTCGCCCGGGGCGACCTCGAGAACGCCGAGCGCCGCTTCCGGCGCGCCCTCTCGCTCGACAAGGACGCCGCGGGTGCACACGTCGGCCTGGGCGCCATCGCCGAGAAGCGGGGCGATCCAGCGCTGGCCGAGAAGCACTACCGCGCCGCGCTCGCGATCGACCCGGGGCTCGCCGAGCCGCGGGCGAACCTCGGTCGCCTGCTCTCGGCCCGCGGCGCCTACGACGAGGCGCGCGAGCACTTCCTGCGTCTCGTCGAGGTGCAGGCCGGAGACACGGCGGGCTGGGTCGGCCTCGTCGAGGTGCTCCTGCGCATGGACCGCGAGGTCGAGGCCGCGGACGTGGCGGAGCGCGCCTTCGCCCGCTTCGGCCCCGGCGTGCCGGAGATCGAGCTCGTGGTCGCCCGCGTCGACCTCTCGCGGGGCGCGTGGGACGCCGCGATCG
>CAZUZY010000188.1:0-15633 GCA_964624885.1 uncultured Polyangiales bacterium | reverse complement strand
CGCTACGACGAAGCCAACGGCATCCGCCGCATCGTGCTGCAGGACGGCGACGTCGTCACGGCCGCCTCGTCGATCGACGGTGAGTCCCTGGTGGGCTTCCTGGTCGCGCGAGGTGATCTCGGCAAGGACATCGCGCAGCGGCTCGGGGGTCGCATCCCGCCGTTCGGTCGCCTCGCGGGTGCCGCCCTGGTCGCCCACGGACACCTGCACCAGGACCAGCTCTGGGACGTCCTGCAGGCGCACGCCACGTTCCTGCTCGTGCAGGCGGTGAGCACCAACCGTGGTCGCATCGCGTTCGAGGCCGAGCCGCCCGCGCGCCTGCGCACCGAGCCGCCGGTGTTCGGCGGAACCCCGGGCCCCGCCCTGCTGGTCGAGATCGTCCGCCGCTCGCTCTCGCCGTCGGACGCGACCGCGCGGCTCGGTGGACCCGACGTGCGCTTCGCGATCGGCCCGCGCCGCGGGCTGCTCGACGAGTGTGGCCTCGACGAGGACGACGACATCCTGCGCGCGGCCGACGGCGGCACGCTGCGCGATCTCACGCGGGAGCGCGGCGAGGACGCGCCCGCCCTCCTGTACGCCCTGGTCGCGCTCGGGGTGCTGGAGGCGCTCGCGGGGATCCGGCCGCACGTCGTGGTCGGCCCGGTCACGCGCGAGCCCGACGAGCCCGCCGATCCGGTTCGCGACGCGGAGATGGACGACGCGGCGGTGCGCGCCCGGATCGGCGCACGTCGGGCCCTCGTCGAGGACGGCGACTACTTCGCGATCCTCGGCGTGTCGCGCGCGGCCACGGGCTACGAGCTCAAGCGGGCCTACCTCGATCTGCGCAAGGCGCTGGACCCGCAGCGCGTGCTGCGGCCGTCGCTCGCCGATCTGGTCGACGATCTCACGCTCGTGCTCTCCGTGATCGACGAGGCCTACGACGTGCTCAAGGACGCCACGCGTCGGGAACGGTATCGCCGCGCGATCGGCTGATGCCCTAGTCGTCGCCGAAGGTGACCACGACACCGGCGTGGTCCGACGGCCACAGGCCCGAACCCGTGCGGTCGACGACCTGGTTGCCGACGAGGCTCGCAGAGCGGATCGGCAGGGCGCGCTTCGGCGCGCGTACGAACACGAGATCGAGCCGCTCGTAGAACGGCTGGGTCGTGTGCAGGTCGGCGGCCTGGCAGCAGGTGAAGCCGGGCTCCTTCGGGTGGATCGCGCTCCAGGCGTCCCGGTAGCCGGCCGCCGCGATCGTCGCGTAGGTCGCCGTCTGGCTCCCATCGACCGGCGAGTTGAAGTCGCCGACCACAATCACGGGCAGCTTCTCTTCGCCCAGCAGCGCGAGGAGCTCGGCCGCTTGGGCGAGCTGCACCTCGGCGACGTGGTCTTCGAGGTGGGTGGTCACGAAGCGCACCGGGCCGTGCTCGGTCTGTGCCACCACCGAGGCCCAGCCCCGCACGATCTCGACACTCCCACCGGCGATCGCCACTGGCAGGCCCACGGCGTAACGCGCCGCCTTGGCCTGCGAGAACGAGACCCCTTTGCGTACCAGCACCACCTCTCGGTCGATCATCTGCACGCCGTCGAGGATCGGCGCCCCCGCAGCGTCGAAGCCGGCGAGCAGCGGCATCGAGACGTCGCTGTCGGTCTGCACGACCGCGACCTCGTAGGCGAGGCCACGGGCCAGGAGGCTCGCCTTCAGCAGCTCGAGGAAGTCCACCTCCACCATTGCGCCGCTGCTCGCCGAGAAGCGCCGGAACAGCGCGACCTCTTGCAACCCGACGAGGTGCGGACGCTTGCTCGCGATCTCCTTCGCCAGCGCCTTCGCCCGCGCGGAGAAGTCGTTCGCCTCGAGCTGGGCCCAGGCTCCAGCCACGGCGACTGGCACCTCCTCCGGTGTGCTCGCCGAAAGGATGGGGTCGACGTCCGCGCCGAGGTAGACGTTCCTCGTCATGACCGTCAGCGCGCCGTGGTCACGCTCGAGGGCGGTCGGGGTGGTGGCGATGCCTTCGTTCGCGCTGCCGCAGCCCACCGAGAACGCACCCACGATCAGTAGCTTCTTCATGTGCTCACCTCCGACCCGCGCCGACAGCACGAGACGGGCCAGCGTGCTTCACGCGGTCGTTCGAGGTCCGCGCGCCCGAGGGTGTGCAGTCCGCTGCACGCCGCCCGGCAGCTCGCTGCACGCTACGGGGGGGTGAACGAGGCGAGCCAGAGATCTCCCGCCCAGCCGCCGTGCGTGAGCCACAGAGCATCCTTGCTGTAGCAGGCCGACTCGAGCACGTCGGCCCCGGCCGAGTGGCGCTTCAGGATCTTGCCCGTCGCGAGCTCCACCTCGACGACCTCCATGCGATCGGCCACCGCGACCGTCTGGCCGTCGGGGGAGAACGCGAGGGTTCCGTAGCGCGCCGGAGGGAGGTGCGTCGACAGGACGCGACGCTTGCCGTCGGCCTCGAGCACGGAGGGCGTGAGCTGGTCGCCGTCGGCGCCCGCGAGGAAGACGACGCGCGCGTCGACGGGGGAGGCCACAGCGTCGCGCGCGTCCGGCCCGAAGAGCTCGCGCGGGGTGCCACCCTCGACCGCGATCGCCATCACGCGCGAGCGGCCGTCCTTGCCGCGACGGGTGAAGAGCACGGTGGCGCCGTCGCGCGAGAACGCGGGCGTGGTGTCCGCCCCGTCGGTCGTGAGCGTCCGGGGCGCGGCGTTCCCTGCGAGGACCACGAGGCCCGCGGTCGTGGTCGCGACCACGTTCTCGCCGACCGGCGAGAGCGCCGCGACGAGCGCCTCGGACGGGGGTGCGTTCAGGCGGCGCGGTGGCTCGCCGGGCGCCATCCACCAAGGGACGAAATTGCCCCCGCGCGACGACAGCACGATCGTCTCGCGGCGGCCGGGCGCGCAGGCGATCCGTCGATCGTCCCACTCGACGTTGTGCTCGAGGTCGGCGATGCGCGAGGCGCCGCCCTCGACGACGATCTTCGCGAGCAGCGTGCGCGCGGTGCAGGTGGACCACACGAGCTGCTTCTGATCGTGCGAGAAGCGCAGGCCCTTGCGTGGCGTGATGCCCTCGGACCGCAGCGACTGCGGTGGACCCCCGCCGATCGGCAACGCGAGCAGCTCGGGCGCGCCGGTCTCGTACTCGCGCGTGACGAGCAGGTGCCGGCCGTCCGGGTGCACGGTGAGCGACTCGTCCGTCGGACCGTCGAAGAGGAAGCGCCGGGTGCCGTCCTTCTCGTAGAGCGCGATCCCAGCGTGGCTCTGGCCGACCATCGGGAAGTTCACGACGACCTGACCGGAGGGGAGCTCGAGGGAAGCGCGTGGTGTGTAGCCGGTGGGGATGTCCAGCGATCGCAGCAGCTTGCCGTCGAGCCCGTGCAGCGTGCGCGCGGTCTGCGTGCCGGCCCACACCGCCTTGCCGTCGGCCGAGAAGCCGGGGCGCCCGCTCCCCGCGACGAGGTGCTTGGGCGGGGCGCTGCCGTCGAACGGCACGAGCCAGATGCCCTGGTCCTGCTCGGTGTAGCGCAGGAACGCCACGGTCTTGCCGTCGGGGGAGAGGTCGGGCGCGAAGCTCCACCCCGGGAGGTTCGTGAGCTGCCGCTGGGTGTTGTCGGCGAGGTCGAGGACGAACAGGTGCGAGTCGGGGCCGACGGTGGCGTCGAAGAGGACGCGCTTGTCGTCGAGCGTGAACACCGGGAACTCCTCGCAGCCCGCCGCGAAGGTGATGCGACGGGGGTTGGTCACCGCGAACCGCGCGGGGCTCGTCGAGGCGAGGGCCGAGGCGGAGGGGAGCGCGGGGGCCAGGGAGGGCTCCTTGCGCAGCCGTCGCAGGGCGAAGAGGCCCGCGCCGGCCGCCGCGATCGCGAGCACGACGAGGAGACCCCACGGGCGGCGCGACGCCGACGCCACGGGCAACGGCGCGGCGAGGACGGTCTTGGCGTGTGGATCGACGACCACGCGGGCGTCGGTGTCCGATCGCGTGGAGCCCCTCGAGCCGGTGTCCGCCGGGCTCGAGCTCGGCTCGGTCGTGCGCAGCGAAGGCGTGCTCTCGGTCAGCGCCGCGAGCGCCGCGGTGCCGTCGTGGAAGCGGTCGCTGGCCGCGATGGAGAGGCAACGGTCGACGAACGCGCCGAAGCTCGGCTCGAGGTCGGGGCGCAGGGAGGCGAGGGGAGGCGCGGGATCGCGCAGGCGCTTGATGGCGAGCGCGGGCATCGAGAAGTCGTCTTCGGGGAGCCGACCGGTCGCGGCCTGGAACAGCACGAGGCCGAGGGCGTAGATGTCGGCGGTGGGGCCGATGTCTGGCTGCCCGACGAGCTGCTCCGGGGCCATGTACGCGGGCGTGCCGATCAGCGTGCCCTCTTGCGTGAGCGCCGCGGGCCAGGACGCCGGCTTCTGGGCGGTGGCGATGGGGGCCTCGCGCGCGCCGTGGAGGCGCGAGACGCCGAAGTCGGTCACCAGCGCGCCGCCACCCTCACGGAGCATGACGTTGGCGGGCTTGAGATCGCGGTGGGTGACACCCCCCTCGTGGGCCGCGGCGAGCGCGCGGCACAGGTCGTGGGCGAGGCGCGCGAGCACGCGCGGGTCTTCGATCGGGCCGCGCGAGAGGCGGGTGCTCAGCGCCTCACCGACCACGAGCTCCATGGAGAGCCCGAGCCGCCCGGGGAGCTCGACGAGGTCGTAGATGCGGACGACGCGCGGGTCGGTCACCTTGCGCGCGAGGCGGAGCTCACGGCGGAACCGGGCCAGCGACTGCTCGGACTGCCCGCTGTGGCCGAGCAGCTTGAGGGCGACCTCCACGTCGGCGGTGCGATCGCGCGCGCGGTAGACGACGCCCTCCCCACCGCGACCGAGCTCGCCGAGGAGCTCGTAGCGGCCGCCGAGCACGTCGCCGATGCGCGGCTCCTCGACCACGACCGGCTCGCGGGGCACCCCGTCGGCGCTCCGCACGGTGCGGGCGAGGGCGCCATCACCCTCGTCGGCGCTGTCGCGGCGATCGTCGGAGGCCACCGGCAGAGCTTGGCCGTGTCGCCCGGACGCCGCAACGGTCCAAAGCGCCCCGTCAGAGCTCGCCGGCCGCGACCAGCTGGATCGCGCGGCGGCAGGTGCGGTGGAACGCGTCGGCGGCCATGCAGAGGTGCGTCTCGGGTGTGTCCTCCTCCTTGGTGTGGGAGAGGCCGGCGATCGACGACGAGAAGATCATCACGGTGGGGACCTCGCGGGCCATCTCGCTCGCGTCGTGCAGCGCGCCGCTCGGCAGCTCGACGTCGTGCCCCTCGACCTCCTTCACGCTGGCGCGCGCGGCGTCGAGGAGCTTCGGGTGGAAGGGCATCGGCGGGATGCGGAAGATCGGCTCGAACGCCACCGCGCAGCCCTCGGCCTTGGCCGCCTCCTCGGCGGCCTGCCGCATCTCGCGGTGCATGGCAGCGAGCGCACCGGCCTCGATGTGGCGCATGTCCATGGTGATGCGGGTCTCGCCCGGCACGGCGGTGACCACGCCGGGCCAGCACTGCACGTGGCCGGCCGTCGCGACGCCCTGGTGCCGCCGCCCGATCTCGGCGAGCGCCAGGGCGAACCGCGCGGCGGCGAGCAGGCTGTCGCGCCGCATCTCCATCGGCATCGTGCCGGAGTGCGCGGCCTGCCCGCGGAACACGAGGCGCTCGCGCTCGATGCCCTTGGTGCCGGTCACGGTGCAGATGCCGCGGCCCTTGGACTCGAGGATGGGTCCCTGCTCGATGTGCACCTCGACGTACGCCTTCACGTCGGTGAGGCGGCGCTTGGCCGCGAGGATGGTCGCGAGGTCGACCCCGTGCGCGGCCACCGTCTGATCGAGCCGCTGGCCCTCCTTGTCCACGAGGCCCCGAGCGGCCTCCACGTCGAGCGAGCCCACGACGGCCGCCGATCCGAAGAGGCTGCGGCCGAAGCGCGCGCCCTCCTCGTCGGCCCAGTCGACGACCGCGACGGTGATCGGCGGCGTCCCCTCCGCGGCGAGCGTCCGCACGAGCTCGACGCCGGCCATCACGCCGAGGGCGCCGTCGAGCCAGCCGCCCTTGGGCACGCTGTCGAGGTGGGAGCCCACGACGAGCGTCGCGGGGCTCTGGCCGCGCAGCACGGCCCACAGGTTGCCCGCCTCGTCGGTGTCCACCTCGACCGGCAGCCCGGCGAAGGCGGCGCGGAAGCGGTCTCGCGCCTTGACCCAGTCGGCGGTCCACGCGAGCCGCCGGCTCCCCTCGGGGCCTCCGGTGTGCTCGGCGAGCGCGCGGAGATCGGCGACGACACGGGCGGGATCGAAGGTCATCCCCCGAAGCTATCGGACTCGGGGACCGTCGTCAGGAGGGTTGCCACCCTCAGAAGCGACAGCAGCGGAACCCCACCCAGTCCTGGCGGTCGCTGCGGCTGCGCGACATCGCGACGCCGCACGCGGCGCTGGCGGCCTTCTCGCGGAACGAGCCGCCGCGGACGCGGCAGGGATCGGTGGCGCCGAGGGCTGTCTGACAGCTGTCGGTCCACTCGGCCACGTTGCCGCTCATGTCGTAGAGCGTGGCGAGCTCGGCGCCGCTGCTGCCGCCGTTGCAGCCGGAGAGGCTGCGCACGGCCACGACGTCGGTCGGGCCCGCGTCCACCAGGCGATCCGCGGTGTTGCACTTGGTCGGCTGCGCGCTGGTCCCGTAGGGCCACACCGGGGAGCCCCCGTAGGCGCACGCGTGGCGCCACTGATCGACGTTGGGGTCGTCGAGCTTGTCGAAGGGCGAGGGCGGCTTGCTCGTGCCGCCGGGCCCGATCGCGCCGCAGAGCCGCTTGCCAGCCGTCTCGCAGTAGGCCCAGGCGTCGCACCAGTCGACGCCGCGCACCGGCTCGTCGGCCGCGCCGGAGGCGGAGGCGACGAAGCTCGTCTTCCACTTGCAGGTGGTCGGCAGGGTGGTGACGTCCTTGACCGCCACCTTGGTCGCGAAGTCCTGGTAGGCCGCGACGGTGACCTCGCTCGCGTCGACGCAGTAGAACGCGGTGCCGATCGGCACCCGCACCATCATCGCGGGACAAGGCAGGCACTTGCCCGACTCGCAGGCGGTGGAGAGGCAGTCGGCCGGGACCTTGCACTTCTTGCCGCTGCCGCACTTCTGGGGGCACGCGCCGCCACAGTCGATGTCGGCCTCGTCGGGGTCGAGGGCCTTGTTGGCGCACGTGGAGGCCTCCGCGTCGCCCCCGTCGACCAGGGTCTCGGACGCGGCGTCGGTGGCGGCCTCCGCTGCGTCGTGGGCGTCGGTGGTGTCGAGGGCGGCGTCGAGCGGCGGGTCGCGGTCGAGCTCGTCGAGCGGGAGCGTGAGGCTGCACGCGCCGAGCCAGGCGAGGCTGACGCCGAAGGCGAGGCCGAGCCGCGCGCGAGACATCCGAGGAGCCTAGCGCACGCGGGCGTCGTCGAGGATCTCGGCGGTGGCCTTCTCGATGCCGGCGCCGATGGTGTCGAGCGGGAGGTCGTTCGGGTCGTCGCCGAACGGGTCCTCGATCTCGACGCCGATCTCGTCGATGCCGAACAGCGCGAAGGCGAGCAAGCCCGCCGAGAGCGGGGTGAACCACCGCATGCTGTCGGCCATGGCGAACGGGGCGGTGAAGCAGAACAGGAGCACGAAGGTCTTGATGTGCTGGGCGTAGGCGAAGGGGATCGGGGTGCGCATGATGCGCTCGGCGCCGCCGAGGGCGTCGTGCATCGCGGTGAGGTTCTGATCCATGGCGAGCAGGCGCTGCTCGGTCAGCCGACCGGCGTCCGCCTCGCGGACCAGCGCCTGGCTGATCCACGCCGAGATCACCGGCGCGCGGTGGGTGTACGGCTCGAGGCGAAGCTTCTCCTCGTCGGTGAGGAGGTCGCGCACGGCGCCGAGGTCGCGCTCCTTGCGGAGGGTCAGCGCCGCGAGCGCGTAGAACGCGGCCACGTGTCGGCGGAGCCGCGCCCGGAGCTCCGCGTCGCCGACGAACGTGACGACCTGCCGGACCAGGTCGCGGCTGCGGTTGACCATGCCGCCGAGCAGCTTGCGACCCTCCCAGTACCGGTCGTAGGAGGCGTTGGTGCGGAACACGAGCAGGAGGCCGAGGGCCACGCCGATCAGCGTGTGGGCGATCGGGGGCACCTTGGCCCCACGGGCGTCGTGCAGCCACACCGCGCCGGCGCCGATGGCGGCGGTGAAGAGGACGCGCGGGAGGAGCCGCGGGAGGACCGAGCCATCGAGCCGCAGGACCAGCGCGACCCAGCGTTTGCCGTCGTATTCGATCACGCCGCGATCGTAGATCGCGGGCGCGCGGGCGCATCAGGAAAACGAGAGGAAGGCCGCGATGCGGGTGCCGAGCACGGCGACCGTGCCGGCGATGACCGCCGCCGCGACGTAGGCCAGGTGGGCCGCGCGCGCGCGGGTCTCTGCCGTCGGGTCCGCGCCGCGCGAGAGGTGGAGGGCGAGGCCCGCCCAGGCGAGGGCCACCGCGGTCACCGCGAGGTGCTCCTTGCGCTCGAAGAGCAGCCCGACGGTCCGCGAGGCGAGGTAGATCGGGCGCCGCAGTCGCCGGCTGTAGGGGTCGTAGAGGACGGCGCCGAGCCCGAAGGTGACGGTGGTCAGGGTCGTCGCGAGGGTGGCGGCGAGGCGAGCGCGTCGCCGCGGGTTGCGCAGCACGATCGCGGGGTGGACGAGCGCGGCCACCGCGAGCCATGCCACGTGGCCGTGCACCCGCTCGAGGAGCCGCAGCGCCTCCGGGCTCACGGGACGAACACCCCCTGCAGCACGCCGACGACGATGGTGACGGTGACCAGCGCGGAGACCCGCTCGTCGAACGCCCGCACCGAGCGCGCCGCCAGCGCCGAACCCCCGATGCCCGCGACGACCGCCGCGAAGCCCGCGATGGCGCACCGCCAGTAGAACGCGATGCGCGCCACCACCACCACCGTGCGGGGGTCGGGCGCGGGGAAGAACACCGCCTGGGCCACGCGCAGCACGGAATAGGTGACGGCGAAGGCGCACGCCGCCGCGACGATCGCCCGCAGGAGGTTCCTCACGCGGTGCTCCGGTGCGCGATCACGCGGGGGCACTCCGGATCGGGCCCCACCCGACCGTCGAGGTGGGTCGAGACGACCTTGCAGCCCCCGCGGCACACGCGCTGGACGGGGCAGGTGGCGCAGGGCGCCTCCGGGGCCTCGGCGAACGCGGTGAGCGTGGCCGGCTCGAGGTCACGGGTGAAGGAGCACGGCGCGGTGTGGCCCTCCAGCGTGCGCGCGGTGAGCGCGTTGCCGGCCTCGCACCCCATCACCGCGAGCGCGTCGAGCGCCTCCGGCACGGCGAACGAGAGGAGCGGCACGAGCGCGCAGTCGATCCGCAGCGAGAGCGCTCCGCGATCGACGATGCGGGCGAGGCGCGCCGGGAGCGCGGCCACGTCGGCGGGCGAGAGTCGCCGCGCCAGGTATTCGACGGAGCGGGCGCGCCCCTCGGGCTTGTACCGGAGGAGCTGGGCCTCGACGGCGCCGAGGGCCGCGGCCCTCTCGCAGGTGTCCTCGAGCGCGCCGACGCTCTGCCGCGTGAGCACCACGTTCACGCCGACCGTGACCCCGGCGGCGACCAGCGCGGCGATCGCGCGCTCGGCCGCGGCGACGGTCTCGCCGGCCCGCAGCGCGGCGGGTGCGCCGTCGTAGCTCACGTTGACCTGGGCGAAGTCGGTGAGCGACCGCGCCCGCTCGACCCCGATCCCGACCCCACTCGTGGTCACGACGGGCACGAGGCCGCGCGCGCGGGCCTCCCGCGCGAGGGTGGGCAGGTCGGGGTGCGTGGCGGGCTCGCCCCCCCCGAAGGCGACCATGAACGCCCCGGCGTCGCGCACCTCGTCGAGGGTGTGGCGGAGCCGCTCGAGCGAGACGTGCGCGCCGTCGACGCGGGTGGGCTGGTAGCAGCCCGCGCACGACAGAGGGCACCGCTCGGTGATGGCGACGTGCGCCTCGAGGGGGGCGGTCGGACCCCGGATGTCGGTCGGCTGGGGACCGGACCAGTGCCCGTCGAGGCCGAGCGCGGTGGCGCGGCGGCGATCGACGGCGACGAGGGTGCGATCGTCCACGCGGACCCACGCGCCGAAGTCCTCGACCCGCGCGCGCATCACGCCTCGCCCTCCTCGTCCTTCTCGTCCTTCTCGGCCTCGCTCACCTCGGGGAGCGCGGTCGCGACGAACGCGTAGACCACGCCCGCCGTGACCACGGTGGCGAACAGGAGATCGACGACGCTGCCGATCGACGAGCAGTTGGCCCCCGGCCCGCGGCGCACCGCGAGGACGCCGTCCGGTAGCTCGATGCGGCGCTCGCTCATCGCAGGGCGTCGTTCATAGCCCGAAGCCCGAGAGGAAGCTCGTGCCGTAGACCTCGCTGCGCTCGAGCGCGAGGTAGGCCGCGGCGACGACGAAGCTCGCGCCGACGAGCGCCCCGACGAGCCGGGGGGCCAGCGGCGCTCGACCGAAGGCGCCCCCCCAGAGGGAGACGAGCACGTGGGCGAGGGCGAGGCCGACCCCGAACAGCAGGAACGGCGGGGCCATGCCGGGTTCCCACCGCTCGGCGACGAACGCCGAGCCGAGCGGCGCGAACACGAGGAAGAGGAGCGCGCGCGGCGCGAACAGCCGAGCGCGCGTGCTCGCCCCTCGCTGGTCGCGCACCACCCGCGCCGCGGCGAACAGCCCGGCCAGCACGGCGACGGCGCCGATCCCGAGGGAGATCCGGTGCAACGAGGCCCGACGGACGGCCACCGCGACGGCCTTCCGGAGCGCCTCGGGCGCGCGCGGGTCGAGACCGATCTCGGCGCGCGCGCGGGAGAGATCGCCCGTGCGCTGGAGGGCGGTCCAGGCGATGTCGAAGCCCGCCGTCGAGAGGCTCGGGTCGTCGGCCTCGCGCGCGGCCGTGAGCGCGGGGGTCGCGGCGCGGGCCGGCTCCGCGAAGCGGCCGACCCAGGCCTGCGCGACGAACAAGAGCCCCTCGGTGCGGACGCGTCCGACGGGCATGGCGCCGAGGGCGACCGCGAGGCGCTCGATCTCCGCGCGGTCGTCGGCGCGTCGCGGGTCCTTGCGTACCCGGTCGAGCACGACGAGCGCATCGAACTGCCCCTCGTAGCGCGCGAGGCTCTCGGCCCGGGCGCGCGCGGTGGTGGCGAACCAGTGGCCAGGGTCGATGCGCAGCACGGCCCGGTAGTGGGCGAGGGCGGCTTCGTAGGCGAAGGCGCGCTCGTCGAGCTCGGCGAGCGCGAAGGCCGCGCGGGCGGCGCGATCGTGGTCGGCTCCCGAGAGGTCCGCCTCGAGGGCGGTGCGGTCGGGCGCACTTGTGGCGTCGGCCGCCCACACCGTCGACCCACCGCCGCCCAGTAACGCGACCACGAGCAGGAAGACCCACCGCACGAGTGCAGTCTAGTGGACGGGGCCGATTGCCGTTAGCCTCCGTCCGCACAGGAGGTCCATCCCATGTTCCGGAACGTCGCCAAGGTCGCCGCTGTTGCCACGTTGATGCTGTCGAGTGCCTACGGGTGCAAGAACTTCGTCCGCGTGAAGGAGGACGACTGCAAGAAGTGGATGGAGCACGTCACCAAGGTCGTCGTGGACGACGTGAAGAAGCAGGCCAAGGACTGCAAGCTCGAGAAGGGCGCCGAGGACGAGGTCAAGGAGGCCATCCAGAACTGGGTGAAGGACGACTGCTCCAAGTACGACGGCGACCAGTACTTCCTCCAGAAGGACCACGAGTGCATGATGAAGGCCGAATCGCCGGCCGACATCGACAAGTGCTACGACGCCATCCCGCAGACCAAGACGTCGACCACCACCAAGAAGGTCGGCAAGATCAAGATCAAGCAGAAGAAGACCTCCAACGCGACGACGATGAGCAAGCCCGAGCTCGCCAAGTTCGCGAAGGACCAGAAGGAGTCGCTCTGCTCGGGTGGCGGCGACAAGAAGGACGACAAGAAGGGCGACGACAAGGACGAGTGAGCGTCGCGCGGGGGCTCTCGGCCCTCGCCGCTACCTCGTCATGGGAGGCACCCGCAAAGGCGGGTGCCTTTCGTGTTGCGGCGCCTCTCGAGCCGACCGGCTCGGGTCAGGGAATGATGCCGAACTGGCGGCCGACGGCGCGGAACGCCTCGAGCCCGCGGTCGAGGTGGTGCTTCTCGTGGGTGGCCATGTAGCTCGTGCGCAGCAGCGAGTTGCGCGGCGGCACGCCCGGCGGGATGAACGGGTTCACGTAGACTCCGTGCTCCTCGAGCAGCACCTTCCAGATGGCGATCGTGGTGAGCTCCTGGCGGATGTAGATCGGGACGATGGCCGTCTCGGTGGGGCCGGTCTCGAAGCCCATCTTGCGGAGCTCGTCGCGCATGTAGCGGGAGTTCTCGCGCACCTTGTCGATGCGCCACGACTCCTCCTGCATGATCTCGAGCGAAGCCATCGCGGCGGCCACGCTGGGCGGCGGGCAGGACGCGGCGAACATGAACGACGGGGCGAAGTGCTGGATGTAGTCGAGCACCTTGCGCTCGCCGACCAGCCAGCCGCCGATCGAGGCGAGCGACTTGCTGAACGTGCCGCCGATGAGGTCGACCTCGTCGTTCACGCCGAGGTGGTCGCACACGCCGCGGCCCTTGTGGCCGAGCACGCCGAGGCCGTGGGCGTCGTCGACGAAGATGCGCACGCCGTGCTTCTTGGCGGCGGCCACCATGCCCGGGAGATCGGCGATCTCGCCCTCGGTGGAGAACACGCCGTCGGTGAGGACGAGCGGGCCCTCCTCGGGGTCGAGCGCCGCGAGCCGCGCGTCGAGGTCCTTGGCGTCGTTGTGGTGGAACCGGATCATCTGCGCGCCGTTGGCCTGGGCGAGGCGCACGCCGTCGTAGATGCTCGCGTGACACATCTTGTCCATCATCGCGACGCTGCGCTTGTTGGGCAGGAGCGCGCTGATGGTGGCCAGGTTCACCTGGTAGCCGGTGGTGAAGACGATGGCCTTCTCCTTGCCGAAGAACGCCGCGAGCTTCTCCTCGAGCTCGTGGTGGAGCCGCAGCGTGCCGTTGACCAGGCGCGAGCCGGTCATCGAGGGGCCGTACTTGCGGATGGCCTCGATCGAGGCCTCGCGCACCTTGGGGTGCGTCGTGAGGCCGAGATAGTTGTTGGAGCCGAACATGATGACCGGCTTGCCCTCGAGGATCGCCTCGGGCCCCTGGTTCATGTCGAGCGCGCGGAAGTAGGGATACATCCCCATCGATCGCGCCTCGTCGGTGAGGTTCCACGCGTTGCATTTGGCGAACAGGTCCTTGCCGCCCATCCGCGTGAGCGCCACCCGTCCCTTGATTCCGCCCTGGAGATCGTGGTCCGCCATGTGATTGCGCGACGAGTAGCACGGTCGATGTGCAGGAGGGAGGCGTGAACCTGCGGCACGCCGGCGCGAAACGCGCTTCGCGCCCGCGGCGATGGACGCCGTGCAACGGATGCGCTGCACAGCCCCATGACCCTCGGCGACGAGATCGTCTTCCGCTCGGGCGCCCGCGCGAGGAACCGCGTGGCCCTCGCCGCCCTGACCAACCAGCAGTCCCACGCCGACGGGACGCTCTCGGACGCCGAGCTCGCGTTCCTCGTCGCGCGTGCGAAGGGAGGGTTCGGCGTCGTCTGCACCTGTGCGACGAACGTGGCCGCCGACGGGCAGGGCTGGCCTGGTGAGCTCGGGGTGTACGACGATCGCCACCTGCCGGGCCTCACCCGGCTCGCCGCGGCCCTCCGCGCCGAGGGAGCGCTCGCCTTCGCGCAGATCTTCCATGGCGGCGCGCGCGCCCCGTCGACGCTGACCGGGCAGCAGCCGTTCTCCGCGAGCGCGTTCGACGATCCCTCGCCCACGTTCGAGAAGCCGCGCAGCGCGACGCTGGCCGACCTCGAGCGCGTGGTCGGCCAGTTCCGCGACGCCGCGCGCCGCTGCTGCGAGGCGGGCTTCGACGGCGTCGAGCTGCACGGCGCCCACGGGTACCTGCTCGGGCAGTTCCTCTCCTCGGTCACCAACCAGCGCGTCGACGCCTATGGCGGCGACAACGCCGGGCGCGCGCGGCTGCTCCGCGAGGTCACCCGGGCGGTGCGGGCCGCGGTCCCCTCGTCGTTCACCGTCGGCGTCCGCCTGTCCCCCGAGGAGGGCGGCTTCGCCCGCGGGCTCGACCTCGACGAGAGCCTCGAGGTCGCGCGCTGGCTCGCCGAGGACGGCGTCGACTTCGTGCACCTTTCGCTCTGGGACGCGACGAAGAACACCAAGAAGCGCCCCGACGAGCACGCGATCCCGCTGTTCCGCGCGGCCCTGCCCGCGGACGTGCGCGTGTTCGCGGCGGGCGCGGTGTGGACGCGCGAGGACGGTGAGGCCCTCCTCGCTCGCGGCGCCGACGTGGTCGCGCTCGGGCGCGCGGGCATCGCCAACCCGGCGTGGCCGCGCGAGGTGGTCGCGGAGGGGCGGGCGCCGAAGCGAGCTCCGCTCACGGTGGACGAGCTCGCCGAGCGCGCGGTGAGCCCCACGTTCTCGACCTACCTGCGCCGCTTCAAGGGCTTCGTCGCCCCATGAACGAGCTCGCGCGCGCCGCCGCCATCCTCCACGCGGGTGGTCTCGTCGCGTTCCCGACCGAGACCGTCTACGGCCTCGGCGCCCACGCGCTCGACGCGGTCGCGGTGCGGAAGATCTTCGCGGCCAAGGGGCGGCCGCCCGAGAACCCCGTCATCGTGCACGTGGCCGACGTCGAGGGCGCGCGCCGGCTCTGCCGCGTGTTCCCCGCCGAAGCCGAGCGGCTCGCCGCGCGGTTCTGGCCGGGTCCCCTCACGCTCGTGCTGCCGCGGATCGACGCCGTGCCGGACGAGGTCACGGCGGGTGGGCCCACGGTCGGCGTGCGCGTGCCGGCCCACCCTCTCGCCCTCGACCTGCTGCGCGCCGCCGGGCTGCCGATCGCTGCGCCGAGCGCCAACCCGTCGCTCTCGATCTCACCCACGACGGCCGCGCACGTGCGGGCCGGGCTCGGGGAGCGTGTCGACCTCGTCCTCGACGGCGGGCCGTGTCCGGGCGGGATCGAGTCGACCGTGCTGGCCCTCGGCGACGGGCTGCCGCGCATCCTGCGGCCGGGCCTCGTGAGCGCGCAGGAGCTCGAGGCCGAGATCGGCCCTTTGATCCTGGGCGCCGACCCGGAGGCCGCGGTGGCGGCTTCGCCGGGGCTCCAGCGTCGCCACTACGCGCCGCGCGCACCGCTCGCGCTCGTGGACGATCTCGGACCGGTGCGCGCGCTGCTCGATCGCGGGGCCAAGGTGGGGCTGCTGGCGTTCGACAGCGGCGACCCACGGGCGGTCGTCGTCCCGATGCCGCGCGACCCGCGCGCCTATGCGGCCGCGCTCTACGCCGCGCTGCACGCCCTCGACGCCGAGGGGGTGGAGGCGATCTTCGTCGCGCGCGTGCCCGACGACGACGCGTGGCTCGCGGTCCGCGATCGCCTCGCCCGCGCCGCGACCTGACCCGACCCGATCACGGGTCGATCACCGCGAAGCCCGCGATCACCCGCGTGGGGTGCGCGCGCGCGAACGCCCGGCACGCCTCGCGCGGGCCGACCTCGCGCGGCCCGATCCAGGCTTCGTCGGCGAGATCGAGCGCCACCGGGCGGCCCTCCGCCAGCGCCG
>CAZUZY010000187.1:0-15637 GCA_964624885.1 uncultured Polyangiales bacterium | reverse complement strand
GAGCACCGCGGCCCCGACCACGAGGGCGCCGGGCGCGCGCGCGAGGAGCCCCGCCACGGCCGCGAGCGCGACCAGGATGCGGGGCCGGGTGGCGGTACCGTCCTTGGTGCCGAGCCAGGTGACGACCGCGAGGACGGCCACGACGCCCAGCGCCCGCAGCTGCGCCGGATCCATCCTGGCGAACGGATGGCCCTCGAACGGGAGCGTCGCCACGCCACCGAGCCCGATCGGACGCACCCACGCCACCGTCGCGAGCGGCGCGGCGATCGCGACCGCGGCCACCAGCCCGAGCGGCGGGACGCCGAGCCCACCGAGCAGGAAGGCAGCGGCCACGGTCCCGAGGTGACGGGGCGCGGCCCAGAGGGCGATCACCGCGGCCAGGACGGTGAGCCCTCGCTGCGCGCTGCTCGGCCGGCGCAGCGCGAGGTCCACCGCCAGCACGACGAAGGCCACCTCGAACGGCGCGCCGTGGAGGGCGACACCCACCATCGTGCCGAGCGCGAGCACGATCAGCGCCGCGCCCCAGCGAGGGCCGGCGAACGAGGCGGTCGCGGTGGTGTCGGTGACGACGAACGTGGCCAGCGCGGCAGGGAGGGCCGAGAAGAGCGAGATCCGTGTCTCGAGGTCGGCCAGGGGCAGAGCCGTCGCGAGGCTCCCGAGGAGTGACGCCGCGGGCATGGTGGTGCCACCGGGTGTACCGAGCAGCAGCGCCGAGACCACGCGCTCGTCGAGCGCCGCCACGTCCCCGAGCACCGCGAGGGCGAGGGGCACGATCGCGGCGAGCACGGCGATCCAGGCGGGGAGCGGACGCGGAGACAGGGCCCGCCTGTACCGCGCCCCCGCGGGCCGGGCCAAGCTATGGTCGACCGATGCGCGCACTCGGGCTCGCCCTGCTCGTCGCCTGCGGGCCGACCACGCCCACGCCCGCCAAGCTCCCCTCGGCGCTCGCGCTCCCGGGGACCTGTGTGGATCCGCTGGTCGATGCCCGCGCGCGGCTCGGCGCGGACGCCCACGACGGCCCGCTGCGCGTCGAGCGCATCGTCGACCTCGACGGCGACGGCACCACCGATCCCTACGTCACCCACGACGTGTTCTGCGGCACGGGCGGCTGTCGCTGGCAGGTGTACGTCCAGCGCGAGGGCTGTGCCCACCACGTCGGCGAGCTCTTCGGCATGACCCCCCTGCCCACCGAGGGCCCTCGCGCGCACGGCCTGCTGGGCCTTGTCGTCGTGGTGCGGGCCGGCTGCGCGGGGCTCGCCCGCGCCGAGACCCGCGTGGCGTTCGACGGCACCCGGTACGTACCGGTCGCCGAGCGCAAGTGCACGTGCCCGACCGAGGAGTCCTCGCCCGGAGAGGCCTGCGAGGCCTGGAAGGAGCTGCCGTGACGCTGCGCAGTCCAGACGCCCGGGCCGCGACGCGGCGCCCCGTGTCGAGCCCGTTCGACGATCGCGAGATCGGGAGCTGCCCGGTCGCGTGCGCCGAGGACGTCGAGCACGCCCTCGCGACCGCGCACGAGGCCCACCGCGCGCGGCTCGCCCCGCCACGTCACGCCCGGGTCGCGATCCTCGAGGCCGTCGCCACGCGCCTCGCGGAGCGTCGCGAGGAGCTCGCGCAGCTGATCTGCGACGAAGCCGGCAAGCCGATCGCGCTCGCCCGCGCCGAGGTCGACCGGGCCGGCGACACGTTCCGCGCCGCGCGTGACGCGCTGACGAGCGATCGCGGTGAGGTGCTCGAGCTCTCGGCCGCGGCCGCTGGCGAGGGGCGCTTCGGCCTCACCCGTCGCTACCCGGTGGGGCCCGTGGTGGCGATCACCCCTTTCAATTTCCCGCTCAACCTCGTGGCGCACAAGCTCGCGCCCGCGATCGCGGCGGGCTGCCCCGTGATCTCGAAGCCGTCGCCCCAAGCGCCGCTGTCTGGCTTCGCGCTCGCCGCGCTCGTCCTCGAGGCGGGTCTCCCGCCGCCGCTGCTCTCGGTGGTCGCGGGGCCCGACGCCGTCGTCGCCCCCCTCGTCGACGACCCTCGCGTGGCGCTCCTCTCGTTCACGGGCAGCGAACGCGTCGGCTACGCGCTGCGGGCGCGGGCGCCCGGGCGGGCCGTGCTCGAGCTCGGGGGCAACGCCGCGGTCGTCGTCCACGACGACGCCGACCTCGACCGCGCGGCCGAGCGCATCACGCAGGGCGCGTTCGCCTATGCTGGCCAGAGCTGCATCTCGGTGCAGCGGGTGCTCGTGCACCGGCGCGTGCACGCCGACCTGCTCGAGCGACTCTCGGCGCGACTCGACCGGGTCGGTGTGGGCGACCCTGCCCGCGAGGACGTGCTGGTCGGACCGGTGATCGACGATCGCGCGGTCGCCCGGCTCTCGGGGGTGCTGGGAGACGCCCTCGAGCGTGGTGGGCGAGCCGTCCGTCCCCTGCGCTGGTCGGGCCGCGTCCTCGGCCCCACCCTGCTGGTCGACGTGCCGCCCGGACACCCCACGCGCGAGGACGAGCTGTTCGGCCCGGTCGCGCTGGTCGACGTGTACGAGCACTTCGAGGAGGCTCTGACGCTCGCCGACGCGGGGCGCTTCGGCCTGCAGACAGGCGTGTTCACCCGGGACGTCGGCCGCCTGCTCGCGGCCTTCGACGCCCTCGAGGTCGGAGCCCTGCTCCACGACGACGTGCCGACCTTCCGCGTGGACGCCATGCCCTACGGGGGGGTGCGTAGATCCGGTGTGGGTCGAGAGGGTCCACGCGACGCCTACCGGGAGATGACCGAGCCGAGGCTGCTCCTGCTCCGCCAGTGAGGCGACCCGTGCAGCCCGGAAGTGACGTCGCGTAGGGGCCGCAGGCGCCGGAGCGGCGGCACGAAGGGCAAACCAGAAACCCCGTTGTTGGCGGAGCGTTTCCCGATTGAGGTATGCTCCAGGTCATGCGCCTTCGCCCGTCGCTCCCCTTCCCGCTGGTCGGCGCCCTGGGCCTGTTCGCGATCACGCTCGGCGGTGTCCTGACGGTGGGCTGCCAGTCCGAGCAGCAGAACGGTCAGGAGTGCCTCAAGAACGACGACTGCGAGTCCAAGCGCTGTGTGCAGTACGTCTGCGTCGACCCTGCGTCCGGGAAGACGGCGATCGACAGCGGGACCACCCCCGTCGACGCGCCCGCCGACGTCGCGCCGGAGACCACGGCCGAGACCGCGGCGACGGACACCGGGACCGCCGCGGACACGACGGCGACCGACACCGCAGGCGACTGACCCGTGGCGGAGGGCGTCGAGACGCCGTCGGTGCTCCTCACGGTCGCCTACGACGGCGCGGCCTTCTCCGGGTTCGCGCCGCAGCGAGAGGGCGTGCGCACGGTGCACGCGGTGCTGCTCGAGGCGCTCGCCCACCTCGACCCGAGCGTGACGCGCATCCGTGGTGTCAGCCGCACCGACGCCGGTGTCCACGCCCGCGGGCAGCGGGTGGCGCTCGACCCGAGCCGTTCCATCCCCCCCAAGGGCTGGGTGCTCGGCACCAACGCCCGCCTCCCCGACGATGTGGCCGTGCGGCGCGCGATCGCCGTGCCCCCGCGCTGGGAACCACGGGCGCACGTCGGCGCGAAGCGCTATCGCTACACGGTGCTCGTCGACGCCGTCCGGGACCCGTTCGTGGAGCGTCGAGCGCTCCGGATCGAGCCGCCGGTCGATCTCGGCCGGCTCGTCGAAGAGGCGCGGGCGGCCCTCGGCACCCACGACTTCGCCGCGTTCCGGTCCGCGGCCGACGAGCGCGAGAACACGGTCCGCACGCTCTCCGCGATCGACGTGGTCCCCTCGTTCGAGGGCGATCCACGCCTGTTCGCCATCGAGGTCGTCGGCAACGCGTTCCTGCACAACATGGTGCGCATCCTGGTCGGGACGCTCCTCGACGTGGCGCGGGGTCGCCTGCGCATGGGCGCGATCACACGGGGTCTGCACTCGCTCGACCGGCGGGATCTGGGCGTCACCGCGCCGGCCCACGGGCTCGCGCTGGACGAGGTGTTCTTCGAGGGGCTCGACCCCGCATCCGGAGCGGCATGGCCGTAGAGGCGCTGCGGCCGTGGGTGCGCGCCGTCGACGCGCGCGACGCCGGCGCGCTCGTCGCGCTCCATCGCGAGCTGTGGGTCGATCACGATCTGCGTGGGGGGATGCCCGCGGCCCGCGAGGACGCCGTGTGGCAGTCCTACGGCGAGCTCCTCCAGAGCCAGATCGCCCACCGCGACGGTCGACGCACGCCCGCCGCCTCGTTCGAGGGCAAGCTCGGGCACTTCGTGGTGGAGCACCGCGGCGAGGTGGTGGGTCAGGTCGAGGTCTACCTCGACCGCTACGGCATGTCGCCGAAGACGCCCCACGTCGCCGAGCTGCGTTCGCTGATCGTCTCGCCGCGCGCGCGGGGCCTCGGCCTCGGGGCGGCGCTCGTCATCGAGGTGGCGCGGGTCGTCCACCAGCGCGCCGGCCGGCGGACGCTGGTCGCGGCCGAGGTGCTCGCGCGCAACGAGGCGCTGCGCTTCTACGACCGGCTCGGGTTCCGCACGCTCGAGCGACTGGTGGCCGTGTCCGTGGGGCCCGAGAAGACCCTCGCCGTCGAGCCGGTCGACCTGCGCGACGCCGAGGATCTCGCGTTCCTCGACCACGACGCGCGCCAGCGCCGCGCGGAGTGGGGCGACCCGCGCTTCGATCCCCCCATCCCGCCGACCCCCGAGCTGGTGCGCATGATCGAGGGCGGCATCTCCCAGGATCTCATCCAGGCGGCCAACGTCGACCCCACCCGACTGCGCGAGGAGCTGGTCGCCCACGATCGTCGGGGGCGCGGCGTTTCGGCCGGGCACCTGATGGCCTCGATCCTGGGCGTACCGTTCGCCCCCGAGGCGCGCGCGGAGATCACGCGGCTGGCCTCCGATCCCGAGGACCCGACGGCCCGCGAGGGTGCGCTGTCGGTCGTCGCCGAGGCGCTGCAACGCGCACAGGCGTTCGGTGCCCGCGAGCTGCTCGTACGTCTGCCGTTCCTGCATCCGCTCGGTGACGACCTGCTCCGCCTGCCGCACGCGCGGCCGTTCTCGTGGATCCTGGCCGCCCCCGCCGCCAAGCTGCTGGGCTGAGCGAAACGAAGTGGAGCGAAGCATCGGCCGCCTCCATGGGCGGCCGACAAGATTCACTCTGCGCTCACAGGCGACGACGCACGAGGTCCGCAACTCTCGACCGGCCGCTGCCGACCCCGGGCATGTGGCTCGAACTGCTGGCACCCCCTTGCTGCGCCGCCTGTGGGGAGCGACTGCGCGTCGATGCGGCGCTCTGCGGGGCGTGCCTCGAGACGCTCGACCCACCGCCGCCGCTCCCACCGGGGACGACCGCCGCCTTCGCGTTCGGCGGGGCGCTGGTGCCGCTGATCCACGCCGCGAAATACCGTGGCCGTGGGGATGCGATGCGCGCTGCCGAGCGGCTGGTGCGCGAGCGGCTGCCCCCGCGCTGCGACATCGACTGCGTGGTCCCGGTGGGGCTGCACCGCGCGCGCCTCGCCGAGCGGGGGTTCGATCAGGCCGCGCGGCTCGCGATCGCGGTCGGCGCGGCGCTCGAGGCCACGGTGTTCGTCTCGGCCCTCGCGCGGGTGCGGGCCACCGCGCAGCTCGCCAAGCTCGACGCCCACGCGCGGAGCCGCGAGGTCGAGGGCGCATTCGTGGCCTCCCCGAAGCTGGCCGGGCAGCGTGTCCTGCTGGTCGACGACGTGCACACGACGGGGGCCACGCTACGGGCAGCGGCGCGCGCCGTGCACGCGGTGGGTGGTTCGACGCGGGCCCACGTTCTCGCCGCCACCGGGGCGGGCTAGGAGCCTCTCGTGTCCGAGAAGACGCACGATCCCACACCGAAGCGCGTCCGCGAGGCGCGGGACAAAGGCGATGTCCCGCACGCCCCGCTGGTCGCCGCCGCGCTCGGGCTGCTCGTGCTCCCGCCGCTCGCGCGTGCCACCCTCGGTCGCTGGCTCGTGCTGCTCCAGCACGGCCTGGCCGGAGAGCGGCTCGACGCCTGGACCTTCGCGCAGGCGATCCTCACCCTCGCCTTGCCCTTGGTGGCCGCGCTGGCCGCGGTGGGCGTCGTCGGGGCGATCGCGCAGGGCAGTGTCACCTTCTCGACCCAGCGCCTCGCCGTCGACCCGACGCGGCTCGACCCGATCGGAGGGCTCGGACGGCTGCTCGACAAGCAACGCACCTACGGCGCGGCGCGCGGCGTGGTCGCGCTGCTCGTCCTCGCGAGCGCGCTCTACCCGCTCGTGCGCGGAGCGCTGGTGGCCGCGGCGCGTGGCGAGGACGCGCTCTCCGTCGTCGCGCGCTCGGCCTCCCGGGTGATGGTGGTCGGTGGCGGCTGCCTCGCCGTGCTCGCCGTGCTCGACGTGCTCGTCACCCGCAAGCTCTGGCTCGGTCGCCACCGGATGCGTCGAGACGAGGTCACCCGTGAGCACCGGGAGAGCGACGGCGACCCCGAGATCAAGCGCCGGCGCGAGGAGCTCCACCACGAGCTGATCGCCGCCGAGGCCGTCGCCGCGGTGCGCACCGCCACCGTGGTGGTCGTGAACCCCACGCACCTCGCCTGCGCCCTGCGCTACGGCGGAGAATCGGACGAGGAGGCCCCGGTGCTGGTCGCGAAGGGCCACGGGGCGCTCGCCGCCCGCATCGTCGCCGCGGCGAAGGCGCACGGGGTGCCCGTCGTGCAGGACGTGCCCGTGGCGCGGGCGTTGATCGCGCTCGAGGTGGGTGTCGAGATCCCCGAGGCGCTCTACGAGGCCGTCGCCGAGGTCCTCGCGATGGCGTCCGGCGAGGGGCCGCTCACTTCTTGAAGGGCAGCGTGGCCTGCGCGCGCCGGGCCTCCTCGGAGCGCTCCTTGGCCGTGGTGGGCGGCGGGGGCGGGGTGCCCTGCTCCTTCGCGAGCGCCTCGCGCTCCCGGACCAGATCGGCCGTCACGAGCTCGAGGTTGTCGTAGGCGAAGGCGAGCGCGTCGAAGATCCTCGCGGGCCCGAGCTGCGGGTAGCGCCGCAGGATGGTCTCGATCGCCGTGCCCTGCCGGTGCCACGAGAACAGGCGCCGGACCGGCACGCGGGTGCCGGCGATGAGCGGACTCCCGTCCTCGTCGAGCACGACGTGCGGGTGATGGACGCGGATGACGGGCAGCTCCGACAAGACCTGCGGAGCCTAGCCGACCCGCCCACAAAGGCGATCTTCGCTGCAAGCGCGACGGCGGGTGAGGCGATCGGGGCCTTTGTCAGGGCGTGACGGTCCCGCCGCTGGCGGTGCCGCCGGGGGTCGTCACGGAGACCACGCCGCCGTCGCCTGCGGGCATCCGGATCGAGAGCGCCGTGTCGCTCCACCCGGTCGTCACCACGACAGCGCCGCCGAGGGTGACCGAGGAACGCGGAGCCCCGGCGTCGGCGAGCGGCCGGACGACGGGCGCGAGGCCGAAGTTCGTGCCCTCCACGAACACGATGGCACCGGGCGCGGCGGTGGACGGGGCCACGCCCGTGATCGTGGGCGCCGCGGTCAGCGACAGCGTGACCGCCTCCGCGCTGGTTCCCCGGCCCAGCGAGACGGTGATCGAGGTCGCGTCGGCGACCGGCTCCACCAGGCCCGAGAACGCGAAGGAGGCGCTCGATCGCGCCACCACGGCGAGCTGCGGATCGGCGGACGCGCTCTTCCACGGCAGGGTCAGCCGCGCCGGGACGCTGAACAGCACCGTCTCGGGGCCCACCCGCACGAACGGCGACACGACCAGCGCGCCGGTCGGCCCGCCCGGGGAGGGGAGCGCGTCGAGCGCGAGCAGCGTGTTGGCGGCGAGCGCACCCGCCGGCACGACGAGCTTCACGCCCGCGAGCGGACCGGTCGTGCCCTCGAGCGTGCCGCCCGCGGCGCCGACGGTCGCCTCGACGTGGGCGCCGGGCACCGGGGTGCCGAAGTCCTCCACGAGCCCCGTGTCCTCGATGGGCGGGGGCTTGGTGCTCGTACCGGTGTCACCGACCTCGCCGGCGCTGGAGTCGCCCGTCGCGTCCTTCGCGGTGTCTGCCTTGCCCGCGTCGGTGGTGGTCCCAGTGTCGCTCGAGGGCGGCACCGCCGGTGGGTCTTCGCTCGAGCAGGCCGCGAACGCGAGCAGCGCGCACGCGACCACCGCCGTCGAGACGGCGAGGCGTGCGCGGAGGAGGCGAGGGGGGGAGGCGGGGGCCAAGCGACCCCCATCATAGCCCCCCCTGACAGCCCCGCCCGCCGACTCACTTGGCGGCGACGAAGTCCTTCGGCGGCACGAGGAATCGCACGTCACGGCGGTCGAGCTTGACGCTGCCCGGCATGCCGAGGACGTCGATGAAGGCGTTGAAGAACTGCGGATCGTCCTTGGGGGGGACGGTGTTGTTGGTGGCCGCGTTGACCTCGAAGCACACCGCGGTGCCGACCTTCACGCCGACGAAGGTGTCGTCGATGCCGTCGCCGTTGGTGTCCTTGGTGGTGGCCGCCGGGCACCCGACGCCCGCATCGCCCTCCTTCATGGCGCGGAGGTTCTTGATGAACTTGGTCGCGTCGACCGGCTTGCCGGTGTCGTCGAGCGCGTTCGCCGGATCGTTGCTGGGCACCGCGGTCACGTCGAACTCGGAGCCGATGCTGATGGCCTGGATCGCCGAGACGATGCCCTTGTCGACGCCCGTGCCGTCGGTCTTGGCGGTGTAGACCAGCGGGCACTTGCCACCGATCGGGTCGACCGCCGCGCCACCGACGCCCGTGCAGCACTTGCCCGCCGCGCACCCGGTGAAGGCGCTCGGGTCGAGCTCGCTCTTGGTGGCCTGCGCCATGGCGATGGCCTGCTGGAAGCCCTGCGAGGAGTCGCAGGCGCCGTTCTTGTAGTTGGCCGAGGACGGGTTCCAGGCGTCGGCGCACGGGGTCGCCGCGCCGCCACCCGATTTCTCGATGAGCGCGTGCACGCCGACGAACTTCGCCTTGAGCTTGTCGTACGCGCCCACGACCGCGGCCTTGTCGTGCGGCGAGAGCTTGCCCGCCGTGCCGCTGTCGTAGACCGTCTTCTCGAACCAGCTCGCGTCGGTGATGAGGACCACGACGGGCAGCGAGCCGGCGCGGAAGTTCGCGCCACCGGTGGTGCCGGTGGGCGGGACGTGAGCGTCGATCTTGCCGCCGGTGCCCGCGGTCCAGGTGAAGCCTTCGCCCGTGAGGAACTGGTACTGCGCCTCGTACTGCGACTCCGGGAGCTCGCCGCCGCGGTAGGGGTTGAGGAGCGCGACGGCGCTCTGCGCCTTGGCCTCGGTGGTGGTGATCGGCGTGAGCAGCTCGAACGGCACGTCCTTGGCGCCGGTGCCGTCGTACCCGAACGGCGCGACCGGGAAGTCGTCGAAGCGGCCGATGCCCACCCCGACGCTCGGGATGGCCTTCTTGAGGCTCGCGATGATGCCCGTGGTGGGCGCGCTCAGCGTGTCCTTGAGGTTGTTGATCTCGCCGCCCATGGAGGCGGTGGTGTCCATCAGGATGCCGACGTCGACCTGCTTGATGTTGGTGCCGAACTTGAGGATGTCCTTGAGCGGGACCGGATCCTTCTTGTAGGCGACGGTGAAGAAGAAGTCCTTCTGCGGGCCGCTCGTGCGGAGCGCGATGACCGTGATCTTGGCGCCGATGCTGCCCGGGGAGGCGCGCACCGTGGTGGACTTGCCGAACACGCCCGGCGGGAGGCTCGTCGTGCTGGTGAAGAGGTTGTTCCCCTTGTCCCCGGGGCCGAACGAGCCGAGCGACGGGTCGTCGAGGGTGAAGGTGGTCTTGTCGGTGACGTCGGTGTCCTTGGTCCCGTCGTTGGCGACGACCGTGAACGCCTGCGTGCCGGCCACCGGCGTGCCCGACGCCGTGTCGATCTTCACGACCGTGTTGATCGGCGAGATCGAGTAGGTCGTGATGTTGATGTTGGTGTCGTCCTTCGGCCCCGTGTCGATGACGATGCTGCCGGTGTCGGCGTCACCGCCGGTCTCCTCGAGGGGCGTCGTGGCGGGATCGCTCGATCCGCAGCCCAGGATGGCCAGGGTGGAGAGAAGTGCAGAGCCCGAAAGAAAAGACCGACGCATCGAAGGAGCCTCCCAGACGGCGGTTTCGTCCCACCGCGATCTTTCCCATTCTCACGGACTCGCCGCCCTCTCGCAAGCGAGCCATTTCCCTACATCGGTCCTACGGCCGGGCGCCGCGCCGACTTAATGCGGAATCCGCTGCCGAGGTCAGCTCTTCGGGTTGGCGCAGCAGCGGAACCCGATTTGGTAGAACTGGAACTCGGGCCCGTGGACCGTCGTCACGTACCGGCAGGCGTTCTGCACCGGCCCCCAGTAGCCGCCCATCAGCGAGCCCTTCAGCTCGCGACCGGCGCGCGCGGTCGTCCACTCGTCGACGTTCCCCGCGATGTCGTGCACGCCGAACGGGCTCACGCAGTGGCTCGCGCCGATGGGAGTGGCCTGGTCGAGCCGCTTGGCCTCCTCGAGCTGCGCCGTCGGCCCCTGCCCCCACTTCTGCCAGTCGACCATCACGTAGGGGCGGTCGACGTTGCACGGGCTCGGGTGGCGCTGGTGTCCCCAGGCATAGGGCCAGTGCTCGGGCCCCTCGCACGCGAGGTAGAACTCGTCCTCGTCGCACATGCGCTTGCCGACGGACTGGCAGAGCCGCTCGGCCTCGAAGTAGTCGACCAGCACGCGCGGCTGCGCGCCCGGGGTGCCGGGCCACTCGTAGCGGTCCATGCACATCTTCACCTTCTTGATCGGTGGGAGGCAGGTGTCCGCGCCCTTCTTGAACTCGAGGCAGCGGTGCGCGGGATCGTTCGGCACGTACTCCAGGCACTCGTGGGTCACGTCGTGACAGCCGTCGCCCTCGACCAGCACCATCTCGGGTGGACACGCGTTGTTCGTCGTCGTGGTCGCCAGATCGGCCACGGCCGTCGGCAACGACGGCGAACCCGCCGCCGTCGAAGCCAAGGCCGTGAGCATGCTCCCTTCGAGGACGCCGACGCCGAGCACGGGCATCGACCCTGCGAACGGAGAGATCGTGGGCTGGGCGAGCCCGAGCCGCAGGGCAGGGACCTCGAGCCGCGAGGCCCCGAGGGACCCGTGGCCCGAGGGCAGCGCCCCGCCGACACGCTCCTCGGCCGAGTGGCACCCGGCGAGGAGCATCAAGGCGAGAATCGCGGAGAAACGCACGTGGGCACTATGTAGGATATTGTGGTTCAGGGACAAGTTTCCGGGCTCAGCACCTGATCGAGAACGGACCGTTCGATGGGCCGCGGAACGTGCTGACCGTTCACGCACGCGAGCGTCGTGTACGCCTCCGCCAGCACCTGCTCGCCGCGCAGGATCAGGTAGTCGAAGCGCAGGGAGACCCGCGTGACGTTCCCGACCCAGGTCAGCACCACGAGCTCGTCGGCGAAGCGCGCCGCTGCCCGGTAGCGCACCCGCTGGTCGACGACAGGGAAGTGCATGTCCCGCGCGATCCAGTCCTGGTAGCGCGCGCCGCGGCGGCGCAGGTACTCGACGCGCGCCTCCTCGACATAGAGCAGGTAGCTGCCGTGGTGGACGATCGCCATCAGGTCGGTCTCGGCGAAGCGGACACGGATCGGCACCCGGCTGGTGGTGGCGGATGCGGCGGGGCCGCCGGCGGCGGGGTGGGCGGGGACGATCACGGCCCCGGGGGCTACTGGAGATCACCGGGCGAGGCGATGGCCGGACGAGTCAAGAAAATTCTTGCGCACCCATGGCCGTTTCGGGGATCCTTGGAGATCCAACCCTTTTCTGACGCATAGCGTGTCTATGCGCAGCGGCCGTCGCGGCCGTGCTTGGTCCTCGGGGGATTCACTGTGATCGAAGCCACTCCACACCAGCGACTCCAGCGCGCCCTCGAGCACCTGCGCGCCGGCGGCGTCGTCGCCCTCGCCACCGAGACCTTCTACAGCCTCTGCGCCGACGCGCGGCGAGGCACGGCGGTCGAGGCCGCGTTCGCGCTCAAGGGTCGCGAGGCTCCGTCCGCCGCCGCGGTGTTGCTGCCCGACGAGGAGGCCTGGAGCGCTCTGGTCCGGGAGGTCCCGCCCCTCGCGCGCAAGCTGGCGCGCCGGTTCTGGCCGGGCCCCCTGACCATCGCCCTGCCGGGCGCCGACGACGTGCACCCGCTCCTCCGCTACCGCGGCTACGTCGCCGCGCGGATTCCCGGGCCGTCGCCCGCGCTCGACCTCGTGCGCGCGTTCGGTGGGCCCCTCACCGCCACCAGCGCCAACCCGAGCGGCGCGCCCTCCTCGCGCAGCGGCGACGACGTTCGCGCGTATTTCGAGGGTCGCGGGGGCCTCCTCGTGCTCGATGGCGAGGCCGTCGGCGGGATGCCGAGCACGGTCGTCGAGGTCGGGGGCGAGGCCCTGCGCATCGTGCGACCCGGCGCGGTACCCGCCTCGGTGCTGGACACCGCGGCGAGCGCGGCGGCCTGAGCGAGTTGCAGGTCCCCGGGGCCGCGGCCACAATGGGCGCTGTTCCACCATCGCCACGGGAGCTGTCCCCATCGAGATCTTCGGCAACACGAGCGGCCTCTCTCCGTCGGCCACGCGCACACTCGAGCGCATCTACCGACGTCGCGTCCCGCTCTCGCAGATCGTGACCCGCGAGCTCGCGCAGTCGCTGTGCGAGGCCTCGCAGGAGACCGGTCGCCAGGTCGGCGCGCTCGTGCACCGCAGCGGCCAGGTCGACTACGTCGTGGTGGGCGACGCCGGGCGCTTGCACTTGCCCGACTTCGGGCGCCTGCGCGCCGCCGAGGGACGCTTCCGTGGTCTGCGTCTCCTGCACACGCACCTGCGCAACGAGCCGCTCTCCCGCGACGACCTCGTCGACCTCGTGCGGCTGCGGCTCGACCTCGTCGCAGCCATCCAGCTGAGCGACGGCGGTCCGGGCCAGGTGAGCTGGGCCTACAACGTCCCGGGCGCCCCCGGCTACCGCGAGGAGGGGCCGCTGCGCCTCGAGCGGATCGACGTCGACTTCGGCGAGCTCGTGGCCGGTCTCGAGACGGAGTTCGCGCGTCACGCGCGCACGCGCGACGTGGCCGCCAAGGACGGCCGGGCGATCCTCGTGCACGTCGGGGAGAAGCAGGCCCAGAGCACGCCCAAGCTGCGCTTCGCGGCCGTGCACGACACCGAGGCGAGCCTGCGCGAGCTCGGCGAGCTGGCCCGCACCGCCGGCGTCGAGGTGGTCGACACCGTGGTCCAGCACCGCGACCGCATCGACCCGAAGTACGTGCTCGGCCGCGGCAAGCTCGACGACCTCGTCGTGCGCGCCATGCAGCTCGACGCCGAGACCCTCATCTTCGATCGCGAGCTCTCCGCCGGTCAAATCGCGGCCATCGCGACCATCACCGATCTGAAGATCATCGACCGCACCCAGCTCATCCTCGACATCTTCGCGCAGCGCGCCGAGTCGCGGGACGGCAAGCTGCAGGTCGAGCTCGCGCAGCTCAAGTACACCCTCCCGCGCCTCGGCCTGCGCGACGACGCGCTCTCCCGGCTCACCGGCGGCATCGGTGGGCGCGGCCCCGGCGAGACCAAGCTCGAGATCGGCAAGCGCCGCGCGAAGGAGCGCGTGCACCACCTCGAGCAGCAGGTGAAGGGTCTCGCCAAGCAGCGCCGTGAGCGGCGGCGCAAGCGCGGCAAGAGCGACATGCCGGTGGTCGCCATCGTCGGCTACACCAACGCCGGCAAGTCCACGCTGCTCAACACGCTCACCGGCGCCAGCGTGCTCGCCGAGAACAAGCTGTTCGCCACGCTCGACACCCGCTCACGCAAGACGCGCCTGCCCGCCGAGGCCGAGGGCGAGCTCGGGCGCGAGGTGGTCCTGGTCGACACGGTGGGGTTCATCCGCAACCTGCCGGAGGACCTGTTCGCGGCGTTCCGCGCCACGTTCGAGGAGGCCGTCGACGCCGACCTGTTGCTGCAGGTGGTCGACGCGACCGACCCGGCGATGGAGGAGCACCTGCGCACGACCGACGCCGTGCTCGAGGAGCTCGGCCTCGTCGATCGGCCGCGCATCGTCGTCTACAACAAGGCCGACCTGCTCCCCACCGGCGACGCCGAGCGGCTGGTGGTCGGCAAGCGCGAGCGGTTCGTGCTCTCGGCCATCGACCGCGCCACCACGCGCAAGCTGCTCACCGGGATCGACCACGCCCTCGCCGAGGAGCACGCGATCGCCCGCGTCGAGGACGAGGTCGAGCCGTTCATGGTCGACGGCGCCCTCATCGCGCCCTGATCTGCTTTTGTTCGCCCTACGTGCCGCCGCTACGGCGCTTCGCCCCTTCGCGACGTCACTTCCGGGCTCACCCGGTCTGCTTTGTTCGCCCTACGTGCCGCCGCTACGGCGCTACGTGCGGCGTGCGCGGAGGGATTCCCAGCTGCGCTCGCCACCCGTGCCGACCTCGACGGGGAGGCCGATGGACCGCCAGCCAGGTTCGACGATCTGGCCGAAGGCGTCGCGGGCGGCGTCGAAGCCGGCGCGCTGATCGACGAGCGCGGTGTAGCCCGCGGCGACCAGCTCGTGGATCGCCCGCAGGCTGCGGTTGCCGCCGCGACAGCCGACGACCAGGCGGCTGTCGGGCGGGAACAGGGCCTTCATGACCGCGAGGAACTCGGGGTTCGGCGCCATCGGGCCGCCGCCCGGCGGGGTGTCGAGGAACGGGACGTTGAACGCACCGGCCGGGTGCTCGAGCTCGAACTCGGCGACCGAGCGCACGTCGACGTGGGTGTACCCCTCGCCGACGAGCGCGTGGGCCTCGGCCGGAGAGACGCGGCGGATGTCGCTCATCGCTCGGTGCCGCTGGCGCTCAGAGCGAGAAGTTGGCGCCGAAGCCCGAGCTGATCTCGAACTGGAACGCGGAGCCGCTGCCCGACTCCTCCTTGTCGTAGGTGCCCTTGTACTTGACGTTGCTCGAGCCGTTGGTCGAGAACGCCACGCCGGGCGCGACACGGAAGAACACGTTGTCGGTGACCTGGTAGATGATGCCGAGGTCGAGCTGGAACAGCATCGAGCTGATGCTGGTGGTGACCGTCTGCGAGGTGGTCTTGCCGGTGGTCGTGTCGGTGCTCGTCTCGACGGCGCCGTTGCGGCCGTTGAAGTAGCCGACGCCGATGCGCGGCCAGATCGACAGGCGATCGCTCGTGCGGATCAGGTAGCCGATGCGGGGCATCAGCGTGAACGAGACGACGGTCGGCAGGTCGCCCTCGGACTCCGAAGAGGTGCCGGAGACGATCTGCTTCACCTTGGTGGTCTGGCTACCGAAGGTGGTCTCGATGGAGAACAGGCCACCGATGGAGAGGTTGTCCACGAGGAAGTAGTCGATGCTGGGGGCGAGCCAGATCGACCACGAGCGGATGGTGCGCTCGTTCTGCGAGATGGTGGTGGGCTTGCCGTCGGGGCCGATGCTCACCGCGACGCCCGAGACGCCCGTGAAGGTGTTGTACGCGACGCCGACGGGGCCGTAGTAGCCGACGCCACCGCCGATGCGGCCGCGGAAGCCCGAGACCTGATCGATGACGAAGGCGCCCTTCTCGCCGAGGTCGGGGAGACCACCGGGCAGGCTGCCCGTGCCCTTGGTGGCCGGAGCGGTGGTGGTGGCGGGCGCCGCCG
>CAZUZY010000186.1:0-15655 GCA_964624885.1 uncultured Polyangiales bacterium | reverse complement strand
TGCACCCTCTTTCATTGATGGAAACGCCCCATGATCCAGCACCTGCCCGCCATCGTTGTCGTGCTTACCTTCCTGCTGCTGTTCGGCACCATGTGGGTCACCGGCCATGCGCGCGGCAAGTACGGCATCAAGGCACCGGCCGTCACCGGCCATCCGGCTTTCGAGAAGGCGTTGCGGGTGCAGATGAACACGCTGGAGTCGACGGTGATGTTCCTGCCGTCGCTCTGGCTGGCCGCGCAATACAGCGCCCCGTTGTGGGCCGGCCTGGCGGGGTTGGTCTGGGTGATCGGCCGCGTGTGGTACGCGGTGAGCTACCTGCAGGATGCCGCCAGGCGCGGCCCCGGTTTCATGGTGTCCATGGCCGGTTGGGCGGCCACGCTGGTGCTGGGCGTGGTGGGGCTGGTGCGGGTGATCATGGTCGGCTGAAGCGAAACGGGTCGCGCGCCATCGCGCGCCCGACCCAGGCGACGATCTCGGGCGGCAGCGTGGGATCGCGCTCCGACAGCGCGGGCGCGGCGCCGGCGAGGATCGCGGCGAAGATCCGCTGGGGCGGCAGGTCGGCGTAGGGTCGACGGCCACAGAGCATCTCGTAGGTGAGCAGCCCGGTCGCGTAGACGTCGGCGCGCGCGTCGACGGCGCCGCCCGCCGCCTGCTCGGGCGACATGTACTCCGGGGTCCCGAGCACGGTACCGGTCGCGGTGAGGCGCGCGGTCTCGAGGCCCTCCACCAGCTTGGCGATGCCGAAGTCGACGATCTTCACCGTCGTGCGCGGGCCGGTCGAGGTGGCGCCGACGTGCAGGAACACGTTCTCGGGCTTCAGATCGCGGTGCACGACGCCGGCCACGTGCGCGGCCACCAGGCCCTCGAGGATCTGCTCGACGATGGCCAGCGCGATCGGGATGGGGAGCTTCCCGACCCGCTCGACGAGGCTCGCCAGCGTGCGCCCCGAGAGCAGCTCCATGACCAGGTACGGCGAGCCGTCCTCGGTGGTGCCGACGTCGAACGTACGCAGGACCGCGGGGTGCTCGATCGCGGCGATGGCCCGCGCCTCGCGGCGGAACCGGGCGGCCTTCTGGTGCCCGCCCTCGCCTGCGTGCAGGGTCTTGATCGCGACGCGAGCGCCGGTGTTGCGGACGATGGCCTCGTAGACGGTGCCCATGCCGCCCGCGCCGATGCGACGGACGATGCGATACCGCCCGCCGAGCTCGGAACCGATCAGCGCCCCCCGCACGCGCGGAAGGATACAATCGACCTACACAGCGGCACAGGAACTGGCAGCCTTGCTCGGAACTGCCTCGCGAGAGAGAGCGTATTTCGCGGGATTTCCAGCGCTGGGGTCGCCGTGACGCGAACGCGGTGCGCCGTCGACGCGCGCTCAACTCCCGTGGTCGAGGGCCGTCCACGTGCGTGACATGCAACAAGTGTTGCGTCGACGAGGCCGCAACACCGGGTTTCAATCGCCCGCTGTCGTCGGCTCGGACCGCAAGGAGCGCTGGTAGGTGGCCTTCAGGAAGATCCTCGTCGTCGATGACGAGCCGCTTGTCCGCAAGCTGCTGGGTAGGATCCTCGCTCGCCTCGGCTCCGAGCTCGTCCTAGCCGAAACGGTCCAGGAGGCCCTCGCGGCCCTGGAGCAAGGTGTCGATCTGGTCATCACCGACGTGAAGCTCGGCGGGAGCGGGAGTGGGGTCGACGTGGCCCGGGCGGCGTCGCACCTGCACCCGGCTCCTCCGGTCATCGCGATCAGCGGCTTCGCCGAAGCCGCCGAGGGGCTGGCCCTCGGTCGGGCGGGCGTGGCCGCGTTCGTCGCCAAGCCGTTCACCGCCGAGGACATCCTCGAGGTGGTCGAGGGGCTCCAGGCACCCAAGGATCTCGAGGTCGACGCCGTGGTCCGCCGGGTCGTCGGCACGTGGGACATGCCCGACGTACTCGACGCGGTCCGGCGGTCGATGGTGTTCGAGGCCCTCGCGCGAACCCAGGGCAACAAGGCCCAGGCCGCCGCGCTCCTCGGCATCAGCCGCCAGAACCTGCAGAAGATCCTCGCCCGCGGCCGGGTGTGACTAAGCTGCCGGCCCATGCCGGACCAACACGGAGCGCTGCCCAGGCACGCGCGGGTCGTCGTCGTCGGGGGTGGGATCATCGGCTGCTCGGTGGCCTACCACCTCGCGAAGATGGGCTGCCGCGAGGTGGTGTTGCTCGAGCGCGATCGCCTCACCTCCGGCACCACCTGGCACGCCGCCGGGCTGATCGTCACCTTCGGCTCCACCTCGGAGACCTCCACCGAGATGCGCAAGTACACGCGCGATCTCTACGCCCGGCTGGAGGCCGAGACCGGGCTCGCCACCGGCTTCGAGCCGGTGGGGTTCATCGAGGTCGCCGCCGACGCGGACCGCCTGGAGGAATACCGGAGAGTCTCCGCGTTCAATCGTCATTGTGGCGTCGACGTACAGGAGATCTCTCCCCGCGAGATCCACGATCTGTTCCCGCTCGCGCGCACCGACGACCTGCTGGCCGGCTTCTACGTGAAGGGCGACGGACGCGCCAACCCGGTGGACGTGACCATGGCCCTCGCGAAGGGCGCGCGGCTCGGCGGCGTCACCGTGGTCGAGAACGCGCCGGTGACCGAGGTGCTGGTGAAGAACGGCGCCGTGCGCGGCGTGCGCACCCCCCTCGGCGACATCGAGGCGGAGGTGGTCGTCAACTGCACCGGCATGTGGGCGCGGCAGCTCGGCGAGCAGCTCGGGGTCGTCGTCCCGCTGCAGGCGGCCGAGCACTACTACCTCATCACCGACAAGATCCCCGGCCTGTCCCGGTCGTTCCCCGTGCTCGAAGACCCCTCCTCGTACGGCTATTTCCGCGAGGAGGTCGGCGGTTTGATGGTCGGGCTGTTCGAGCCGGTGTGCGCGCCGTGGAACGTGGGCCGCGTGCCCGAGGACTTCTCGTTCGGCGAGATCCCGCCCGACTGGGACCGCATGGGCCCCTACGTGGAGAAGGCCATGCGGCGCGTGCCGGCTTCGCTCGAGGTCGGCGTGCGCAAGTTCTTCTGCGGCCCCGAGAGCTTCACCCCCGATCTCGCGCCGGTGGTCGGCGAGTCGCCCGAGGTGCGCAACTACTTCGTGGCCGCGGGCATGAACTCGATCGGCATCCTCACCGGCGGCGGCCTCGGCCGCGTGCTCGCCCACTGGATCCTCACCGGGCGCCCCGACGTCGACGTGACCGGCTTCAACATCGACCGGCTGCACCGCTACCAGTCCAACCCCGAGTACCGCCGCGTGCGCACGGTGGAGTCGCTCGGCATGGTCTACCAGTGCCACTACCCGACGCGCTCGATGATGACCGCGCGGGGCGCCAAGCGCTCGGCGCTGCACGACCGCCTCGCCGCGGCCGGCGCCTATTTCAAGGACGTGAGCGGGTGGGAGGGCGCCGACTGGTTCGCGCCCGAAGGGGTCGAGCCGCGCGTCGAGCGGCTCTCGTTCGGCCGCCAGAACTGGTTCCCCTACTGGGAGGCCGAGCACCGGGCCGCGCGCGAGGGCGTGATCGTGATGGACATGTCGTTCATGTCCAAGTTCCTCGTGCAGGGGCGCGACGCCGGGCGCGCGCTCGAGCATTTGTCGGCCAACCGCGTCGACGGGCCGAAGGGCGTCATCACCTACACCCAGTGGCTCGACGAGGCGGGCGGCCTGCAGGCCGACCTCACCGTCACCAAGCTCGACGACGACCGGTTCCTGGTGGTCGCCTCGGACACGGCGCACCGCCACGTGGAGACCTGGATGCGCCGGCAGTTCCCGGCCGACGCCCACGTGTTCGTCACCGACGTCACCTCGGCCTACGCCCAGATCAACGTGCAGGGGCCCCGCTCGCGCGAGCTCCTGCAGGCGCTCACGAGCGCCGATCTGAGCAACGCGGCGTTCCCCTTCCGCGCCGCCCGGGAGATCGACCTCGCCTTCGCCCGCGCGCTCGCGGTGCGCATCACCTACCTCGGCGAGCTCGGCTACGAGCTCTACGTACCGACCGAGCAGGCGCTGCACGTGTACGAGCGCCTCGTCGAGGCCGGCCGCCCGCTCGGCCTGCGCCACGCCGGGCTCAAGGCCCTCGCCAGCCTGCGCATGGAGAAGGGCTACCGCGACTACGGGCACGACATCGACAACACCGACGACGTCCTCTCGGTGGGGCTCGGGTTCGCCGTCGATCTCACCAAGCCGTTCCTCGGTCGCGAGGCGGTGCTCGCCAAGAAGGCCGCCGGGCCGCTCACCCGCCGCCTCCTGCAGGTGCTCGTGAAGGACCCGGAGCCGCTGCTGTTCCACGCCGAGGTCGTCCACCGCGACGGCGTCGAGGTGGGCTACGTGCGCGCCGCCTCGTACGGCCACACCCTCGGCGGCGCGGTCGGACTCGCCATGATCGACGCGCGCGCGCCGCTCGACGCGGCCTGGATCGCGGCCGGCACCTGGGAGATCGACATCGCGGGTCGCAGGTACCCGGCGATCGCCTCGCTGCGACCGCTCTACGACCCCGAGATGCGGCGCGTGAGGAGCTGACGTGGCGGGCGCCGGCGCCGAGACCCGCGCCTACACGCTGTCGCGCCGGTATCGCCTCCCCGCCGTCGTCGTCGGCGAGGCGCCGGCCGCGGGCACGCTCGAGCCGGCGTGGGACGGCCACCGCGTGCTCGTCGCCAAGGGCACCGACGGCGTGCGGCTCGTGGCGGAGAGCTACCGCGACTTCGCCGAGTGCTTCCCGGGCCTCGTGCGCGCGCTGGTGCGCCTGCCGGTTCCGACGCTGGTCGGCGAGGCGTGGATCGCCGCGCTCGATCCGGCGATGCGGCCCTCGTTCGAGCTCCTGCGCGGGTACGTCGCCGAAGGCTCGCCGCTGCGGGGGGCGCCCTCGCTCGTGCTGCTGTTCACCGACCTGCTCCACGTCGACGGAGAGGACCTGACGACGCTGCCCCTCGCCGATCGACGCGCGCGGCTGAGCGCCTTGCTGGTCGGCCACGGCCCTGGCCTCGCCCTCTCGGGCACCCTGTCCGGGGGCGTCGACGCGGCGAGCCACACGGCGCGCGCGCTCGCGATCCCCGGCGTGCTCGCGCGCGTGGACGACCCCGACGCGCCGGTCGTGTCGCTCCTCGGCGCGCTGCCCGCGCGCCACCTGTCGGCGCCCGCCAAGGTCACCAACGAGGGCAAGCTCATGTTCCCGCGCGACGGGATCACCAAGCAAGCCGTGGCCGCGTACTACCGCGACGTCGCCGGCGTGATGCTGCCGCTCTTGCGCGACCGTCCGGTCGTGTGCCAGCGCTGGCCCGACGGCATCGACGACTTCACCTGGTACCAGCACCGCATGCCGCCGAAGGCGCCCGACTACCTGCGCGCGGTGTTCATCGACGGCAACCGCCGGATCGTGATCGACGACACCGAGGGCCTGCTCTTCATGGTCAACCAGGCCGCGCTCACGTTCCACGGCTGGGCGAGCCGTGTCGGTCACCTCACGGAGCCCGACTGGGCCATCTTCGACCTCGATCCGCCCGAGGGCACGCCCTACGCGAAGCTCGTCGACATCGCCCTCGCCCTGCGCAAGCTGCTCGAGATGCTGGGGCTCGCGAGCGTCCCCAAGACCAGCGGCCAGAAGGGCCTGCACGTGCTCGTGCCGCTCGCCGCCGGCCACGACATCGAGACGGTGCACGACTTCGCGCGCCGGGTGTCCCGGGTGATCGCCCACACCCTGCCCACGCGCGTCACGCTGGAGACCGAGCGCGACAAGCGCGGCGGCCGGGTCTACCTGGACCACGGGCAGAACTTCCTCGGCAAGAGCCTCGTGCTGCCCTACTCGCTGCGCGCGGTCGACGGCGCGCCGGTGTCGACGCCGCTCGCGTGGGAGGAGGTGCACGAGCGCCTCGACCCCCGCGCGTTCACCCTCTCCACGCTGCGGGCCCGCCTCGACGCGAAGGGCGACCTCGCGGCCCCCTTGCTCGACTTCGCCGGCGTGCTCGCGCCCGCGCTCGCCAAGCTGCCCCCCTGATCCCGCGGCTCAGGGCCCGGGGGCGCCGCGGTAGGCGCTCGTGGAGAGCAACAGGTCGATCAGCTGGTCGCGCGTCGTGCTCGCCGCGGAGAGCAGGCGCGCCAGCTTGAACCCGGTGAGGACGAGCGAAAGCCCGCCGACGCTGGCACCGGCGACCAGCCACGACGCCGCTCCCTGGGCGAACCCGAGCAGGGCACCGGCGCCGAGCGCCAGCGCGGAGATCGGCGGTACCCAGACGGTCGCGCGGACGCGCCGCGCGCTCGCCTGGAAGGCGCGGAGGAAGGTCTGCTCCAGGAACTCCCGCCCGCTGTCCCGGGGCGCCGCGAGCAGCGCCGCGGTGGCGTCGGTCAGCGGGGTGGACACCGACGCGCAGAGCCTCTGCGCGCGCTCGAGGTCCGCGGAGAGGATGCGCTCGCGGACGACGGTGGTGAAGACCCGGGCGTCGATCTCGAGGGCGAACGCCACGTACGAGAGCCGGGCCAGCGCGAGGACCAGCCCGAAGACGACCAGCGCCCCGGGGCCCATCGGCGCAGCATACCGCGGGCGGTTCCCGCGGGGTCGTCGGTCATGTTACGACCAGGAGACCCCCCGATGCCCCTCTCCGACGGAATCCGCTTCTTCGCCGCCACGGACGTCGGGCGGGTCCGCGATCACAACGAGGACAACTACCTCGTCGACAAGAAGCTCGCGATGTTCGTGGTGGCCGACGGCATGGGTGGCCACGCCGCGGGCGAGGTCGCGAGCGCCCTCGCCGTGCGCACCGTGCACGAAGAGGTGCGCAAGCAGCGCCAGCTGATCGACGACTACGAGCAGGGCGCCTCGGGGGCGGCCAAGGTGTCGGCGCGCGAGGTGCTCAACCTGCTCGAGTTCGCCGTGCAGCGCGCGTGCGCTCGCATCCACGAGGAGGCCGCGGCCGACACCGGCAAGCGCGGCATGGGCACCACGCTCTCGGCCATGCTGTTCCTCGGCAACAAGGGCTTCATCGCCCACGTCGGCGACTCGCGCATCTACCTCGTGCGCGAGGGCCGTCAGCAGCAGGTCACCGAGGACCACACCGTCTTCAACGAGCTCATCAAGCGCGGCAAGCTCTCGCGCGAGCAGATCGAGAAGGTCGCGCACAAGAACGCCATCACCCGCGCGGTGGGCGTCTACGAGCGCGTCGAGGTGGACACCCTCGCCATCGAGGTGCTGCCCGGCGACACCTACCTCCTGTGCTCGGACGGCCTCCACGGGTACCTCGACGGCAACGAGCGCCTGACCGAGATCCTGCGCGACACGCCGGCCGAGACCGCGGCGCAGGCGCTCATCGACTTCGCCAACGAGGCCGGCGGCAAGGACAACATCACGGGCATCCTGGTCCGCGTCGAGGCCAACGAGTCCGACAAGGCCCGGGCGCGCAAGCTCACCCAGAAGCGCGAGACGCTGGCCAAGATGGCCCTGTTCTCGCGCCTCACCGAGCGCGAGCTCCTGCGCGTGATGCAGGCCGCCGAGATCCGCGACTACGAGCGCGGCGCCTACATCATGCGCGAGGGCGAGAAGGGCGACGAGCTGTTCGTGGTGCTCAGTGGCCGGGTCGCCGTCGTGCGCGGCGAGGCCACGCTCACCACGCTCGGCCCCGGCGAGCACGTGGGCGAGATGGCCCTCATCCGTGCCGTGCCCCGCTCCGCGAGCGTGATCGCCGAGGTGCCGAGCGAGCTCGTGGCCATCCGCCGCGCGGATTTCTTCGACATCCTGCGCCGCGAGCACGAGCTCGCCATCAAGATCCTCTGGCAGTTCCTCGGGGTGCTCGCCGACCGCCTGGACCAGACCAGCCGCGAGCTGCGCACCGCCAAGGAGGAGGCGCAGGCCGAGGACATCACCGCCGAGATCTTCCCCGAGATCGACGACGACTCGCCCACCGGGCCGCAGCAGCGGGTCCTATGAGCGCCCCGCCCAAAGGACGCGCCGCGCGCCGCCTGGCCTGCCTCTTCGTGGCCTTCGCGCCCCTCTCGCTCCTGTTCCTCGGGGTCGCCTGCGATCGCAAGCCCAAGCCGCCGGGACCCGCCACCGTGGCGCCCCCGATCGGTCCCGACGGAGACGCGCTCGCGGCGGCCTCCAGCACCACCCCGAAGCCGTCCACGCGGCCGCCGGTCTGCGTCGTCGCCTACGCGACGCCTCCCCCGGGCGGAGGTGGCGGCTTCTACCAGCCGGGCGACGACGTCTCGGAGGCCCCGGTGCCGATCGTGCTGCCGGTCGGCGCCTCGCTCACCATCAGCGTGCGGCGCACCGGCCACGAGGTCACCATCAAGGGCCCGGCCACGTTCCGGCCCTGCACCCACGCCGAGCCCGACGCCGTGCTGCTCGCAGACGGCGACGCCGCCACCGATCGCAACTCGAACGTGCGCCCCGGCGCCGATCTCTACCTCGCGACGCCGGGCTTCGTCGCCATCGTCGGCAAGGCCACCGTCAAGGTGCACGCCGGGGTCGAGGTGAGCACCTACGACGCCGAGGACTCCGCCACGTTCACCAACCTCGACCAGTCGCGCACCGTCGATCCCGGGGCGAAGGGCGCGTTCAAGCGCTACGAGGAGGGTGCCGCCCTCATCACCCGCTGCGGGGTGCAGGTCACCGCGGTGGCTTCGGCGGAGTCGATGCTCCTCGGCCTCACCAAGGACGCCGGGCCGCCGCTCCCCGTGGCCTCGATCGGCATCCTCACGGCGCAGCAGATCAAGCACGCCCGCGAGCGCACGCTCGACTGCGCGTTCGCCGGTGCCTATGCGCTGGCCTGCGACGCCTGGACCAAGGCGGGCGAGAAGATCGCCGCCACCGCCTGCAAGCGGGCCTCGTACGCCGGGCTCACGGCGCACCTCGCGGTCGCGGCGTCGGTGTGGGCGTTGCCGCCCGGCAGCCCCCTCCTCGACGCCGGCGCGCCCGACGGGGTGGCTCTGGACGCCGCGGGCCCTTCCCCGGGCAAGTAGCGGGCCCAGCCACGGGAACCAACGCCCGTTCAGGGGTGAATCGCTTGGTTGACAGGGCGAAGCCCGGCCCTTTAGCGTGGTGACCTCCGATGCGGGCCTCTCCCCTTCCTTCGCCCCGGGTCCTGTCTCTTCTCGCCTTCGGCGGGTTGGTCATGGGTCCCGCGCTGTTCGTGGGTAGTGAAGCTCGCGCCGACGAGCCGGTGAAGCCCACCGAGCCCACCCTGCTCGCCGAGCCGGGCGAGGTGGTCGACGTGGTCGACGCGTTCGACACGGCCAAGGGCGACCCGTTCGATCTCAACCTCTCGCTCGGCATCCACCAGTCGTGGGAGCGCGGGAAGATCAAGCGCGAGAGCAACCTCGGGCCCGACGGCCAGGAGTCGACCGGCGGCTTCGTCCACAACATCGAGAACATCGCCACCTACCGCCACGACATCACCACGCTCAACCTGCGCGCGGACATCGGCATCTTCCACGACCTCGCGGCGTTCATCCGCGTCCCGCTGATCCTGAGCGACTCGCGCAGCCTCGACGACCTCGACGGCAGCGCCAAGGCGATCAACGCCAGCGGCGGTCGCGTCGCCGACCCGGCCACCGGCCTGCCGATGTTCAAGGTGCCGTTCGAGTCGCCGAACCGCAGCGGCATCGACTACATCGCGGTCGGCCTCCGCTGGAGCATCTTCAACCAGTGGCGGGACTCGTCGAAGCCCACGTTCACCCTCGAGCTCGAGGGGCGCTTCGGCGTCGGCGAGCCGCTGCACGCGTGCAACGCCAACCCCGAGGCGGTGCCCGACGACGTCATCGCCGCCAACAAGCTCTCCCCCGGCGCCAAGTACGCCCAGTGCCCGGGCCTCAACGCCGACGTCAACGCACCGCCGCAGTTCATCGGCGGGCGCTGGGTCCGCAACCCTGGCGTGGGCTCGCGCTCGCCCGGCATCTCCCGCGGCACCAACGCGATCCGCTTCGGCGCGCTCGCGTCCAACCGCTACCGCTACGTGGAGCCCTACGGCGGCTTCTGGTTCATGGCCGAGTGGCAGAAGTCCAACACGGACATGGGCAACTACGGCGATCTCGAGGGCATCATCACCAACCGGCCCCCGCTGCAGGGCGGGCTCGTCGGCGGCCTGATGATCCACCCCTGGGAGAACCGCGAGCAGTTCCAGCGGTTCACCATCGACCTGCGCTTCGACGGCAAGTACGTCTCGCAGGGTCGCGACTACACCCCGCTGTTCGACGCGCTCGGCAGCTCGAACGCGCCTTCGCTCGTGGCGACCAACCCCGCCCGCTACGTGTCCGACGGCAAGGGCGGCAGCACTGGCGACTACAGCCGCCCGTTCGGCTTCACCGGCGTCACCGACGTCGAGGCCCATGGCGCGTTCGGCGGCCACGTCAGCTTCATCATCTACGCGGCCGAGTTCATCCGCTTCAACCTCGGCGGTGGCTTCACGTACACCCAGGCCCACCTCGTGAGCGCGAGCGACGCCTGCAACCCGGACTTCTCCCCCGAAGTCGGCGCCGCGGGGCGCTGCAAGGGCGCTGGCTCGACCGTCGGCAGCGTCACCGTCACCGGTTCCCCCAACCCGAACCACCGCTCGGCGATCGACCTGCCGGGCCGGCGCTTCCGCGTCACGGAGAGCTACCTGTGGGACGCGTGGGTTTCCGGCACCGTGATGTTCTAGGCGTCTGCACGGCCCTGTGCACCACGCTCCCGATGTTCGTCGGGGCGATGTTCGTCGGGGGACCGGAGCTCGGCCTGCGATCGGCGCGCGCCGACGAGCCGGCGCCCGTGGCCTCGTCCGGCGCCAAGGCCGACGCGCCGGTCGTGGTGCACGCGGTGCTGGGCCCCGTGCTCGTACCGCCGCCGGCGGTCGAGAAGAGCAAGGAGCCACTGCGCCGGGTGCTCCCCACCGATCCCTGGAGCGCGCGGGCCAAGGAGCTCGAGGCCGCCCTGCGCGAGGCCGCGCAAGACCTCGGGCTGGCGCTCGATCTCGGGACCACGCTCGGCGGCGACGGCGCGCGCGACCTCGATCTGGTGAGCGCGGCGGGCGAGGGACACTGGGCGATCTCGCCACGGCTCGAGCCGACCGGCAGCGACACCTTCGTGCTGCGCATCCTCGCGGTGCCGCCCAAGTCGACCACCGTCCTCCTGCGCGTCGAGAAGGTCGACGGCAAGCAGCTGGCCACGCGCGCGATCCTCATGCTGCGCGACTTCGTCCAGATGAAGCTCGGCGCGGCGCCGAGCAAGCCCACCCCGGACGACGCCGAGCCGCGTCCGCAGGAGGAGGCCGGCCGGTCGAAGGGTCGACCGGTGCTCGCCGCGTCGAGCACGCTGCTCGGCCTCTACGGCGCCTACTCGATCTACAGCCGCTCGGCGTCGGACGATCCGCGCCTGCTCTACCCGCTGCTCGCGCTCGGGGGAGGCATCGGTCTCGGGGCCTCGCTGCTCGCGGCCGAGGAGTGGGACCTCACCCCCGGCGCCGCCTGGACCCTCGCGGCCGGCGGCTGGTGGGGCGTGGTGGCGGGGGTCAACATCGCGGCCGGCCGCAACCTGCAGCCCGAGTCGGAGCGACCGGCGATCGGTCTGCTCGGCGGCCTCCTCGGCACGGGCGCGGCCATCACCGGCCTCGCGGTCACCCGCTACGACGACGGCGACGCGGCCATCGTGCACTCCGGCGCGGCCCTCGGCCTGCTCGTCGGGAGCTCCGTCGACATGCTGTCGCGCGGCACCCTCAAGCAGACCCCGTACACCGGACTCGGCCTCGGGACCGGCCTCGGCCTGCTCGGTGGCGGCGTCGCCGCGGGCCTTCTCACCACCTCCGTGCAGCGGGTCATGCTGATCGATCTCGGCGCGCTCCTCGGCGCGCTCGGCGGCGCCTCGCTGGCGAGCCCGCTGGTGTTCCGCGAGGAGACCACGGGGCGCACCCGCGTGTTCCTCTCGGCCGTGCTCGGCGGCACCGCGCTCGGGGGTGTGCTGGCGTTCTTCGCGACCCGCGACACGAGCACGCCGACACCGGCGAAATCCGGGCGTTCGCCCACGATTCTGCCCGTTTTCGGGGTGGGGACGGTCGGCGTCGCGGGCACCTTCTAGGCCCCTCGCGAAACCTTCCGGCGATGGGTTGACAAGGCCCGCTCGGTCTCCTAGGGTTCCGCCCCCCTGTCCTCGACGGGGTTCCAGGAGCTCGTTCGATGTCCCAAGGTACGACGTTCTTCGCCAACGCGGCCAGCGCCCAAGCGTCCCGCCAGTGGTTCGTGGTCGACGCATCCGGCAAGCCGCTCGGTCGGCTCGCTTCCGAGATCGCGCGTGTGCTTCGCGGCAAGCACAAGGCCACCTACACCCCCCACGTCGACACGGGCGACTTCGTCGTCGTCGTCAACGCGGACAAGGTCGGCCTGACCGGCCAGAAGCTGGACAAGAAGTTCTGGTGGCGCCACTCGGCGATCCCCGGCGGCTTCAAGGCCACGCCGTACCGCAAGGTGCTCGTCGATCACCCGACCCTTCCCATCGAGAAGGCCGTCAAGGGCATGCTGCCGCACAACGTGCTCGGTCGGCAGATGATCAAGAAGCTCCACGTCTACGCCACCGCGGATCACCCGCACGCGGCGCAGAAGCCCCAGCCCCTCCCGATCAAGCTCTGAGCCGCGAGTCGAACAAGATGGCCACCACTGACAACCGCACCTATGCCACCGGCAAGCGCAAGTGCGCGAGCGCTCGCGTCTGGATCATGCCGGGCACCGGCAAGATCTCCGTCAACAAGCGCACCTTCGAGGACTACTTCGTCCGCGAGACCTCGCGCATGATCGTCAAGCAGCCGCTCGAGCTGCTCGAGGCCGTCGACCAGTTCGACGTCTTCGTCAACGTCCGCGGCGGCGGCACCTCGGCCCAGGCCGAGGCCGTGCGTCACGGCATCTCGCGCGCCCTCTGCGCGGCCGACGGCGAGCGCCGTCCGAGCCTCAAGCGCGCTGGCTTCCTCACCCGCGACAGCCGCAAGGTCGAGCGCAAGAAGTACGGTCGCCCCGGCGCCCGCAAGCGCTTCCAGTACAGCAAGCGCTAGTCGCTCCGAGGAGGCCTTCGCGCCTCCGGCCAGCAAGCCCGCCTCGGCGGGCTTCTGTGCTTTTGTCGGCGCGCAGGCAAGTTCGGGCGTTCAGTCGAACCAGCCCCAGGTGTACTCGGCCTTGAGCATGGTGGTCTGGTAGAACGGGGTCGGATCGGTCGGCGAGCCGATGAAATCCGCGGGCAGGGCGTGCACGCGGAGGTCCGCGCCGACGGTGAACGAGCGGCTCACGATCCAGTCGAGGCCCACGCCGATCGAGAGTGCGGGCTTGAGCTGCGTGCTCTTGAGGCCGCCGCCGCGGAGCTCGTAGATCCCCGCGTAGACGCCGAAGTACGGCACGAACTGGATGATGTCGAGCGCGTACTGGGCGCCGACGCTCTGGCCGAGCACGAGGCTCCGGCCACCCTTGTCCGTGGCCTGGTTGCTGCTGGCCGTGGCGTCGAGGCGGAGCGTCCAGGCGTCGGTGAGGCCGTAGGCCAGGGTGAGGCCGCCCCCGTAGCCAGCGAACGAACCCTCGCTCGCGAGCCCCGCGAAGCCGCCTTGCACGCCGACGCGCTTGAGGCCCTTGTCGGCGTGCGCCGTGCTGGCGACGAGCCCACAGAACAGACCGAGCGCGACGACGATGGTTCGTTTCATGACGATGCGAGCCCCTTGAGCTTGGCGACGAGCTGCCACGCCTCGATCGGCGTGAGTCGGTCGACGTCCACCTGGCGCAACGTATCGAGGGCCGGGTGCATTCGCGCGGGCCGCCGCTCCGGCTCCGCCACCGGGCCACCCCCGAACATGTCGAGCTGGACCCCGCCCCGCGCGTTCTTGCCGCGCATCGAGGCGTGGCCGCCGCTCGGCAGGGTGGCGCCGCGCTCGAGGTTGACGAGGATGGCCCGCGCCCGCGCCAGCACCGGCTCCGGGACCCCCGCGAGCCGGGCCACCGCCACGCCGTAGCTGCGCGAGGCGCCCCCTTGCACGAGGCGGTGGAGGAACACCACGTCGTCGCCCACCTCGCGGGCCGCGACCGACCAGTTGCCGACGCCCGGGCAGCTCGTCGCGAGCTCGCACAGCTCGTGATAGTGGGTCGCGAACAGGGTGCGGGCGCCCACGACGTCGTGCAGGTGCTCGGCCACCGCCCAGGCGATGGCGAGGCCGTCGTAGGTGGAGGTGCCCCGCCCGATCTCGTCGAGCACCACCAGCGAGCGCCGGGTGGCGCGCCGCAGGATCGCCGCCGTCTCGCGCATCTCGACCATGAACGTGGAGGCCCCGCGGGCCAGGCTGTCGGAGGCGCCGACGCGGGTCATCACGCGATCGACGACGCCGATGCGGGCCGAGCGCGCCGCGACGAACGCGCCCGCCTGCGCCATGATGCACGCGAGCGCGACCTGGCGCATGAGCGTGGACTTGCCGGCCATGTTGGGGCCGGTGATCACCAGCAGGCGCTCGCTGTCGGGCTCGGCGGAGACCCGCACGTCGTTGGGCACGAACCGCCCGGCGCCGCCGGCGGGCGCGAGGCGCTCGACCACGGGGTGACGCGACTCCTCGAGCACGAGCGAGAGCGTGCCGTCGACCTCGGGCCGGACGTGATCGTGGCGGTGCGCGACGTCGGCCAGCGCGGACACGACGTCCCAGCGGGCGAGCCGCGCCGCGGTGTCGTGCAGGCGCGCGCTCAGGCGCGCCACGGCGGCCTTGAGGAGCTCGAACAGCTCGAGCTCGCGCTCGTGGTAGCGGTCCTCCGCCGAGAGCAGCTTGTCCTGGAGCGCGTCGAGCTCGTCGGTCGTGTAGCGCTCGCCGTTGACCACGGTCTGCTTGCGGCGCCAGCTCGCGGGCACGCGCTCGAGGTGGGTCTTGCTCACCTCGAGGTACCAGCCGAACACCTTGTTGAAGCGGAGCTTGAGGTTGGCGATGCCGCTCTCCTCGCGGAGCTGGCCCTCGAGCCGCAGCAGGATCGCGTCGCCCGATTTGCGCAGCTCGCCGAGCTCGTCGAGCGCGGGGTCGTAGCCAGCCCGGAAGATGCCACCGTCGCGCGCCTGCGCGGGCGGGCTGTCGACGAGGGCGCGGGCGAGCTCGTGCAGCAGGTCGTCGAGGACATCGAGCGGGCGCTCGAGGCCGAGCACCTCGGCGGCCTGCGGGTCGCGGATCTGGGCCAGCAGCGCGGCGACCGCCGGCAGCTCGGCGATCCCGTCGCGCAGGGCCCCGAGGTCGCGCGGGTTGGCCTGCCCGAGCGCCGCCCGCGTGCAGAGCCGCTCGAGGTCGGCGATGCGGCCGAGGTGGCCACGCAGGGCCTCGCGAACCGGGGCGTCCAGCAAGAACAGCTCCACGGCGTCGTGCCGGCGACGGATGGCCGCGACGTCGCGCAGGGGGGCGAGCAGCCAGCGCCGGAGCAGGCGCGCGCCACCCGCGGTGCGCGTCGCGTCGAGCTGCCCGAGGAGCGTGGTCTTGTGGTCGCCGTCGACGCCGCGCACGAGCTCGAGGTGCCCGATGGTGGCGTCGTCCATCGCCAGCGAATCGCTCGGGTCGTAGGCGGTCACCCGCGCCACCTCGACCCGCGCGGCCGGGGTGCGCGACTGGGCATAGGCGAGCGCACGCGCCACCGCCCGACGCGCCACCCGCGGGACGTCACGCGCCACCACCGTGGCCTCGGCCGGCCCCACGTGG
>CAZUZY010000185.1:0-15777 GCA_964624885.1 uncultured Polyangiales bacterium | reverse complement strand
CGCGGCTCGAGCGCGGAGACGCGCGCGCGGCTGGTCGCTGCGGCGGCCGAGGTGTTCGAGCGCGAGGGCTACACCGGGACCGACTCCAACCGGCTCGCCCGCGCCGCGGGGTACGCGCCGGGCACGTTCTACAAGCACTTCGTCGACAAGCGCGCCGTCTTCCTCGCGGTCTACGACGAGTGGGTCACCGAGGAGTGGCGCGACGTGGCCGAGGTCGCGCGCTCCGGCCCCGAGGCCACGCGGGCCGAGCGCATCGTCGACCGGGTGCTGGAGCACCACCGAAGGTGGAAGGGCTTTCGCGCGAGCCTACGGGCGCTCGTCGCCACCGACGAGACCGTGCGGGTGTCCTATCGCGCCCAGCGGCGCCGTCAGCTCGCGCTGCTGGGCGACCGCCCTGCCGACCGGGAGCGCCACGCACTCGCCCTCTTCACGCTCGAGCGCGCCGCCGACGGCCTGGCCGACGGAGAGGCAGCGGCGCTCGGCCTGTCGAGCGCCAAGGTTCGCGCGCGGCTCGTCGAGCTCGTGCGAGGAGAGCTGCTCGCGTCGTCGAAGGCAATCCGCCCCTAGGCGGCGGAGCGTCCTCCCACAGGCGTTCTCGGTGTGCACCGGGCAGTGTGGCGCGCGCGCATCACCGCGCACGCATCGCCGCGCGATCCACCACGAAAAGCGGCTGGCACGCGCGTCGCAGAGGGGCTCGCCATGAACCACTCCACCGCTCTCGCAGGTCTGCTCGCCGTGTTCGCCACCTCCCTGGTCGCTTGCGCGGACAACGAGCCTCCCTTCCTCACCAGCACCGCGTACGCGTCGACGACGCCCCCCTCGATGACGACCGCGGAGGATCCGCACGGCGAGACCCGCTTCCTGTTCCTCGACGGCTTCGACCCGGGCGTGAGCGCTCCCAAGGCGTGGCGCTCGGCGGGCTTCGATCTCGACCACGCGCTGACCAGCCCCGCCGGCGCGCTGTCCGACGTCGGCACGTGCAAGCACACGGAGGGCGCCGCGAAGACCGCGCTCGAGGACGGTGAGGGGGGCATCGACAACTCCTTCGGCAACAGCGTGCTCGGCATCCTGCGCTCGGTGGATGGCTCGTTCGCCGATCTTCTGACCCACTCTCGCGCGCGTGGCGACGGGCTCTTGCTGCGCATCCGCGACCTCGGTGCGGCCGACGACGCGCACGCGCCGGGAACCCTCTGGTTGGTGCGCGGAGGTCGCGTGGTCGGGGACGCGATCGAGCTGCCGGACGCCTACGTCGCCGGGGGGACCTGGGTCGGAGCCGCCGCGACACCCGTCGGCGTGCGGCTCTCGTCGCACGAGGTGCGCCTCGATCTCCGGCTGTCGCGGTCGATCCTGGCCGTCGATCTCGCGGCGGGGACCGGAACGCTGGCCGGAGCGCTCCCGGTCGCCTCGCTCGCCGCGGTGCTGGGCTCGGAGGAGGCTCGCCTGACCGAGTATCGCGTGCTCCCTGGGATGGTCCCGGGCTTCGCCGACCTGAGCCTCGCCGGGGAGACGGGCGCCGCGTGCGACGCCGTCTCGTTCGGGGCCAAGCTGACCGCCGCGGCGACCACGCTCCGCCCCACGACCCCGCTCAGCGGGGCACCGTCCGATCTGCCGGAGGTCGCCGCGCACGCTGGCAAGCTGCCACCGAGCGCGGCCCCGACGGACCTGCCGCCCGTCGACGGCGTGCCCACGAAGGAATGATCAGAGCGCGTAGAGCGCGCGGATCTTCTGCCAGAAGTGCAGGAGGACGATCTCGCTCACCACCCAGGTGAGCGCCGCGTGGGCGACCATCGCGGGGGCGATGCGCCCCCGGAAACGCTGGACCAGCCCCGACGTGATGGCACCGACGGCGACCGCGGCGAGGATCAGCCCCGGTCGCATCGTCGGCACGACGGCGAGGACGGCGAGGGCGCTCGCGAGCCAGGGTGCCCACCGCGACCCGACGCGCGGCGAAAGGGCCTGGGTGACCGCACCGCGCCAGACGATCTCCTCCGCGAAGGCGGCCGCGATGACGAGGCCGGCGCGCTTGACCTCCGGGGTCACGGCCTGGCGCACGCGCAGGAGCTGGAGCACCTCTTCGGCGGTGCGGTTCGGCCCGATGCGCAGGCCGACCTCGCCGGCCGCGAGCGCGAGACCGATGCCGAGGGCGGCACCCCCGATCCCACGCGAGATGTCGCCGGGCTCGAGCTTGAGGGTGTCGACGAGGGTCTCCTCGCGCCGGAGGAAGAAGAGGCCGAGCGCGGCGAGCGCCAGGGCGGACGAGACCAGCCACGCCCACGTGCTCGGGGTCGGGCCGCGCGCGCCCTGGTGGAAGGCGAGGAAGCTGCTCGCGCCGGTGACGACCACCGCGAGCAGCGGCAGCAGCCGCTCCATCACTCGAGGAGCCCGGTCGTCGGCGAGCTGGCCTGGGCGTAGAGCTTCTTGGGCATGCGGCCGGCCAGGAACGCCTCGCGGCCGGCGCGCACGCCGTCGCGCATGGCGCGGGCCATGCGCACCGGATCCTTGGCGTGGGCGATGGCGGTGTTCATGAGCACGCCGTCGCAGCCGAGCTCCATGGCGACACACGCGTCCGAGGCCGTGCCCACGCCCGCGTCGACGATGACCGGGACCCGGGCCTGCTCCTTGATGATGAGGATGTTGTGCTCGTTGCGGATGCCGAGCCCGCTGCCGATCGGCGCGGCCAGCGGCATCACCGCGGCGCACCCGACCTCGGCGAGCTTGCGGCAGATGATCGGGTCGTCGCTGCAGTAGGGCAGCACGCAGAAGCCCTCGGCGACCAGGGTGCGGGCCGCCTCGAGCGTGGCCTCGTTGTCGGGGAACAAGGTCTTCGGGTCACCGATCACCTCGAGCTTCACGAGCGGCGGTCGGCCCTCGTCGTGGAACCCGAGCTCCCGCGCGAGGCGGCAGGTGCGCACGGCGTCGTCGACCGTGTAGCAGCCGGCGGTGTTGGGGAGGATCGTCCAGCGCTTGCTCAGCAGGAGCTGCATGAGCGAGCCCTCGCCGCGGTCCTTGAGCTCCACGCGACGGAGGGCGACCGTGACCACCTCGGCGCCCGTCGCCGTGAGGGCCGCCTCGGTCTCGGCGGTGTCCTTGTACTTGCCCGTGCCGACGAACAGGCGAGAGCCGAAGGTGTAGGGGCCGATGCGGACCGGATCGTCGCTCATGGTGTGCCGGCTAACCGAGCCGCGCGCGGACCGAAAGCCCGAGCCGCGCCGAGCGCCCACCCCGCCGGCTAGCTTCGTGGTCAGCCCTGCACGCCACGCATGGGGGCGAGGCCGAGCGGCTCGGTGACGATCTCCTCGACCAGGGCGGCGTCGAGCTCGGCGACCGCGAGCTCCACCACCTCGGTCGGCAGCAGCGCGCCCCACGACTCGGGCTCGACGAGCGCTTGCCCGAGCGGCACGAACGCGCTCGCGGCCACGCGGAACACCCGCAACTGCTCCGGTCGATCGCCCGGCTCGCGGTGCACGAAGACCAGGTGCTCGAAGCTCGCGCCGACCGCCTCGGCAAGGTGGGTCGGCGTGCACGACGGGAGCAAATCGTGACCGGCGAGCACGAACAGCCCGGGGGCGCGCTCGCTGAAGAACGACCCGAGCGGGATGCTCTCGATGCCCACCGGGGCGCGCAGGATCAGCATGTCGCTGCCGCCTGCGATGCGCACCCGGGCGAGTCGCGCGGCCTCGAGCGCGCTCGTGGGGAGGGCGTAGGCGAGCCGGCGCAGCAGCGCGGCGTGCTCGATCGGCAGCAGCGACGCCACGACCTGGCGCGCGCCACCGACCGCGGGTGCGAGGCGCAAGGGGACCGTGATGCCCACGGGCTGCGACTCGCTGCGCGCCTGCACCGGCTGCCCCTCGAGCGAGACCGCGACGAGCGCCGACACCGGCCCCATGGTGGGCAGCGGATCGACGACGACCGGCTCCGCCCGCGGCCCGCGAGGACGACGCCCGGCGAGCAGCGTGAGCCCACGCTCGGGGAAGATCGGCAACCCCGCGAGGTGGATCGGGTGCACGAAGCCGACCTCGACCGCGACGCCCACGCCGACGGGCGCGAAGGCGCGGATGCCCGGCGTGCGGAGGACCAGCCCGGTGAGGCGGGGCGGCAGCTCGGGGACGCGGAACAGACCGAGCCTACGCGGCGTGTCGTCGAAGCTCGAGCCCGAGGGCAGCTCGAGGATGCCGACGTCGGCCGCGACGCCGGCGCGGGCGAGGTAGGCGACGAGGGCCGCGGACACGCCGGGCTCGGCCAGCAGGTAGAGCGGCTTGGCCGCGGGAGCGGTCTGGCCCGGGTCGGGGCGCGGCTCGAGGCGGGTGACGAGCGCGTTCAGATCGAGGGCCCGCTCGCGCGCATAGGCCTGCGTGAAGGCGGTGTGGTGGAGGGCGAAATCCACGCCTTGCTCGGCCCGGAGGAGCTCGTACACGTCGTAGCCGAACGGCGCGCTGCGATCGCGGTACTGGACGTAGTAGCGCCCTCCACCCGTGAAGGTCTGACCGCCGGCGAGCCGCGCGACGTCGGCGACCAGGTCGAGCAAGGCGGTCGACGAGGCGGCGAAGCCGAGGACGATCTCGCGGGTGCCGAGGGGGGAACGGACGACGACGATCTCGAAGCCGCCCTCGTCGCCCGCGTTGCCCACGAGCTCGGCGAAGGAGTGCTCGCGGGTGTAGATCGAGAGGAACGCGACGAGGCGCTCGACCGAGGCGAGCAGCACGAGCCCCCGGGTACCGAGCGCCACGCCGCCGGCGTCGAGCGCAAGCCCCGGGAGCCGGAGCCGCGTCTGGTGCAGGGCGATGCGCTCGAGCGCGGGGCGCATCTCAATCGCCCTTCGGGCCGCCGTCGAGGCCGCGGGGACGGTACTTCGGGTCGACACCGCAGGGCGGCAGGACAGGGGCGGGCTTGGGAGCGGGCGCAGCGGTGGTCGTCGCGCTCGCGCTCGCGCTGCTGCTCACGCTGGTGCTCGCGCTCGCACTGTTGCTCGCGCTCGCACTGGTGCTCGCGCTCGCGCTCGTCTTGGCGCTGGCCTTGGTCGAGGTGCTGGCCTTCGCGGAGGCCAGGCCCGACCCGCTCGCGGACCCGGACCCCGGGGGCTGCGTGATGGGCTCGGGCTCGAGCGGCTCGGGGAGCTCCGGCGTGTCGGGGAAATCGGTCGGCGGCTCCATGCCGACGCCGCGGCACTTGCGCTCGCGGTCCAGGGTGTCGCGCAGCAGGTACGCGAGCCAGCTCGGGCGCAGCTCCGGCTCGTCGGCGAGGGCCAGCGCCTCCTTCTCCTTGCCGAGCAGTGCCCCGTGGTCGCTCATGCACTGCAGACCGAGCGCGATGAGGCCCGTGTTGGCCGGCGCGAGGCGGAAGCCCTTCACGTACCACTCCCAGGCCTCGTCCATGCGGTTGAGCTGGCAGAGTGTGTCGCCGACGTAGACCACCGCCATGTCCCAGGTGGGCCACAGCCGGGCGGCCTCCTTGTTCTCGACGAGGCGCGCCTCCTGGGCCTGCTGGTACGTCCACTTGCGGATCTCCACGCCGCGGGCGCCGAGCATGACCGAGTAGTTGAGGTGCGCCTTCGCGCTGTTGGGCACCGCGCGCGCGGCGGACTCCCAGAACGCGAGGTCGTCGCGGAAGTCCCAGGCGTGCTTGCGCGCCTGCAGGAGCTGGAACGAGAGCACGCCGCACGCGGCCAACACGGCGACCACGCGCTGGCGGCGCGCGAGCCAGAGGAGCAGGATGGCCATGACGACGCTCGTCGCGAGGACCGGCGTGTACCAGAACCGCTCGGCGCGCACGGTTGGCAGCGGCTTCGGGATGTTGGACAGCGGGAAGAACGCGGCGGGCCAGGCCATCAACGCGTACCCGAGGAGCGAGCGCTCGGCGGCGAGCTGCTGCGTCGGCGAGCGCTCGTCGGTCTTGGTCGGCGCGTCGTCCAGCGGGCTCGCCTCGACGAGGGTCTTGGCGGGGCGATTGCCCCGGAACGACAGCCACAGACCGACGAGCGGGGGCACCACGAGGAAGAGCGCGCCGAGCACCGACTCCGGGAAGAGCACCTTGGTCGGGAGCGGCTCCTGCGGCGTGGAGTAGTCGGGAGAGAGGCGGTTCGGGAACACCACCTGCACGAGGCCGCGGAAGTACACGCGCAGCGCGCCGGCCCAGCGCAGGGCGTACTGCTCGGGCTTGGCGCCGGCCAGGGGGTTGTTGAACGGATCCGCCGGGAACTTGTTGGTCGAGAGCTTGAGCTGCTCGGACCACAGCTTGCGTACGCCGTCCTTGGCGTACGCCTCGAGGAACATCTTGTCGAAGGTGAGCTGGCGGATCTTGAAGTAGATCACCATCGCGACCACCGCCCCGCCGAACGCGGCGACGGTACGCTGGACGCGGCGCGGGTTCTTGTCGTCGATGAGCGGCGCGAGGCAGAACGCGGCGAGCGGCACGAGCCCCACGTTGACGATCGCCGACTCCTTGGAGAACAGCCCCACGACGGTGGCGGCCATGACGCCGAAGAACGCGAGGGTCGGGTGCAGCCAGAGCGCGGCGATGGCGAGCAGGATGGACAGACCGCCGAGCACGTCGGCGATGCCGACGATGCCACTGACCGCCTCGGTGAGGATGGCTGCGGAGCAGAACAGGCCGCCCGCGAGCCACGCGGTGCTCGTCTTGCGCAGCGTGGCGCGGACCATGGCCGCCACGATCGAGGCGTTGGTCGCGTGGAACACGATGTTGAACCACACGAACGGCAAGTTGCTCGGGGAGCCGCCCTTGTTGCGCCACTCCTGGAGCCGCCAGAGGCCGCGCCACAGCAGGTTGGGCACGGGCCGGTAGCTGCCGATCGAGCGGTCGGGCAGGAGGCCCCAGAAGTCGCGGTCGAAGGCGTTGCGCCAGAGCTGCTGCCCGCGCACGTAGGGGTTCGCGAGGATCGCCTCTTGCTCGTCGAAGACGAAGCCGCCACCGACGCCGCCGGGCATGCGCATGTAGAGCGCGGCCGCGGTGAGCATGAACACGACGAAGAAGATCGAGAAGTCGGGGTCGACGATCCAGAGGCGGACGGTGGCCGGGATCGACCGGCCGAGGCGCTCGTCGAAGCGGGTGCTCGGCATCGTCGCCCGCAGGCGCCGGTCGGCGACGAACCAGAGCGCGGCGCCGGCGACGGCGAGCGCGTAGGCGGGCGCGAACCGGGGGCCGGCCATGGCGAACGCGAAGCTCGCGAGGCTGCCGAGCACACCGAGGACGAGCAGCCCGAAGCCCAGGAACACGCCCTTCTGCGCGCTGGCCTCGCGTTGCGCGCGCTCGTCGACCTTCTTGGGTGCTTGCTCCCCCACGCTCGTCTCTCCTCAGCGCACTGGACGACGGACCGACTGCGGAGCCTGGATCACCCCCGCGCGCGTGAGGATCTTCTTGGCCTCCTCGACGAGCAGGGGGTGGACGCCCTTCTGGGCGAACCCGGCGACGATGCGCGGGTCGCTCTTGGCGAGCTTGTGCATGGCCGAGCGCGCGGACTTCAGATCGTCGGTCGCGCCGTAGGTGAACACGGCGGCGCGGAGCAGCCCCGGGCGCACCTCGCCGAGCGTGGCGTCGTCGAGGTCGAACAGGTCGAGGATGTCCTTGGCGCGCTTGGCCTGCCCGGTGCGGGCCCAGGCCTCGCAGAGCACCGCGGCGATGGTCGCCTTGCTCCGCTGATCCTGGTGGCGACCGAGGTCGATGGGATCGACCAGGGTGCGGGCCTCCTGCGGCTCGCCCAGCATGAGGTGCAGCATCGCGCGCTGGGCGCGGGCCTCGTCGGCCTGGTTGGCCATGACCTTCTTGAGGTCGATGGTCTCGAGGGTCGCGAGCGCGGCCCGCGGATCCTCGTGCATCTGCAGCTGGGCCTTGGCGAACACGGCGGCCGTGTCGTCCTTCTTGAACTCCTTGTCGATGCGGGCGATGGCCTGCTCGCGCTCTTCCTTGGTCTTGGCCTCGCCGACGATGGACGCCACGCGCTGGTTCTTGCGCATGAAGAACACGGCGAAGAGGACGATGCCGGCGAGGATCACGGTGAGCGCGCCCGCCGTGCCGTACATCCACTTGTTGCGCAGGAACGCCGCGATGAGCCACACGGCGAGCAGCGGCAGGCCGACCCGCGTGAGCAGGGTCTTGGTGTCGAGCTTGGGGAGCTGCCGGGCAGGGGGCGCGGCTCCGGCCTCGGGGGTTCCGCCGCTACCCTCGGGGGAGCCTCCGCTCGGGGCCCCTTTGTTCGGGGCCGGGTCGGCCGCGGCTGCCTTGGCGGGCGGCACGGAACGGCTGCTCGCCGACGCGACACCCGGACGTTTCTTCTTCTGCGCCGCCATGGGGCCGGCTTCCTAGCACGACGTGGGCTTGCGCGGGCGGGTCCGGGCGCTACCCTGGCCCCCCCTTGTCCGCTCCGTCCGATCCGCACGCCAGTTCTCCCAAGGCCTCCAAGAAGGAGCGTCCGCTGCTCGCGTTCGCGCGCAAGACCCTCGACGAGGGCCCGCGCGAGGTCCGCGCGCCCCTCCCGACCGCCTGGCTCGCGGCCCAGCTCGAGGAGGACGACGCGGCCGACGACGCCGACGTGACGGCCGTCACGGCCACCGAGGACGGCGCCATCGACGCGCGGCTCTCTCCCGCCGGGGGTGACGCGTTCCTGTTGCAGGGGCACGTCCGCGCCCGCGTCACCACGACCTGCGCGCGCTGCCTCGGGCCGGCGGTCGTGCCGCTCGACGCCGAGATCACGCTCCTGCTGGTGCCCGACGCCAAGGCCCCCAAGGCCGGAAAGCGCTCGAAGCAGTCCGACGACGAGGTCGAGTTCGACGCGGACGAGGCCGACGTCGCCACCTACGACGGCGAGACCATCGTGCTCGATCCCCTCGTCCGCGAGGCGATCCTGCTGGAGTTGCCCATCTCTCCCTTGTGCGACGAGGCGTGCCCTGGTATGGCCTCGCCCCCCTCGCCGCCGCCTGTCGAGCGGCACGCCTCGTTCCGCGAGAAGCTCGCCGCCCTCAAGCAGCAGCTCCCGAGTGACGAGAGCAAGCCGGGCAAGAAGTGACGTAACTGACAACCGACCGAGAAACAGGAGTCCGTCGTGGCCGTTCCCAAGCGCCGAACCACCCGCAGCAAGCGTGACATGCGCCGTGCCCAGCACGACAAGGTCAGCGCGCCCAACCTCGTTCCGTGCGCGAACTGCGGCGAGCCGAGCCTCCCCCACCGCGTCTGCGCCTCGTGCGGCTTCTACAAGGGCGCGCAGGTCCAGGCCAAGGAGACCAAGGCGTCCGAGTGACGTCTTCGTCTCGCTGATTCCTCAGCGCTGGCACCTCCATCGACGCGACGCGGCGGGACCTCACGGCCCTGCCGTGTCGCTCTTTTTGTGGTCGCGTGAACGTCCTCGGTCCCGCAGTCCGATCACGTCGGAACGCTGTCAGGGACCGGCTCTATTTTTGTCATTCGCGGCTGGACGGCCGGTGGGTGGGCCCGTAAGAGGGCCCGAGAGGTCATACCACTATGCCCCCCGTCACCGAGTCGAACCCTCCGCCCTCTCGCATGTCGGCCGTCGCACGGCCTGGCGCTCGCATCCTCGGGGTCGGGCACTACGTCCCCGAGCGCGTGCTCACCAACGCCGACCTCGAGAAGATGGTCGAGACGACCGACGCCTGGATCACCGAGCGCACCGGCATCCGCGAGCGTCACGTCGCCGCCCCGGGCGAGGTGACGAGCGACATGGCTGCCGAGGCCGCGCGGCGTGCGATGGCCAAGGCCGGCATCACCGCCGCCGACGTGGACATGATCATCGTCGGCACCATCAGCGGCGACAGCCCGATGCCGGCCTGCGCCGCGCACGTGCAGCAGAAGATCGGCGCCAAGCACTGCCCGGCCTTCGACCTGTCCGCGGCCTGCGCCGGGTTCCTCTACGGCCTCTCCATCGCCGACCGCTTCGTCCGCACCGGCGGTGCGCGGTACGTCGTGGTGGTCGGTGTCGAGCTCCTCTCGCGCATCCTCGACTGGACCGATCGCACGACCTGCGTGCTCTTCGGCGACGGCGCGGGCGCGGTGGTGGTCGGCCCGACGACCGAGGAGGAGGCCGCGGCGGGCCGGGGCATCCTCTCCACGCACCTCTTCACCGACGGCTCGCTCGCCAACGCGCTCCTCATCCCCGGAGGCGGGAGCAAGGAGCCGTTCTCGGCCAAGGTCCTCGAGGACCGTCGCCACCTCGTGCACATGACCGGACAGGACGTGTTCAAGGCCGCCGTCCGCTACCTCGCCGCCTCGGCGCGCACGGCGCTCGAGGCCAACCAGGTCACGCCGGCGGAGCTCGACTGGGTGGTCGCGCACCAGGCCAACATGCGCATCCTCTCGGCGCTCTCCCAGCGGGTCGAGATCCCGATGGAGCGGTTCTTCATCAACATCCACAAGTACGGCAACACCTCGAGCGCCTCGATCCCCATCGCGCTCGACGAGGCGCTCTCCGAGGAGCGCATCAAGCCCGGTCAGACGGTGCTCATGTGCGCGCTCGGCGCCGGCATCAGCTGGGGCTCTGCGCTCATCCGCTGGTGAGCCCGACGGCTCGGGGATCGGGCGGGGCGATTTTGTCCTGCCCGCGCTCTTGACGCATCCGGCGTTTCCGATACCGATCCGCCCGAGGTCGGGCATGCCCCCGCCCCTCGAGGAGCCCACGTGGAAGATCCCCGTACGCCTGCGCCCGCCGCGCAGGTGTCCCCCGTCGCCAGGCCGAGTGAACGGGCCGCCGCCAGCGGACCGCCGAACGGAGCCGTGAACGGCGCGGGGGTTTCGGGGGAGCCGCGCGTGACCCTGCCGCCGTGGACGACGGAGGACGCGAAGGAGCTCTACATGATCGACCGGTGGGGGGCCGGGTACTTCGACGTCGCCCCCGACGGTCGCATGCTGGTCGCCCCGCTGCAGGGGCGCGGCGGCAAGGTCGTGATCCAGGAGGTCGTCGAGGCCGCGCTCAAGGACGAGGGCCTCAAGGCGCCGCTGGTCATCCGCTTCCAGGACATCCTGCACCACCGCGTGCGCGTGCTGAACGAGGCGTTCAACCGCGCGATCGCCGAGAACAAGTACCGCGGCCAGTATCGCGGCGTCTTCCCGATCAAGGTGAACCAGCTGCGCGAGGTGGTCGAGGAGATCCTCGATGCGGGCCGGCCGTTCCACTACGGCGTCGAGGTCGGCAGCAAGCCCGAGGTGTTCGCGGGGCTCGCCGTGCACAGCGACCCGGACGCCCTCATCGTCTGCAACGGCTACAAGGACGACGCCTTCATCCGCACGGCGCTCCTCGGGCGGCGCCTCGGCAAGCGGGTCATCCTCATCGCCGAGAAGCTCAGCGAGGTGCGGGCGATCATCCGCATCGCCAAGGAGGTCGGCGTCGACCCCGAGATCGGCATGCGGGTGCGCCTGGTCACCCGCGGCGCGGGCAAGTGGGCCGAGTCGGGCGGCGAGCGCGCCAAGTTCGGCCTGTCCACCGGCGAGATCCTCGAGGCGGCCAAGGCCCTCGCCGAGGCCGGGATGAAGAGCGCCTTCAAGCTGCTCCACTTCCACGTGGGCTCGCAGGTCCCCGACATCCTCATCCTCAAGCGCGCCGTGCGCGAGGCCGCGCGGTACTACTCCAAGCTGCGCCGCCTCGGCCACCAGATCGAGTACATCGACGTGGGCGGCGGCCTCGCCGTCGACTACGACGGCTCGCGCTCCACGCTGCACTCGTCGATGAACTACTCCGTCGAGGAGTACGCGCGCGACATCGTGTGGAACATCGCCGACGTCTGCGACGAGGAGAAGGTCCCGCACCCGAACATCGTGAGCGAGTCGGGCCGGGCGATCGTGGCCCACCACGCCGTGCTCGTGGTCGAGGCGTTCGGCGCTGTGGAGCGCACCGCCTCCGGCGAGATGGAGCCCGAGCTCGATCACAAGCTGATCCGCGCGATCCGCGACGTGGAGAGCTCGCTCAACGTGCAGACGCTGAACGAGAGCTGGCACGACCTGCTCCAGGCCAAGGAGGAGAGCGAGAAGCTGTTCGAGCTCGGCTACCTCGAGCTCGACGTCAAGGCGCAGGTCGAGACCCTCTACTGGCGCACGGTCGAGCACCTGCGCTCGCTCATCGCCACGCTCGATCCGAGCGAGGTGCCCGACGACCTGGTCGACCTCGACAAGCACCTGCAGAACCAGCACATCTGCAACTTCTCGGTGTTCCAGTCGCTGCTCGACCACTGGGCGTTCGGTGCGCTCTTCCCGGTGGTGCCGATCCACCGGCTCAACGAGCGACCCACGATGGCGAGCACGCTGGTGGACATCACCTGCGACTCCGACGGCAAGGTCGCCAAGTTCATCGACCGCGACCAGCCGGAGCGCGACACGCTGCCGCTGCACACGGTGAGCAAGGAGCAGGGGCCGTACTACCTCGGCATCTTCCTGACCGGCGCCTACCAGGACATCATGGGCGACATCCACAACCTCTTCGGCCGCGTGAACGAGGTGCACGTGTTCCTCGATGACGACGAGGAGTGCGGGTACTACCTCGAGGAGACGATCGAAGGGAACACGATCGCCGAGGTGCTGCGGATGACCCAGTACGACACCCACGAGCTCGCCACCAAGATGAAGGCGCAGTTCGACGCGGCCATCAAGCAGGACAAGCTGAAGCCGGCCGAGGGCATGCGCCTGCTCGCGGAGTACGAGCGCGGCCTGAAGGACCAGACCTACCTCTCGCTCTGAGCCGGCACCCCCCGTTGCGGTGGCGCGGTGTCGAAGCCGCGCACCACGAGCCAGGTCGCGAGCGTCAGCTCGTTGAGCGCGATCGGCGGCGCGAACCAGGCCATGGCCTTCATGACCGGCAGGTGGTGGAACGGGCCCAGGTCGAAAGCACCGAGCAGCACCGCCACCAGCAAGAGGCCCGCGCCGAGGAGCCCAGAGAGGGAGAGGAACCTCGGCACGAGCCTCGATCGGTGGAGCAGGGGGTAGAAGGTCGCCGCGCCCATCACGAAGACCGCCACGTAGACGAGGGTGGCGAAGTGGAGCTCCACCCGGAGCTGCTGGCCGAGCACCCGGAGGCACGTGGCCTCGGGTCCGTCGGCGTGCGCGTACGCCTCGCTCAGGCCGATGAAGGTGCTGGTCTTGATGACGAGGTAGAGGAAGAGCACGCCCTCCGTGAAGCGGAACAGCACGTACGCGACGGCGAGCCTCCGATCGAAGCGGCTCGTGAGCGGGAACAGCACCACGGGGATGAACATCATCGAGACGGCGCACACCGCGTTCAGCGCCCCACCCGCCGCGAGGACGCGGCGACTCCCGTAGGCCAGCTCGAGGTAGCGCGGAGCCGCGAGGATCGGGTCACAGAGGGCAGAGGCGAGCAGGTTGAGCAGCAGCGCCGTGAGGAACAGGGCTCCGGTCACGATCGCGATGCGCCGGTCCTCCGACAACTTCGTCCAGGGAGTCATGGCCGACACTCTAGGAGTGCGAAAAGTTGCGCCAACGCGAGAATTCGTGACGAAGACGTGCAATCTTGCACGCGTGACCAACCTCGACTGGGACGATCTCCGCATCGTGCTCGCTCTCGCGCGAGAGCGGACGCTCTCGGACGCCGCGACCGCGCTCGGCGTCACCCGCACCACCGTCGGGCGCCGCGTCAGGGACGCCGAGCGGCGCCTCGGCGTGCGGTTCTTCGACCGCACGGACGACGGGTTCACGCCGACCACGGCTGGACAGGATCTGGTGGAGACCGCGGAGCGCCTCGAGGCCGAGGTGCACCTCGCCGAGGGACGCCTGCTCGGGCACGACGCCCGGTTGCGCGGCCGGTTGCGTGTGTCGACCGTCGATTTCGTGTTCGCCGGGTTCGCCGAGGTGTTCGCGGCGTTCGTCCGCCGCTACCCGCACGTCGATCTCACGGTCGGTGTCACCAACGCGCAGGTCTCGCTCCAGCGCCGCGAGGCCGACGTCGCGGTCCGCCTCGGCAACGCCCCCTCCGCGGGGCTGGTCGGTCGCCGCGTCGGCCGCCTCCGGTTCGCGCTCTACGGGGCGCGTTCGCTGGTCGAGTCTCTCGCCGATCCTTCGCCGGCGAGCCTTCCCTGGATCCACATGGACGAGCGCTCCGACGGGCGCTGGCTCGACGCCTGGCTGCGCACGCACGCCCCTGCGGCCACGGTCTCGATGCGCTCGGACGACCACGCCGTGCGCCGCGCGGCGGTGCTCGCGGGCATCGGCGTCCACTTCCTGCCCTGCTTCGAGGGCGACGCGCTCGGCCTCGTGCGCGTGGGCGCCGAGCTAGACGAGGAGCGCGACTTGTGGCTCCTCACCTTGCCCGACCTGCGGAGCAACAGCCGGGTGCGTGCATTCATGGACCACACGGCGGCAGCATTCGCGGCCCACCGCTCGGTCGTCGGTGAACCGCCGAAGGCACGCGCGAAGACCAGGCGCTGACGCCCGTCAGGTCCTCCGGAACTCGGCCCACCAGCGCGCGGAGGGAGGCCAGGGGTGCGCGCGGGCGAGCGCCGCGAGCCGTCGTCGAGCCTCCTCGGCGGACGGACGATGGTAGCGATGCTTGGCGAGGCATTCGAGCACCAGCCGCTCGAGCTCGCTGGGGAGCGGCTGGCCGGTGCGCAGGGAAGGGGCCACCGGCGTGCTGTACAGGTGCTGGGCGAACAGCCCGACCAGGGAGGGCGAAGAGAAGACGGGGGTACCCGTGAGCAGGTAGTAGGCCACCGCGCCGAGTGCATAGACGTCCGCCGCGGGATCGACGCTGGTCGGCTCGGCGATGGCTTCCGGGGCCATGTAGAGCGGTGTGCCGGCGAGCGTACCGGTCTGCGTGAGGGCATGGTCGCTGGCGTCCTTCGCCAGCCCGAAGTCCACCAGCTTGGCGACGTCCCGTCCGGCGACCTCGGCGAGCATGACGTTGGAGGGCTTGACGTCGCGGTGCAGGATTCCGAGGGAGTGGGCGCGAGAGAGCGCGCTCGCGATCATCTCGAGCACCGACGTCGCTCGCGCCGCGGGCATCGGGCCGGTGGCCGTGACGATGGTCTCCAGATCGGCCCCCTCGACCAGCTCCATCGCGTAGTAGTGCTCACCCGCCGCGGACCGGCCGGATTCGTAGACGGCGATGGTGTTGGGGTGCTCGAGCCGAGCGCTGAGGCGATGCTCGCGCTCGAACCGGGCACGCGCGAGCGCGTCCGCGTCGGCGGGGAGGACCTTGACGGCGGCGGGGCGCTGGTCGCGGCGTCGCGTGCGATACACGCGCGCCACCCCACCTCGACCGAGCTCACGGTCCAACTCGTAGGGCCCGACGCGCGGGGGTCGCGTCCACCCGATCGCGGCGGCGAGCGCTCGCAGACCACGCGACAGGGTCCCGGTGGGAGCCGGGTCCATGACGACCGCACTCGGGGACCAGTGGTGGGGGAGCGTCATCGAGTGTTCTGGTAACCGCACGAGCGTGCACGCGAAACGCGAGAATGTGGGAAGCGCACGTGCAAATTCGTGCGCGAGCTCTTGCTGAGCTGGAGGGGCCGACGAGCTCCCGTGCGGTACGCTGCGCGGGTGGGCACGTTCTACGACGTCCGGGGCGCCCTCGACTTCGACGACGAGGCGCTCGTGGCCTGGCTCGCCGTGGGCGTGTCACCCGGAGAGCCTTGGGCCTCGACGTCGATCGCCGTCGGCGCGCTGCTCTCGGCGCTCGCCGAGGGCGATGCCCCCGTCAACGGCCACCTCGTCGGCGCGCTGCCCGTGCGGTTGGAGGGAACGCGCGCGCGGTGGTCGTGGCGCAGCATCCCGTCCGAGGTCGCGCCCGAGGTCATCGCCGCCTCGCGCGCGCTGTGG
>CAZUZY010000184.1:0-15810 GCA_964624885.1 uncultured Polyangiales bacterium | reverse complement strand
CGCCGATTAAAGCGGTACGCGAGCTGGGTTTAAAACGTCGTGAGACAGTTTGGTCTCTATCTGCCGTGGGCGCAGGACACTTGAGAGGAGCTATCCATAGTACGAGAGGACCTGGATGGACGTGCCTCTTGTGATCCGGTTGTCACGCCAGTGGCATAGCCGGGTAGCAATGTACGGAACAGATAACCGCTGAAAGCATCTAAGCGGGAAGCTAGCCTCGAGATTAGGTGTCCCGGTCGCAAGACCCTAAAGACCCCTTGTAGACTACAAGGTTGATAGGCCGGAGGTGGAAGCGTAGCGATACGCGGAGCTGACCGGTACTAATAGGTCGTGCGGCTTGACCTACCTCTAAGACACATGAAAGCAGTATCGCCGAATGGCGGCGAGCTGCAGCGACGACTGTCGAACACGACAGGTCGCACTTCGAGCTCGTACGCGGCGCTGGAGCCGCGAACGCTCGCTACAGACGACGTTCACGTCATGCGCATCGCGCAGACGGCAAGGCCCAAAATTTTCCGGTGGCGATCTCGAGGAGGCCACACCCGATCCCATCCCGAACTCGGAAGTTAAGCTCCTCGGAGCCGATGGTACTGCAGGGGAAGCCCTGTGGGAGAGTAGGACACCGCCGGGATTCATTTCGTCAGACAAGTCCCAGCACCCTACGGGTGTTCTGGGCCGCGACCCTCGCTCCGAACAGGAAGCGGGGGTTTCGCGTTTTTGTCCCGTGCTCCCGCTCTTCGCTACCCTACCGCGCGTGCGACGCAACCGCTGGCGATGGGGGGGCGTGGCCGTCGGGGTCGCGCTGGTCGCAACCCTGTTCGTGTTGTGGATCGTCGTGGCCCCCCGCTGGGTCCGGGACAAGGCCACCCGGACGGCCCTCGCGAGGGGCCTTGTGCTCACCGTCCGCGAGGTCCGCCTGGGGCTCGGGACCGTGCAGCTCGAGGGCTTGACGGTGGCGCCCGAAGGTGTCGCCGGAATCAAGCTGACGGTCGCCACCGCCCACGCTCCCTGGACGCTGCGCGGGGTCGGAAAGCTCACGCTGGACCAGGTCGTGGTCGAGCTGGAGGGCGACGTGCCGACGGTTCGCGACGAGCTGCAGCGCTGGAGGGACCGTCACCCGTCCACCACAACCACGGAGGCCGGTGGGCCGGCCCGAACCGTTCTCGCCCAGACCGTCACCGTGCAGTGGCGTGGCGCGAGTGCCTCGGCGCTGACCGCTCGGATCCGCGAGATCGAGTCGGTGGGCAGTCGGCTGATGGTGCGTGACGCGGCCGGCACGTTCCCCGTTCCGGGGAGCCCGGTCGATCTCGAGGTGGAGGGGCTGAATTTCGAGGTCGATCGTGGCGCGGGCACGCTGCTCGGGGCCACGGCCCACAAGGTGACCGTCCGGCTGGTCTCGAGCCCCCCGAGCACGGAGGCCCCGGAGGGTGCCGCTTCGGCTGGCCCTGCGCCGCTCGCGAGCCAGACACCTCCCACGACCCAGGTCAAGGGCCCGATGAAGGGAAAGGCGCCCACGCTTGCCGCCTCCGCGGCGCCCAAGATCGGTGGGCCGCCGGCGGTCGCGCCCCCCGTCCCCCCGCCACCTTCGCCGCTCTGGGCACGGCTCGACGCACAGAAGGTCCGACTCGACGCGCTGCTGGCGCGCATGGGCCACGGGCTCGAGCTCAAGGTGGACGAGCTGACGCTCGATCTGCGCAGCGGACGCCTCGGGCCGTGGATCGCGCGGGTGGTCCTCGGGGCCGACGCGCTGACCCTGGAGATGCAGCCCGCGGCGAAGGACGGACGCAAGCCCCTCGAGCTCCACGCACTCGTCCCACGGGGTCCTGGCAAATGGAGCGCCGAGCTCCGCGCCGGTCCCGCTTCGCTGGCGGAGATCGGCGTGGCGGAGGGGAATTTCGGCCTCACCGCGGTCGACAAGACCACGGTGGTGGCGCGAGGAGCGCTCGAGCTGGACCCGGAGCTCAAGACCGTGGCGGCCGACGGGACCATCCAGATCGGGAACGTCGCGCTCCAGCACGCGGGGCTCTCGGATCTACCCATCACGGGCATCGAGGCGTCCATCAAGGGCGTGCTGACCTCGGGTGGCGATTTCTCGGCATGGTCGCTGACCGGAGGCCGCGTCGAGCTCGGGAAGGGGCGGGTCGAGGTGGAGGGGACCTACGAGCGGGTCCTCGACACGACGGGCAAGCAGGTGCCCAAGCTCGCGATGGCCTGGTCGATCCCCACGTCGTCGTGTGGAGAGGTGCTGGCGTCGATGCCGAAGGGGCTCCTGCCTCGGCTGGAGGGGCTCGAGATGAGCGGCACGTTCGCGGCGCACGGGCGCGTGGCCTTCGACGCCCGGGCACCGGAGAAGACGGACGTGGACTTCGGGCTCGACCAGCACTGCCGGGTCAACAAGGCGCCGGTGGGGCTGTCGATGGCGCGGTTCCAGAAGCCGTTCGAGCTGCGGGTGTACGACGCCAAGGGGCAGCCGAAGACGGCCGTGTTCGGGCCCGGGAGCGGCACCTGGACCCCCTTCTCGCAGATCTCCCCCTACGTCGTGGACGCCGTGCTCACCTGCGAGGACGGGGCGTTCTTCTCGCACGCGGGCTTCAGCGCCGGCGCGATCCGCAACGCGCTGATCGCCAACCTCCGCGCGGGGAAGTTCATGCTCGGCGCCAGCACCGTGACCATGCAGACCGCCAAGAACGCCTTCCTCGACCGCAAGAAGCAGCTCGGTCGCAAGCTCGAAGAGGCGGTGTTCACCACGTGGCTGGAGCAGGCACTGTCCAAGAACCAGATCCTCGAACTCTATCTCAACGTGATCGAGTTCGGCCCCGACCTCTACGGGATCGGGCCGGCGTCGATGCACTGGTTCGGGCGGCCACCGAGCGATCTCGACCCCGCCGAGGCCATGTTCCTGATCTCGCTGCTCCCTTCGCCGGTGAAGCGCCACGGGATGTGGGCGGCGGGCGCGCCGGGCGAGGGCTACCTCGGCTACGTGCGCACGCTGCTCAAGGAGGCGCACCGCCGCGGCAAGCTGGACGACGAGGAGTACGAGGCCGCGAGCAAGGCCCCCCTCGTGTTCCACAAGCCCGGGCAGCCCCTGCCACCCCCCCATGGGATCAACCCGTCGAAGGTCGACCCCGGGAAGGCGGACGACCCCGCCTGGGACCCTGTGCTCGCGCCCACCGACTGAGCGGTCTCGGCCTCAGGGCTCGCCCTCGGCCCGCGGGATGTCGGGCACGTGGGCGGCGGAGAAGTCCGCGACGACGAACACGCCCTCGTGCAGCGGCGGGGCCCCTGGCACGTGCTGGGTGTCGACGAACACGATGTCGGCGTGGGGGTACGCCTCGAGGAACAGGTTGCAGTTGGCGGGCTCGTTGTCGAACGACGCCACCACCTCGCCCACCCGGGCGAGCGTGGGTGCGACCATGCGCTTGAACGCCTCGTCGGCCATCTGTGCGTCGGGCTTGAGGATGATCTCGACGCCGGCGACGCCCAGCGGAAACCCGAGCGAGCGGAGGCTCGCGAAGGTGCCGACACCCATCATCGGCAGGTCGCGCCCGGTGAGGTAGACCACGGTGGCGCCGGCCGCGTGGCAGGCGCGCACGAAGGGGACCGCGCCCGCGAGCGCGACGTCGTGGCGCAGATCGTCGTCCGTGAAGAAGCGGTGCCGCCAGTACTCGGTCGCCTCGGCGAGGCGCGCGGGATCCTGCACGCCGAGCCGGCGCAGGCTGTCGGACAGGAGGTACGCGAGCCGCTCGGGCGTGCACGCGCGGAGGGATGCGGCGTCTTCGGGGTGGGTCTTGTCCCAACTCGCCCCGAGGTCGCGGAGGATGGCGGCCGTGCGCGGCCGGTTGTCCATCAGTGTGCCATCCAGATCGAGGACCAGCACCGGCGGGCCCGACGCGGCGCGCTGGCCGCAGCGGGCGACGATCCGCGCGAAGAGGGTCTCGGCCTGGTCGGTGGGGAGACGATGGTAGACGGGCGCGGGGAAGGGGGTCTTGGCATCCATCTCAGTCACGCTGGAACCCGTCAACGTTCTCGAGACCCGGCGGGATCTCGGTGGTGCTCGCGCAGCCGAGGGCTCGCACCGAGACCTCGCCGAGCAGGTTGTTGGTGCGGAACAGCACCCCGTCCTTGGCGCTCCCGGAGACGAGGGCCGAGTAGGGGGTGGAGGCCGGGGGCTCGTTGGGGCGCGCGATGGCCCGCGCATCCCACGCGACCACGCAGCCGGTCTTGCCAGTGCCCTTGAGGAGGGCGCTGCCGGTGGCCATCACGATGGCGTCGGACTCGCCCGCCACGATCACGGGGTGTCGCGTGCCACCCACGAACGGGGCGACCACGCGGGTGCCCGTGGCGGTGGCCTCACATGCAGCGCTCGTCCCGAGCTGGGTCGGGAGGGCGACCGTCGTCGCCGGATCGGCGTCGGGCGCCTTGAGCGAAGACGCCCACGCGGTCGGGGCCATCCCCGCGCCGCCAGGCCACTGCACGACCAGCGACGGGATGCCCCCCACGTAGGTGAAGTCCCACGCCACGTCGCCCGGCAGCGAGGGCCAGAGACCCCACGTGCGGGCGTCCCACGACGTGCCGGCTTCGTTGGCCCAGCTCGCCCACATCTGCAGGCCGGGACCGTGCTGGAAGCCGAGCAACACGCTGCGGTTGCCGACGCGGACCGCGTCGGTCCGCAGCGCGAGGGTGCCACCCGCGACGTCCTTCTGGGGGAGCTCGGGCCAGGACAGCTTGTCGACCTTGCCGCCCTCGCTCACGTAGAACAGCGGCACGTCGGGGCGCGTGGAGAACGGCCGCACGTGCAGGCCGCTCTGCTTCTCCTGGGCGGTGACGGACAGCAGCGCGACGTTGGCGATGGCCGCGTCCTTCAGCGAGGCGGAGACGTCTCGCGGGTCGAGGGGCCCGACGCCCTTGATGGTGGCCTTGTGGACCTTGCCCGTGCTGGCGACGTACCAGGCGACGTCGACGTCGACCTTCTGACCATCGACGATCGCGCCGAGCGGCGGCGGGGCGACCGGCTTCTTGTCCTTGTCCTTGTCCTTGTCCTTGGACTCGGGGGGCTTGGGCGGCGGCTCGCGCTTGAAGGTGAAGCGGATGGCAGCGGCGCCCTCGATCTGCGGCAGCGACGCGGTGGCGGTGTTGGCGCCCGCGGGGCCGAACAGGGAGACCTCCTTGACGTCGAGGCCTCCCTTGGCGGCGCTCTTGCCGAGCAGCACCGAGACACTGCCCTTGGCGCGGTCGTGGCGGAGCGCGAGGAAGCGCGCGCCGGCGAGGTCGGCGTCGTACACCGAGGGAACCGAGGTGAGGTTGCCGAGCGGCTTCCAGTCGCCCTCTCCGGTGCACTTGAGCGTGGGGAGCGCGGCGAACGTCTTGGGCTTCGCTTCGCCGACGACGCTCGAGTCGCCGCCGCCGCCCCAGCCGATGCGGATGGCGCGGTCGCCGATGAGACAGGCGTGACTGCCGCACGCGAGCGCGATCGAGGGCGTGTCGAGCGCGGGGGCACCGACCGAGCGCCAGGTGGTGGCGGCGTCCAGGGTCTCCCAGGCCTTGCCGGTGCGGTCGTAGGCGAGACCCCGCTTGCCCACCATGGACACCGCGTCGGCCTTGAACGGCACCCGGCGGGCCTTGACGGTCACGCCCTCGTCGTCGCTGGCCCACACCACGAACTCGCGGCCCACGTGGCCGGTGAAGGTGACCACGCCGGACTCGTCGGTGGCGGGCCCGTCGATCACGGCGTTGTTGGCGCCGATCGCGACCCCCTTCGGGTCGAGCGCGGGCACGCTCGGGAGCGCGAGGCGGGTGAAGTCGCGCCCACCGTTGGACGAGACGAGGAGCACCCACGCCTGACCGATCTTGCCGACCGTGTAGGCCTTGCCGCTGGTGGGGGCGAAGGCGAGGTTGCCGATGTCCCGGATCTTCCCGGGGACGTCGATCTTGGCGAACTTGCCGCCGACGGGGCGGACGAGCGGGGGACCGGCGGGGCAGTAGCTGTAGGCGGTGGACTTCGGCTTGTACTTGCACGCTCCCTCGACGAAGACCGCGCCGTCGGGGCCGATCCAGACGTGACCCTCGCTGGAGCCCTGCGAACCGGCCTGGCCGTCGTCCTTGAAGGTGGCGCCGTTGTCGACACTGCGGAAGATGCGCAGCACGGCGCGACTCTCGGGGGAGGGGGGAGCCCAGTTCTTGGGACCGGTGCCGTAACCACCGCCGACGCCCGGCGTGCCCTTGCCCTGATCGTCGCAGGCCAGGACGATCGTGTCGGCGTCGCCGCCGACCCACACGTGCTTGCAGCCGTTGAGCTCGCTGACCTTGCGGAGGGTGAGCCCGTTGAGCTTGGCCTTGTCGGCGGCGCCTTCGCCGAGGTTGCCGATGGCGATGCGCCAGCGGGTCGGATCGTCCGGCTCCGGGATCGCCTCGACGTAGCGGAGGCCGATCAACGCGGCGCTGCCGGCGGCGATCGCGCGGGCGTAGCCCGGCTGCGGGCCGGCCTCGGGGGCGGGGAGATCGAAGCCCTCGCGCGGCGCGCGGGCCACCTTCTCGAGGCGCGGCGGCGAGAGCTTGAGGATCGAGGACGCCTCGAGGCCCTCGATCATGAGGTCGCCGTTGCCGTCGACGACGAGGCGCTTCGCGCCGACGCCGGGCGACGCGAGGGCAGCCCAGGTGGCGCCGTCGTCCTGGGTGACGAGGACCCGCTGCGGCGCCAGCAGGGCGAGACCGATCCCGGACTCGTTGAGGGCGAGGTGGGTGGGCGTGCCGCCGCCGGCGGGCAACGCGACCTTGGTCCACGAGGCGCCGCCATCGGTGCTGCGCAGGATGTCGTCGCCAGCGAGCGCGACGAACGAGCTCTTGCCCGCGACGGCGCCGCGCAGCGGCTGGGGCGGGGAACGCTTGGCGGTGACCGGCCCGAGGGCGGTGGCGGTGGCGTAGACGGTGCCGCTCTCGCCGACGAACGCGAAGCCACCACCCGCGCTGATCATCCCCGTGATGGACTCGGGGAGGGTGGAGTCGGCCGCCACCGGGCTCGCCTGCTTGTTGTCGAGCCAGCGCACGCCACCCGCGCCGGCGTACAGGAGGCCGCTGGCGCCGAGATCGAGCTTGGCGCGCAGGCCCTTGGCGTGGGCCGCGTTGAGCGACCAGCGGGCAGGAGAGGGCGGCGCTCCGAGCTGCGTCTTCGGCTTGGCGACCGTGGGCGGCGGCGGCTTGACGGTGGTGGGCCCGGCCGGTCCACAGCCGGCGCCCGCCGCGGTGAGCGCGAGCAGGAGCACGTGGGGGGCGCACGCGAGCGGGCGAGAGCGCGGAGCGACCGTGGACGGGCGCCCGTCGGGCGAGACGTGGGAGGGCTTCACGGGGCGGGAGGATAGCGCGATCAGAAGGTGTACGGCTCGAGCGTCTTCCAGACGCACCAGGGCAGCTCCACGATGCTCCCGAGGTCCTTCTTGTCGGCGTCGGCCAGCACCTTGAAGGCCTTCTGGACGTCCTTGTTGCTGAATTTCAGCTCGTATTTGATGCCGTCGTCGAACACGTCGACCTTGCCCTTCTCGACGCCGTCACCCAGCGAGTCGATGGGGCTCTTCTCGAAGCACTTCTCCGAGGCCTCGCGGAGCGCCTTCTCCTTCTTCTTGGCGAGCTCGTCGGCGTCCTTGAACTGGTCGAGCTTCTTCTTGCCCTTGTCGGGGTCGTAGTGGGTCTCGATGGTGATGACGACGTCCTTGCTGCCGGCCTTGAGCTTGAACGTGCCGAACGAGCCGTCGGACCACGAGGGGGCGTCCTTGCTGCGGTAGTAGACGAAGTGCTCGCCCTTGTCGGCGCCGTAGTCCTTGGCGCGGTCCTTGTTCTTGCGGACCTTCTTGAGCATGCGCTTGTCGGGGCTGATGACCAGGACCCGGCTCTCGACCAGCGCCGCGTAGAACGGCTCCTTCTTGCTGCCCTTGTCGCCGAGCGAGCACTTGAGGAGGGCCATGCCGTCGTCGTCCTCGATCTTGCACGCCTCCTCGTTCTTCATGACGATGCCGCCGACCTCCTTGAGGGCCTCGAGCACGTTGCCCCGACGGAACGTGCCGCCGACGATGACGACCAGCTTGTCGAAGGCCTCGCGCCCGCCGAACTTCTTGTCGTCCTCTTCGTCGGCGCGGGGGACGCACATGGCGAGCTCGCGGACGGTCGTCTTGCCGATGCCGTGCTTGTCGAGCGCGTCGAGCACCTGCTGCATGCGCTCCTTGTCCTTCTTGGACTTGTTGCCGACCTCGTCCTCGGCGAGATCGTGCGCGTTCTTGAAGAACTTCTCGAGCGCGGGCTTGACCGGATCGCTCGTCGCGATGCCCTCCACGTCGACGTAGCCGGCCACGGCGCAGTCCTCGGGGATGTGCTCGAGGACGAGGCCACGGCTGTACACGTTGCGGTACACGAGCCAGCTCACCAGCAGCACGACGAAGAGGCCCGCGCCGGCGCCGATGCCGATCATCGCGCCCTTGGGCAGGCCCGGTCCGCGCGCGGCGGGGGCGATGGGGGCGCCGATGGGAGCGACCGCGCCGGTCGGGAGCGGCTCCGCGGCCGGGAGCGACGGCATGGCGCCCGAGGGCAGGGCCTGGCCCGGCGGAGGGGTGCCGATGGGGGCGGGGGGCGGACCGGCCGCGAGGGCCTCGGCGACGGCGGGGAAGTCCTTGGCCGCGACCCAGGCGCTCTCGCCCGGCTTGACGACCTGCGCCGAGTCCGGGAGCTCGCCCGCCTTGATGCGCCGCGCGACCTCTTCGGCCGCGAGCAGCTGCGGGTCGTTGCTGCCGGGGATCATGACGTAGATCTGGCTCACGGACACTCCTTGGAAACCGAGGGGAATGGGTTCGGGGGGCGAGTGTCACCGCTCCTCCGGCCCGCGGTCAACGGGCACCCCTGCCGCCGGCCGGTCGCCGTCGGGCTCGACCCTCGGAGGGCGACTCGGTATGCGCTCTCGCATGGCTCGCTTCATCGACGAACTGCAGCGGACGCACCGCTGCGGTGCCCTGCGCGAATCGGACGTTGGCAAGGAGGTCGTGCTGTTCGGGTGGGTGGACACCTACCGCGACCACGGCGGCTGTGTGTTCATCGACCTCCGCGACCGCGAGGGCATCACCCAGCTGGTGTTCGACCCGAACCACGTGCCCTCGGCCGAGGGTGTGCGCGTCGACCTCGGCGAGGTCGAGGCCGCCCACACGCTCGCCAACCAGATGCGCAACGAGTGGGTGATCGGCATCCGCGGGATCGTCCGCTCGCGTGGCAAGAACGTGAACCCGAAGATCGCGACCGGCGCCATCGAGATCGGCGTGGTCGAGGCCACGGTGTTCAACAAGGCCGAGACGCCGGTGTTCCCCATCGCCGACGAGACGCAGACCAAGGAGGAGGTGCGCCTCGCCTACCGCTACCTCGACCTGCGCCGTCCGCGGATGCAGCGCATCCTGCGCACGCGTCACGAGATCAACCAGGTGACGCGCCGCTACTTCTCGGACCACGGGTTCCTAGAGCTCGAGACCCCGTTCATGGTCAAGTACACGCCGGGCGGCGCGCGCAACTTCCTCGTGCCCTCGCGCCTGCAGCCGGGGGCGTTCTACGCCCTCGCCGAGAGCCCGCAGCTCTACAAGCAGCTGTTCATGGTGAGCGGGTTCGACCGCTACTTCCAGATCGTGAAGTGCTTCCGCGACGAGGACGGTCGCCTGGATCGTCACCCGGAGTTCACCCAGATCGACGTCGAGATGTCCTTCGTCTCGCAGGACGAGCTGTTCACCCAGATGGAGGGCCTCGTGTTCGCCATCTGGAAGGAGGTGCTCGGCGTCGACCTCAAGGAGAAGTACCCGTCGGGGCACTTCCCGCACATGAAGTTCGACGAGTCCATGCGCCGCTACGGCAACGACAAGCCCGACCTCCGGTTCGGCATGGAGCACACCGATCTCACCGAGCTGGTCATCGATCACCAGGGTGGCGGCGTGCCGTTCTTCGCCGAGATCGCGGCCAAGTTCGCGTCGGGCAAGCTGCGTCGCGACCTGCCGGGGGAGATCGTCAAGGTGCTCGTCGCGCCGGCGGCGGCCGAGATCTCCCGCGCCGAGGCGGACAAGCTCGAGGGGTACGTGAAGTCGATGGGAGCCAAGGGGCTCGCGCGCGCCAAGCTCGCCGAGGACGGCAGCTGGACCCAGTCGCCGCTCGCCAAGACGGCCACCAAGGAGTTCGTCGCGGCGGTCAACGCCGCGTGCGGGGCCAAGCCCGGCGACACGCTGCTGTTCCAGTTCGGGCGCGCCTCGATCGTGCAGACGGTGATGGCCAACCTGCGGGTCCACCTCGCCAAGAAGATGAACCTGGTCCCCGAGTCGGGGCACGGCGGCAAGTTCGAGTTCCTCTGGGTGGTCGACCCCCCGCTGTTCGAGTTCGACGAGGACACGGGCAAGTGGGCCGCCGCGCACCACGCCTTCACCCGCCCGCAGGACGCCTCGGTGCCTTTCCTCGAGACCGACCCGGGCAAGGTGCTCTGTCACCGCTACGACCTCGTGCTCAACGGGTTCGAGGTGGGCGGTGGCTCGATTCGTCTCCACGATCCGGAGGTGCAGGCCCGCGTGTTCGCGGCGCTCGGCATCGACGCGGCCGAGGCCAAGGCCAAGTTCGGCTTCCTGCTCGACGCGCTCCGCGCCGGCGCGCCGCCGCACGGGGGCATCGCGCTCGGCATGGACCGGCTCACGATGCTGCTCACCGGGACCGAGTCGCTGCGCGACGTGATCCCGTTCCCCAAGTCGCAGAAGGGCACCGACCTGCTCACCGACGCGCCCACGCTCGTGACCGACGAGCAGCTCGCCGACGTGCACGTGCGGGTCGCGCCGAAGGCCTGAACATGGCGAGCGACCACTTCCGGGCCCACCCACGCCGGGCGACCCTCGCCGAGGTGGTCGTGCGTCGTGAGGGGCGCGCGGAGAAGGCGCGCTTGCACGACATCGGCATGGGCGGCGCTGGCATCACCACACCGACCCGCCTCGTCGCGGGCACCCACCTCGAGGTGGTGCTCGAGGCGCCGAGTCGCTGGGACCCGCTCGTGCTCGGCGCGCGGGTCGCGTGGTCCGAAGGGGTCCGTGGTGGCGTCGCGTTCGAGCCCAAGGACGCGCACGAGGTCAACGCCTTGTTCGACCTCTTGGGCGCCCAAGCCTTCGAGGCCTGAAACGACGGCCCACGGGGTGGGGTGAGGGGCGGACTCCGTTCGCCCCGCCTGTCCCCCGCTCCACGTGATAGGTTCGGCCCGGACATGGGCAACACCGTCCGGGCTTCACGTGCCGTCGCGCCGAAATCGGCGCCGAAGGCCGTGTCGCTGGACGAGCGGCCCAAGGACCCCAAGCCCGCCAAGGCCCCGTCGAAGTCCAAAGCGGCCGCCGCGCGCGTGGAGCCTTTCGAGAAGGACGTCCTCGATCGGCTGCGCGAGGAGGTCCTCGCGTGCGCGCGCCGGCGATCGCCGAACGAACGTCGGCTCGCCGGGCTCTGTCGCGCCCTCGCCCCCCACAGCGCCCTGGCGCGCAGCCTCCTCGCCGAGGTCGGCGAGATGCTGGTGCAGAAGAAGGCCTTCGATCGCGACCTGTTCGTCGCGGCCGTGCGCGGCCTCGGGGAGCTCTCGGACAAGCGCGCCGTGCCGCTGGTCAAGGCCGGTGCCGAGCACGACGTCTGCGCGACCGCCGCGCTGGCCGCGGCCGCTTGGCTGACCGACCCGGCGCTGGCGCCGATCCTCAACAAGGCGGCGACGCAGCGCTCGGCCCACATCGCCTTCACGGCGGAGCTCGCGCGGGTCATCCGTGGGGAGTCGCCCGGCGCGCACCTCCGCGGGCTCGCGCCGAAGATCAAGGAGTCGCACCGGATCGCGCTCTGCGCCGAGGTGCTGGTGCCCATCGCCCGCATCCCGAAGGTCGCGCCCGGTGTGCAGCACGCGCTCGCGGTCCTGCGCGACGCCGAGCGCCACCTCGGACGGTGGCTGGTCATGGCCGAGGTGGCCGTGCACGGCGGCGATCTCGAGCCGCTGCGCGAGGCGCGCACCAAGTCGTCGGAAGGGCCTTCGGGGGCGAGGGCCGCCTGGGCCTACGTGGCCTGGGCGCTCGATCCGTCGATGGGGCCGCCCGCGGCGCGCCCGACCACCGAGCTGGTCGCCCGGCTGTCCGACCGACCGAGCGCCGACCGCGACACCAAGTTCCTGTTCCGCCTCGCCCACGCCGGCGTGCGCACCACCAAGCCCCTCCTCGAGGCGTTCGCCCGCGATCTCGCCAAGGAGGACGACGACGCCGTGCGCGCCGCGGGGTACCTGGTCCGCGACCACGGGCGCGAGGATCTGGTGGCCGCCATCCAGGAGGTCGCCAAGAACAGCCAGCGCGACGATCTGCGTGGCCTCGCCGCGGCGGTGCTCTACGACGCGGGCAAGAAGGAGCTGGCGATCGAGCTCGCGAAGGCCCTCGTCGCCGGGCGCGCCACCGGGTTGTTCGGCGCGGCGTGGGGCACCCTGGTCCTGCTGTCGGCTGCGGGCCGGTTCCCCGCCGGCACACCGGTGGCGCACGAGCCGGCGGTGCGCTGGCTCCAGGCCGGCTGGCTGGAATAGCAGGGCGCCCGCGCGGCGTTGACTCGGGTGGTCGGTCTCCTCTTCGCGCGTTGCTGGGCGTGGCTGGCCCGCGGGGGCGGGCGGGCGCTCGGCTTCGCGCTCGGGCTGATCCTGCTGCTCGGGGTGGTGCCGGGCGATCCACTCTCGATGTGGAGCCCGCCGCTCGAGACGGTGGAGGAGCCCGCGCCGCTGCCGAAGGAGGTGTCCGATCGGCCGGGCTCGGCGCGGGTGGTGGTGCTCGACGCCGTGAGCTCCGCGCCCCTGGTCGGCGCGACGGTGCGCGCGCTGTTCCTTCGGGACGACATCGTGTACCTCGCAGGGCGCGGCACGACCGGCGCCGACGGCGCGGTCACCCTCCCGAGCCTCCCGCTCGGCGTGCACTGGCTGGTCGCGGACGCGCCGCTGCACGCGCGCGGGAGCACCCAGCGGTTCGTCGGCGCCGATCCCGCGTTCGCGGAGCTCCGGCTGGGCCCCGAGCGCGCGCTCGAGATCCTGGTCCGCGACGAGGCCCAGAAGCCCGTCGCCGGCGCCGAGATCGAGGTCCTCGGCGTGGAGCCCATGCCCCGCGGGGCGCGCACCGACGCACAGGGCCTCGCCCGGCCGCGCGGGCTCGCCGCGGGGCCGCTCAAGGTCACCGCGCGCGCGGCAGGGTGGGACGCGGTGACGGTGACGGTGGGCGCGAGCGACGCGCGGGTCACCCTCGTGCTCCACCGGCTCGGTGCGCTGCTGGTGAGCGTGGTGGGCGAGGACGGCGTCGCGGCGCCGGGCGCCTCCGTGGCCATCGCGGGTGGCGCGCTCGCCGTGCCGCGCACGACGACGGCCGACGAGAAGGGCGAGGTCCGCGTGTCGGGGCTCGGAACCGGCAGCTACGATCTACGGGCCACGCTGGGCACCCGCGTGAGCAAGAGCGAGATCGGCGTGTACCTGGCGCGCGGGGCCGAGGCCAAGGTGCGCCTGGTCCTCACCGCGGGGCGCATGGTGCGGGTGAGCGTGAAGGACGAGAACGGGGTCGCGATCCCGGGCGCCGAGGTGGTCGGCGTCGAGGGGGGAATCTCCCCGTTCCCGCAGACGGTCACCGCCGACGCGAACGGGATCGCCGTGCTCGGTCCGTTCGCCAAGGGCAGCGTCTCGCTGGCCGCGCAGGCGAAGGGGTTCTGGGCGCGGGGCCCGATCGCCGCGCCGGAGACGAATACGCTCGAGGTCACCCTCCGGCGCGCCGCGACGCTGCTCGGCGACGTGCGCGACGCGAAGGGCCGACCGATCGACGGTGCGACGGTCGAGGTGGTGGGATCGGATCTCGACGGGGCGCCGGTCTCGGTCTCACCGGCGACGCTGAGCTTCTCGGCGGGGCTCCTCGCGCGCGCCCGCGGCGGAGGGCGGACCCTGCTGCCCGTGGGCGAGCTCGGCGTGGTGCCAGGGCCCGTGCCCCCGATCCCGCGACCGTTCGCCCAGAAGAAGGACGAGACGAGCGTCGAACCGTGGGTCACCCGGTTCGACGGGACGTTCCGCGCGACGCCGGTGCCGGCCGGCAAGCTGCGCGCGATCGTGCGTCATCCGGCGTACGTCGAGGCCATCTCGGCGCCGGTGGACGTCGCGCCGGGGGGAGAGGCCAAGGTCTCGGTGGTGCTGGCCGCGGGCGGGCGACTCGTCGGCACGGTGAAGGACGAGAAGGGCTACGCGGTCGCTGGCGCCTGGGTCGAGATCACCGCGCGCACGGGGTCGCTCGCGAGGGGCGTGCGCACGGCGACCGACGGCACGTTCGCCATCGCGGCCGTCCCGGGCGAGGTCACCCTCACGGTCGCGCCCGCCGATCGGCCGAACGACGTCGCGCTGCGCACCGAGGTGACCGTGCCCGAGGGCGACACGACGACGGTGGATCTGGTGCTGCCCGCGCCGCGTCCCGCCTGCGTGGTGCGGGTGATCGACGACCGACGCTACCCGCTCAAGAGCGCGCAGGTCACCATCGCCTCGCTCGACCCCACCGCGCCGATCAAGCGCACGGGCTTCACCGATGCCCGCGGTGAAGTGGAGATCCCTCGCGTGGCCGGGCTGCGGGTGCAGGTCGAGGTCCGCGCCACCGGGCACGCGACGACCCGCCTCGTGCAGGCCTCTCTCCCTGCGTCGCTCGAGGTCGAGCTCGCGGCCGGGTTCGTCGCCTACGGGGTGGTGATGGCGCCGGGGGGCCGGGTGGCGCTCGCGGGCGCCACGGTCACGCTCGCCGCGGAGGACGGCGTCCGCCGCACGCTCACCGGGAAGGACGGCAAGTTCCGGTTCGCCGACGTGCCGCGGGGAGAAGCCTCGCTCGACGTGCGCGCGAGTGGCGCGGCCCCGTTGCGCAAGACCGTGACGCTCGCGCCGGTCGGCTCGTTGCCCGAGGTCGATCTCGGTCGCCTCGAGCTCGGGGCCGCGGGCAGCGTCGAGGGCACGGTCGTCGACGCGAAGGGCAAGCCGGTGGCGGGAGCCCGCGTCGCCCGCGATCACGCGCCCACCTGGATCCCGGCGGGCGGGGCGGCCCAGCCCGGTGTCGCCGTGACCGACGCCTACGGCGCGTTCAAGCTAGTGGACGTCGCGGTCGGCGACGTGTTCGTCGAGGCGTTCGCCGCGGACACGGGGCGCGGCCGCACCAAGGTGCGGATCGACGAGGGGCGCGCCACGACGAACGTCAAGATCGTGCTGGATCCCGTCCCGATCGCGGGCGAGGAGATCCTCGCGCCGGGCGGGGTCGCGATCACGCTGGCGGCGGAGGACACCAAGGTGATGGTGGCCGCCGTGGCCGTCGGGTCCGAGGCCGAACGCGCGGGGGTGCTCGAGGGTGACGAGCTCGTGAGCATCGACGGAACGGCGGCGACGAGCCTCTCGGTTGCGCGCGCGCACCTCGGGGGCCCGCTCGGGGTCGACGTGCTGCTGACGGTGAAAAGAAAGGGCGTGAACAAAACTCTGCGCGTCGTCCGTGAGGCGACTCGCCGCTGAATCCGCGTTCAGCGCGAGGTGAGCGTCGAGACTCCGCAGAGTGCTTGTCCCTAGAAGTCCTTGAGGTGCTAACGTTCGCGCCCCGGTCCCTTCGGAGGCTTCCCATCATGCGTCGATCGCGTCTGCTTCCCCTGCGTGTGCTGTCGTCCGGCAAGGTGCTGCTGGCGCTTCCGGCCGCGGCAGGCTCGCTCTTGCTCGCTGCGTCCGCGTTCGCGCAAGGGGCCCCGCCCCCGCCCGCGCCGGCGCCGTTGCCCGCGCCCGCGCCC
>CAZUZY010000183.1:0-15900 GCA_964624885.1 uncultured Polyangiales bacterium | reverse complement strand
GGCGTCGGCGTCGGCCGCGCCCCCGGCGCCGTCGGCCGCCTCGTCCGGGCCCGTCGACCTCAAGGTCGAGGGCGACAAGCTGCCGGCGCCACGGTCGGCCAGCGACTACCGCATCGACGAGGACCTGCTGCACGTGGCGCCCCACGCCTCCGGCGCCGACATGCTGGCCGCCGCGCCGGGGATCTATGTCGGCCACGTCGAGGGCGACGCGGTCGCGAGCACCATCTTCCTCCGCGGGTTCGACGCGCAGCACGGTCAGGACATCGAGCTCAAGGTCGGCTCGGTGCCGATCAACGTGCCCTCGCACCTGCACGGCCAGGGCTACGCCGACCTCGGCTTCCTCATCCCCGAGGTCGTGCAGCGCCTGCGGGTGATCGAGGGCGTCTACGATCCGCGCCAGGGCGACTTCGCGGTCGCCGGCAGCGCGCACTTCGAGCTCGGGGTGCGCGAGCGCGGCTACCACGTGAAGACCTCGCTCGGCACCTTCCGCACCAAGCGGTTCGTCGGCATCTGGGCGCCCCGCGACGAGTCCGACGACACCTTCGGCGCGGTGGCCGTGCGCACCACCGACGGGTTCGGCCCCGGCAACCGCGGCGGGATCTCGGGCTCCGGCCTCGCGCAGTACGGCTTCGAGCTCCCCGCGGGCTATCGCCTGCTCGTGTTCGCCTCGGCGTACGGCGCGCGCTCGGGCCTCGCGGGCGCCCTCCGCCGCGACGACTACGACGCGGGGCGCGTCGGGTTCTTCGACAGCTACCCGTACCCGACCGCGCAGGCGCAGTCCGCGTTCGCGTCGCGGGTGTCGCTCGGGCTCGAGATCGACAAGACGACCGAGACCGGGGCCCACCTCGAGACCACGCTGTGGGTCACGCTCACCGACTTCCGCGTGCGCGCCAACTACACCGGCTTCACCCAGCGCGCGGTCATCGACCCGACGCGCGTCGGCCTCGGAGATCTCGTCGAACAGGGCAACGCCGACACCGCCGTGGGCGCGAGCGCGCGCTTCCGCACCAGCAAGATCCAGCTGACCAAGGATCTGGTCGCCCACGTCGAGCCGGGGTTCTCGCTGCGCGCCGCCACGAGCGAGCAGCAGCAGAACCTGCTGATGCCGCCCGACAACCAGACCTGGGATCGGCGCATCGACGCCACGATCCGCAGCACCGACCTCGGCGCCTATCTCGACCTCGATCTGCGCGCGTTCCGCAAGCTCAAGGTGGCCGGCGGCGTGCGCGCCGACGTGCTGTTCTACGACGTCGACGATCGGCTCTCCAACAGCGACCCGAGCTTCCGCCGGGTGAGCTACGTGCCCGGTTACCGGCGCACCGCCCTCGGCGTCGCGGCCGGCCCGCGCGCGTCGATCGAGTACGCGCTCCTGCCCTGGCTCACCCCGGTGCTCTCCTACGGCGTCGGCTACCGGTCACCGCAGGCGCGCCTCCTCGCCGAGGGTGAGCGCGCGCCGTACACCACGGTCACCTCGTACGAGGCCGGTCTGCGGTTCGCGACCGAGGGCGAGCGGCTCGTGGCCTCGCTCGCCGCCTATCGCACCAAGCTCTCCGACGATCTCGCGTTCGACCCGGGCGAGAACACCCTCGCGCGGATCGGCCCCACCTCGCGGCAGGGGCTCGCGGCGTACGTGGTCGCGCGGCCCTGGGATTTCCTGCTCGGGAGCGTGAGCGTGACCTGGGTGCACGCGACCCTCGACGCCCCGCCGGTCGCCACCGCGGACGACCCGAACCCCGCCTACCAGGAGGGCCAGCGGCTCCCGTTCGTGCCCACGCTGGTGGCGCGCGCGGATCTCGGCGTGCGCGGCACGCTCGCGGGCGTCGGGCACGAGCGGCTCGTCGGCAAGGCGGGCGCCGGCTTCAGCGTGATCGGGGAGCGCCCGCTCCCGCACGGGCAGGTGGCCGAGCCGTTCGCGCTCCTCGACCTGTCGTTCGGCCTGCGCTTCCGCGAGGTGGAGCTCGGGATGGACGTGAGCAACGTCCTCGACCGGCGCTGGACCGACAGCGAGCTCTACTACTCGTCGAGCTGGCCGACGCGCGAGATCCCCTCCACCATCCCCGCGCGTCACTTCGTGGCGGGTGCGCCGCGCACGGTCACCTTCTCGCTCTCGGTGCACCTGTGAAGGCCGCGCTGCTGTCGCTCTCGTGCCTGTTCGTCGCCTGCGGCGACACGGGTCAGCCGCTCGTCGCCCACCCCGCCTTCGCGATCGGCACGCCGGCCCGCGCCACCAAGGTCGGTGACTGGGAGGTCACGCTCTCCGTCGCCCGCGTGGGCTTCGGCCCGGTGGGCTTCTGCGCGAGCCGGGCGGCCTCTCCGGAGCTGTGTCGCGCGCCGCTGGCCGAGTGGGCCGCCACCGCCACCGTCGACGCGCTCTCGCCGACCCCCCAGCGCCTCGGCACGGTCAACGGCTTCACCGGCACGGTGCAGTCGCTCGGGTTCGCCTACGCGATCCCATGGCTCACGACCGACGACGCGCCGACGCCGAAGTCGGGCGCGCCGGGCGGCCACTCCGCCCACCTCGAGGGCACCGCGCGGCGGGCCCGGGATGGCTTCGTGCTCGCCTTCGTCGCCGACGTCGACGTGCGTCCCGTCGTGCAGGCGCAGCCCGCGGTGAGCCTCAGTGGCCTCTCGCAGCCCCTCGGTCCCGAGACCCAGCGCCTCGACGTGCGCTTCGATCCGAGCGCCTGGGTCGCCCAGCTCGACTTCGACACCCTCTCGACGGCCGGCCCCACCGCCACCGTCGTGGCCAAGACCCAGGCGTGGGACGCGCTCGTCGTCGGCATGACGGCGCTCGCGCCGCCGACGTTCACCTGGACGAGATGAAAACCAATTGCTCTTGCAACACGGTTGCGTTAGCGTGGGTGTCATGAAGAATCGCGCCGTCCTCACCCTGGGTCTCCTCGTGGCCTGCAGCGGCAGCGAGGCCGCGGTCGGCAAGGGCAACGTGCAGGTGTTCGTGGTCCCGGAGGACACGATCTCGGCGGGCCTCGAGCCCGGCACGGGGCTCGAGAACCTCGTCGACGGCTGGAAGGTCGAGTACACGAGGTTCCTGGTCACGGTCGGCAACTTCCGCGCGCGGAGCTCGGCGACCGGCGCCGCCCTCTCCGATCCGACCGTGTGGGTGCTCGATCTCAAGAACGCGCCCGCGGGTGGCTACGTCACCTTCGAGACCAAGGGGGTCGACGCGGTCACCTACGACAAGGTCGGCGAGGACATGCCCGCCGCCGGCCCCTCGGCGAAGGCGCTGCCCCCGACGACCGCCGCCGATCTCGCCCTCATGAAGAGCAACGGGTACGCGCTCTACGTCGAGGGCGTGATGACCAAGCCAGACGGCCAGTCGTGCAAGCCAGGGAGCCGCGATCCCAAGGACTGCGTCGCCGCGACCAAGATCACCTTCCGTTGGGGCTTCGCGATGGGCACCGGCTTCGACGACTGCGGCAAGGACGGCAAGGCCGGCTTCGCGGTCCCTGCGGGTGGCACCGCCGGGATCAAGCCCACCCTCCACGGCGATCACTGGTTCTTCACCGACTTGACCGAGGGCGTGGAGGTGACCAGTCGCCGGGCGCAGTACCTCGCGGACGCCGACCTCGACCATGACGGCGAGACCACCCTCGCGGAGCTCAAGGCGGTGAAGGCGGCGGACGCCTTCCCGACGGACCTGTACAAGCTGTCAGGGGCGATCGGTGGGAAGCCGATTTCCACGGCCTACGACTTCGTCGAGGCCCAGGCGCGCACACTTCACGACTTCCAGGGTGATGGCGAGTGCCCGACACGGACCGTCCTGCGCTGACGTCTTTGATGGCGGCAGCTTGACGTTTGCCGTCCTCTCTCGAACAATACGGGGTCTACGGAACCCCGCCCCGCGGAGGTGCCTCGGTCTCCGGCGTGTCCGCCTGCGGGCGCGCCTCGGTCGTCACGTCAGAGACTCCTGCGGGCGGAGGTCCTTACATGCTTCGGGTGCGCTTTCCCCTCGTCTCGGTTGCGCTTTCTCTCGCCGCGTTCGGCTGCAGTGCCTCGAAAGACGGCGGCGGTCCGATCGATCTGACCGGAGACACCGGCGCCAACGACGGCTTCACCCTCGACGGTGGGGACGACGCGCCGGAGGGTGGCACGTCCCTCGACTCGCTCGACCTCGATCCGCCCAACGCGACCATCGTCATCGACACGACGACGAGCCCGGCCAAGGCCGCGACGCTCACCTACAAGGCCATCGCCACCAACAAGGACGGCACGACCAGCGACGTCGCGGGCACGGCCACCTTCACCATCGACGACACCGGGCTCGGCAGCTTCTCGGGGCCCACGTTCACGTCGGTCGACGCGCTGCCCGGCGGCATCCTCGGCACCACCACCACCGTCCACGCCAACGAGGGTGGGCGCAGCGGCCTTGCGAACCTCACCATCATCCAGCTGCGTCGTCAGCCCGACGCCCCCGGCACCGGCGACTTCTACTTCGAGGTGCCCTACAAGGCGCCGCCCAAGCCGGACAAGGACGTCCTCAAGTTCGGCACCAAGATCCAGCAGGTCGACGTGGCGTTCAACATGGACACCACCGGTTCGATGAGCGGCTCGGTGTCCAACCTGCAGACCAACCTCTCGTCCACGCTCATCCCGAACCTCAAGAAGGTCATCCCGAGCGTCGGCGTCGCCATCGTCGACCACAAGGACATGCCCGTCTGTTCACACGGCGGCAGCTCCGACTTCCCGGTCAAGGTCTATCAGGTCGTCACGACCGACATCGCCAAGGCCCAGGCCGCGACGGTGAGCTGGTCGGCCAGCGGCGGCGCCGACGGCCCCGAAGCCCAGGTTCCCTCGATGTGGCACATCCTCACGGGTGGCGCGCTGAACTGGACGGGTGGCACCGTCGCCAAGCACGTCCCCAAGGCCGGCACCATCGGCGGCGTGGACTTCCGCGCGGGTGCGCTCCCCGTGGTCGTCCTCATCACCGACGTCAGCTGGCACGACGCCGCGCGCGATCCGTACTGCAGCTCGGTGACCTCGCCTCCCACGGTGGTGGAGCTCAAGAAGGCGTTCGCCGACACCAAGGCCAAGTTCATCGACATCACCTCCTACGACGAGGCGCAGGCCGACGACCTGTCGGACGCGACCAAGTCGAACATCCCCCCGGGCGCGTTCACCGCGGGCGCCAAGGACTGCCCCACGGGCGTGAGCGGTGCCAAGCGCCCGGCCACCGGCCCCGGCGGCAACTGCCGCCTCAACTTCTTGCACAGCGGCGGCACCGGCGTGAGCGACCAGGTCGTCAAGGCGATCCAGGCCATCAGCGTCGGCAGCGTGTTCGACGTGACGGCGCAGCCGGCCAACGATCCCAGCAACCCGTCGCTCAGCGACGGCGGCCCGCCCGTCGACGCGACCCAGTTCATCAAGGCCCTGCGCGCCATGAGCGAGGGCGACGCCAAGGCCGGCTGCCCGTCGGCCTCCACCAAGGACACCGACGGCGACGGCATCGACGACACCTTCACCGGCGTGAAGGTCGGCACCCCGGTGTGCTTCGAGGTCATCCCCGCCATGAACATCACCGTGCCCCCGAAGCCGGTGGCGCAGTTCTACAAGGCGTTCATCAACGTGCTCGGCATGCCGGGCAGCATCAAGCTCGATCAGCGCTTCGTGCTCTTCCTCGTCCCCCCGAAGGAGATCGCCAAGTGAGCCACGGTTTTCACGGAGGTCCCATGCTTCGCTTCTCTCGTTCCACTGGTCTCGTTGCTCTGTTCGCTCTCTCGGCCTTCGGTTGCGGCGCGAGCCGTGACGTCTCGCCGGGCGAGCTCGAGGACGGAGGCGCCGATACCGGTGGCACCACCGACGAAGGGATCATCGATCTCGGCACGGACGGCGGGCCCACGCTCGACAGCCTCGATCTCGACCCGATCAACGCCACGATCATCATCGACACCACGAGCACGCCGGTCGTCCGGGCCACGCAGACCTACAAGGTCACGCAGAAGAACACCGATGGCACGACCAAGGACGTGACGGCCGACGCGGCGATGACCGTGGACGATCCCTCCCTCGGTACGTTCGCCGGCACCACCTTCACGTCGACCGACGCCCTTCCCGGCGGCGTCAAGGGCATCACCACCGTCGTGCGCGCCAGCGCGTTCGGGAAGTCCGGCGCTGCCAACCTCACCATCGTCCAGCTGCGCCGCGCGCCCGACAAGCCGGGCACCGGCGACTTCTTCTTCCTCGTCCCGTTCAAGGGCGCGCCGAGCCCCGACAAGGACGTGCTCAAGTTCGGCACCAACATCAAGCAGGTGGACGTCGCCTTCGCGATGGACACCACCGGCTCGATGGGCGGCCAGGTCGCGGGCCTCAAGGCCTCGCTCTCCACGACCATCTTCCCCGGCCTCACCAAGGCCATCCCCAGCGTCGGCCTCTCCGTCGCCTACCACGACGACTACCCGACCGGCGGATACGGCTCGGCGGGCTGCGGCGCCGGCCTCCCTGGCGACCTCCCCGTCGGCATCATCCAGGTCATCACCACCGACCTGAAGAAGGCCCAGGACGCGGCCAACAAGCTCGAGACCCACTGCGGTTCGGACGGCCCCGAGTCGCAGATCCCGGCCATGCAGCACATCCTGACCGGTGAGGCGCTCACCTGGCCGGGCGGCAGCGTCCCCAAGCACACGCCCGCCGCAGGCACGACCGGTGGCGTGGACTTCCGCCCCGGCGCACTCCCCGTCGTCGCGCTCATCACGGACATCAACTGGCACGACGCGGCGTCGTCGCCGTACTCGTTCACCGCCCCGACGATGACCACCCTCAAGGCGGCCTTCGCCAAGGCCAACGCGCGCTTCGTCGACCTCACCACGACCTTCGGGTCGGAGACCCAGGCCGACGAGCTCTCCGACGCGACCAAGAGCGCGCTGCCGCCGGCCGCGTTCGGCACCTGCACCGCGGGTGGCACCGGCAGCTGCTGCACCGACACGGGTGGCAAGGGCCGCGCCGCGACGGGCCCGGGGGGCACCTGTCGCCTCAACTTCCGCTACACCTGCAGCGGCGGCACCTGCGACATCAGCACCGGCATCGTCAACGCCATCAAGGCCATCAGCGCCGGCTCGGTCTTCGACGTGACGGCCGCCTGGTCGAACGATCCGGCGAACCCGCCCGCCGAGCCCGGCGGTCCGCCGGTCGACGCCGCCAAGTTCATCAAGAACCTCCGCGCGATGAAGGAGGGCGACGCCAAGGCTGGCTGTCCCGCGGCGACCACCAAGGACACCGACGGCGACGGCATCGACGACACGTTCGTCGGCGTCATCGTCGGCTCTCCGGTGTGCTTCGAGGTCATCCCGGCGATGAACACGACGGTGCCCCCCAAGGCCGCGGCCCAGTTCTTCAACGCCTTCATCGACGTGCTCGGCATGCCGGGCTCGATCAAGCTCGATCGGCGCGGCGTGCTCTTCGAGGTGCCGCCCACCGCCGAAGTCCCCAAGTGAGTCCCTCCTCCTCGTAGAGTGGGCGAAAGAACGGGTGTGCGCATGTGCGCGCACCCGTTCGTCTTGACGGGCCCCCGAAGGCAGGCACAGTTCCACCTCTCCTCACCTCGTCCGTGGAGCCCACCATGCGCGTCGCCTCTCCCCTGGCTCTCTGCCTGATCGGTTCCCTCCTCGCGTGCTCCGCCGGCAAGAGCGGCGGTGACGACGGCCCGCTCGGCGGCAAGGACGGCTCGATCGACGGCACCACCGGCGACGGTGGGGACGACGGAGGCATCGTCATCCCCGAGGACAGCGACCTCGACGCGACGCCGCCGTGCGAGGGGCTGAAGTGCCAGCAGGTGGTGTGCGACGACGGTGGCACGACGAGCGTGAGCGGCACGGTCTACGACCCGGCCGGCAAGGTGCCGCTCTACAACGTCATCGTCTACGTGCCGAACGCGCCGCTCGATCCGTTCCCGTCGGGCGCGTCGTGCGACAAGTGCGGGGCGATCGCGTCGGGCTCCCCGATCGTCACGGCGCTCAGCGACTCCAAGGGGAAGTTCAAGCTGACCAACGTCCCCGTCGGCAAGGACATCCCCATCGTCTACCAGGTCGGCAAGTGGCGCCGGAAGGTGATCCTCCCCGAGGTCAAGGCCTGCACCGACAACGCCATCAGCGATCGCAACCAGAGCCGCCTGCCGCGCAGCCAGGCGGAGGGCGATCTCCCCCAGATGGCGCTCGTCACCGGGGGCTGCGACGAGCTCGAGTGCCTGTTCCGCAAGGTCGGCATCGCCGACAGCGAGTTCACGAGCGCCTCGGGCAAGGGCCGCGTGCACATGTACAAGGGGCAGGGCGGCGGCACGGTCGCGGGCATCACCGACGCCCAGCCGTTCTGGAACGACGCCAAGAACCTGAAGAAGTACGACATCACCATCCTCTCCTGCGAGTGCAGCGAGTACCCGAGCAACAAGGGCACCGACGCGCTGAACGCGATGGCCGGGTACCTGAACGCGGGCGGCCGCGTGTTCGCGTCGCACTACCACTACTACTGGTTCAAGAGCGGGCCGCCGGATCTGCAGTCGACCGCCACCTGGAGCACGAGCGGGATCGCGAGCAACCCCTACCTGATCGACACCACGTTCCCGAAGGGGAAGGCGTTCGCCGACTGGTTGACCACGGTGGGGGCCTCCACCACGCCGGGCCAGATCACGCTCAACTCGGTGAAGAACGACGTGACCACGGTGAACAAGGCCACCTCGCAGCGCTGGGTCTACGCCGGATCGCCGGAGTCGGCGAAGTACTTCTCGTTCAACACGCCGGTGGCGAAGCCGGCCGAATCGCAGTGCGGCCGCGCGGTGTTCAGCGACATCCACGTGTCCAACGAGGCCGGCGGCGGCGCGTTCCCCGGGAGCTGCACGGGGACCACCGACCTCGCGGCGCAGGAGAAGGCCCTCGAGTTCCTGTTCTTCGATCTGTCGTCGTGCATCCAGAAGGACGGCGAGCCGCCGAAGGCGCCGCCGCCGAAGTAGCGAGGCCACGCGTGCGAAGGATGCGGCGCGCCGTTCACGATCCGACCCTGCGTGCGAGGGTCACCGAAGTGCGGCCGCTGCGCTACGCCGCCGGCGCCGATCCGGCCCTGGATCGCCCGGCCCACGTGCGCGCGGGCTCCGCGCTCGCCCGGGTGGGCCAACAACTGGTCGTGGTGCAGGACGACGCGAGCTTCCTCGCGATGTGGGACGGAGAGGCCGTGCGGTCGATCGCGCTCCCGAGCGACGACGGCGCGCGCACGTTCGACGACGCGCGCGGGAACAAGGCGGCCAAGCTCGACCTCGAGGCCGCGGTGGCCCTCCCCGACGGGACGGTGTTCGTGCTGGGCTCGGGCTCGACGCCCGCGCGCGAGCGCATCGCGGTGCTCTCGCCGGAGGGCTCGGTGCGGCTGTTCGCGGCGCCGGCGTTCTACGCGGCCCTGCGCGCCGAGCCGGCGTTCTCTGGCAGCGAGCTCAACGTGGAGGGGATCGCCCTGTTCGAGGGCGCCCTCGTGCTGTTCCAGCGCGGCAACGGCGCACCGCGGGGAGCGCTCCTGCCGTGCGACGCGACGGCGCGGGTGTCGCTCGAGGCGTGGCACGCGTTCGTCGGCGGGGGTCCGGTGCCGGCGCTCGACCAGGTCACCACCTGGGATCTGGGGAGCCTCGACGGCGTGCGCCTCACCTTCACCGATGGCGCCAGCGCCGCCGGGACACTCCACTACCTCGCCGCGGCGGAGGCTTCGCCCGACGCCGTGCGCGACGGTCCGGTCGCCGGTGTCGCGCTCGGAGTGCTCGGCGAGGCGCCCCGCTACGCGATCGTCGAGGACGCGCATGGACGCTTCCTCGGCAAGGCCGAGGGGCTCGCGTTCGACCCGCACGACCGTCGCCGTGCGTACCTGGTCGTCGACCGGGACGATCCGGAGCGCGCCGCCGAGCTGTGCACGGTGGAGCTGTCCGGGCGCTGGTGAGCGCACCTTCGAGCGCGGGTCAGCAGTCGTAGCCGAGGAGCGCGCACGCGCCGGCGCTGGTGCAGGTCGGGGCGACCTCGCCGTCGACGCAGGGCTTGAACTTCTTGCCCTTCAGGTGCTTCGGCCGCGCGATGGGCACCGCGGGGAACCGCTTGGCCGAGACCCAGCAGTCGTCGACCGACTGGCATCCGAGGGCGGGAGGGGAGGGCTCGACGCTGGGCGCGCTTGCCGTGGCCACGCTGGGCGTCGCGCTCGGGCTGGTGGCCGAGGCGCTCGGTGCGGTGGAAGCGACGCTCGGTGGGGGGGCGCCGTACAGTGGAGGGGCCGTTGCGGAAACGGCGACGGCGCTCGCCGAGGGGTCGGGAGCGCCGCCGTCTCGCGTGTCGGGCGCCCTCGCGGGCGTGCACGCGGCGAGTCCGAGCAACAGCCAGAGGCCGCTGCTCGCGTGGTTCACGGGAAGATCTCGCGCTCGCGGTAGACCACCGCGATGCGCTGCAGCGCGATGGCGTAGGCCGCCACGCGCAGGTCGACCTTCTTCTCCTGGGCGAACGTGACCACCTCGCGGTACGCGCGCTTCATGGTGGTCTCGAGCTTCTCGTCGACCTCTTCGAGGGTCCACGACTCGCTGCGCTTGTTCTGGACCCACTCGTAGTAGCTGACGGTGACGCCGCCGGAGTTGGCGAGCACGTCGGGCAGGATGGCGATGCCGCGATCGAGGAGGATCTTCTCGCCGAGCGGGTTGAGCGGGCCGTTGGCGCCCTCGCCGACCATCTTCACGTCGAGGAGGCGGGCCTCGTGCTCACCGACCTGGTTCTCGAGCGCGCACGGCAGGAACATGTCCGCCTTGGTGCGGAAGAACTCGTCGCGGGTGATGGCCTTGCCGCCGGGGTAGCCGGCGATGGAGCCCTTCTGCGCGACGTGGTCCTGGAGCTTGTGGGCGTTGAAGCCCTCGGGGTTGGAGAGGTAGCCCGTGTGATCGCCGACCGCGATGCACGACGCGCCGAGCTTGCTGAGGAGCACGCTGGCGTGCGAGCCGACGTTGCCGAAGCCCTGCACGGTGTAGGTCGCGCCCTCGAGCTCGAAGCGGGTGTCCTTCGCCCACTCGGTGATGCAGTGGACGAGGCCCTGGCCGGTGGCCTTCTCGCGCCCGAGCGTGCCGCCGCTGGCGACGGGCTTGCCGGTGAAGACGCCCTTCACGGCCTGCTTGTTGACGTGGCCGACGGTGTTCATGAAGGTGTCGGTCATCCACGCCATGACCTGGCCGTTGGTGCCGACGTCGGGCGCGGGGATGTCGTACTCCGGGCCGATGTTGGCGCCGAGCGCGTGCACGAAGCGGCGGCTGATGCGCTGCAGCTCGGCGCGCGAGACCTCACGCGGGTTGAACTTGATGCCACCCTTGCCGCCGCCGTAGGGGATCCTCATCAGCGCGGCCTTCCACGTCATCATGGCGGCGAGCGCCTTGAGGTCGTCGAGGCTGACGGTCTCGTGGTAGCGGATGCCGCCCTTGAACGGCCCGAGCAGGTTGTTGTGCTGGATGCGGTAGCCCTTGAACAGGCGGACGGAGCCGTCGTCCATGCGCACGGGGAAGTGCACGATGAGCTCGTTCTTGGGCTGCGAGAGGATCGAGGCGACCCACGGCTCGAGGTCGATGACCTTGGCTGCGCGATCCAGGTAGTCCTGGACGACCTTGAAGAACTCGTACTTGTGCTCGGCCGGCGGAACGGTGGCGGCCTTCATCGACTCGCTCGGGGCGCTGGACATCTGGGAAACCTCCGGAACCTGCGGGGGGACTGACGACTTCTTCGCCATGTAGGGGCAGTCTGGTAGCAGCGCCGAACACGCTCTGCCATCGCGCACCGCATCATTCACTGCGGCAATTTTTTCGGTTTTTTCGCGGCGCGAACGCGCTGCGCGATGCGCTGGGGTGTCAGCGCCAGAGGACGTAGAAATAGGTGATCGACGCGGTGAACAGGAGCGCGTCGATACGGTCGAGGATGCCTCCGTGGCCGGGCAGGATTCCCCCGCTGTCCTTCACGCCGGTCGACCGCTTGAACAGAGATTCGACGAGGTCACCGGCTTGCCCGAAGGCCGCCCCGACGACAGCGAGGACGAGGCCCTGCACGAGCGGGAGGGTGCCCCGCAGGAAGTGCAGGCTGGCCCAGACGGCGCCGAGCGCGGCACCGGCCAGGCCGCCGATGCTGCCCTCGATGGTCTTCTTGGGGGACACCGCCTCGTAGAGCTTGTGCTTGCCGAGGAACCGCCCGGCGAAGTAGCCGCCGGTGTCGGAGAGCCAGGCCATCATGAGCGCGAGGACGACCCAGCCCGGATCGTGGTCGCGCCGCAGCAGAGCGAGCAGCGTGGTGGGGACGGCGGTGTAGAGCGGGCCGAAGGCCAGGGTCGCCGCGCGCAGGCCGGCGGTCGAGATGTCACCGAGGCGGAACAGCGGCACGAGCACGCCGAACAGCGGGACGCCGACGAGCAGGGTCAGGAGGACCTTGGGGTGCGTCCCCCAGCGCCACACGATGACGGCCACGGCGAGGCCCATGGCGGCGCCGATGTACTGGGTCGGCTTGTCGTCGGGGGCCACCATGGCGCCCAGCTCCAGCATCGCGACCACGACCGCGGTGGTGGTGAGCAGGAAGAACCCGATGGGATCGATGCGGTAGAGCAGCGCCCAGATCGCGGGCACGAAGACGACCGCGACGAGGAACCGTGCCAGCAGGTTCGACACGGCTGGGCACGGTAGGTGGGGTGCGACCGTTGCGCCAGCGAGAACCGCCCGACCGCGGGCGGCGATGCCCTCGCTTTCGCATGGTTGCAGGCAAGAGTGCGCTACTCTCTCCCGATCGGAGGTCGAGATGGTTGCGCTTCGACGCTGGGCCGGTCTTCTTGCGTTCTCGGGCCTTGCGGCCTGCTCGGCTGGCAACGACAAGGATGCCCCGGCCGGGGTCGACGGGGGCTCCAAGGACTCGACCACGAGCCCTGACGTCTCGGACCTGGACGTGGTGGTCGACACGACGCCGACCGACGGCGCCTGTGGCGGCGCCACCTACGAAGCGAAGCAGGCGCCCGCGTCGCTGATTTTCGTGCTCGACGCGTCGGACAGCATGAACACCGGCGGCAAGTGGTCTTCGGCGGCGCTGGCGATCGTGTCGGCGATCGACAGCGACTCGTTCGACACGATGTCGCTCGGGCTGCTCGCGAGTCCCAACTCTCAGGTCACGGGACCCTCGTGCGTGCTCGGCTTCCCCGTCGCCTGCGGGAGCCCGGCCCTGCCCCAGATCGCCATCAAGCCGGCCGGCAAGGACAAGTCGAGCGCCTCGACCGGCGTGCGCAAGCAGATCTACGACTGGCTCGCGGCAAATGCTCCGAAGTCCGGCTACGACGGCACCCCGCTCTACGACGCGCTGAAGACCTCCTACAACTACCTGCGATTGAGCGCGGCCAAGACCAAGCTCATCGCGGTGGTGATCACCGACGGCTCCCCGAGCTGCGCGTCACTCTCCACCCGCGGCGGCTACACCGACATCAACGGGTGTCAGGACTGGGAGTACCCGACATCACTGATCAAGCTGATCAAGGACGCGCACGACGACAAGGCGTTGCCCGTGCAGACCTTCGTGGTCGGCGTGCCTGGTAGCGATACGGTCGGCGCGGACAAGAACACCCAGCCGCCCTACATCTCGCTGCGCGCGCTCTCGTCGTATGCGAAGGCGGGCTCTCCCGAGACGGTCGACCCGGCGTGCGACGGGGACTTCAACGACAAGCTGCCGGCGGCGGGCGGCACGAAACCGGCCAAATCCTGCCACTTCGACATGTCCGGGTCGGGGGCGTTCGACGCGACGAAGCTGGGCGACGCCATCCAGAAGATCCGCGGCGCAGTGCTCGGTTGCGTGTACGACCTGCCCACCGCCGACGGCGGCGGGACCGTCGACAAGGGCAAGGTGAACGTGAAGCTCGAGAGCGGTGGGAGCAGCACCGATCTCAAGAAGCGCTCGGACCCGACCGACGACTGCGCGGCCGATGGCTGCTGGGACTACGACGCCGATGGCAAGGTGGTGTTGATCGGCAAGGCCTGCACCACGGCGAAGGCCACCACGACGGGCAAGGTGTCGATCGTGGTCGGGTGCGCCACCGTCGTGAAGTGAGCGGGCCGGTTCCGGGCCGGCCCGTTCAGGGGCGATAGGGGCGGTAGCCGCGGGCCAGGAGCCAGGTGTGCGGGGGCGCGTCGGCGCGCTCCTTCGGGCGACCTCGGTGGGGTGGCGGTGGGTGGAGGTCGAGCGAGGCCCAGTCGTCGAAGAAGGGCGCCGTGGAGAACGGGTCGACCTCGACGTCGGCCGGGACGTGGTGGGTGCGGTTGCGGAGCACGTAGCGGAGGACGGTGCGCACCTCGCTCGGGGTGAAGAGAGCGCGCGCGTGGGTGCGGGAGGCGAGCACGCGGCCGCCGCGACCCATGACGCGGTGGAGCGCGTGGGTGACGTGGGCGGCGAGCGCGCGCAGGCCGGTGGTGAACGCGCGGTGGCTCTCGACCTCGACCACGAGGTGCGCGTGGTTGCCCTGGATCGAGTAGTGGACCACGCGGAAGCCGCGGCGGGTGAGCGCCCGGAATGCGCGGCGGAGCGGGCGGAAACACCGCTCTGCGCGCAAGTTCCAGACCCCCCTGGCGACCCGCAGGGTGACGTGTTGCGGGTGGGGTGCGGAGGCGGTGGGGCGCCGACGGTGCGACTCGCTGCCCTGCTTGCGGGGCCGCCCGGCGCCGCGGCGTGCGCCCCCGTGGCCGCGTGGCGCGGGGTCCTGGGCGGGGACTCGGGGGCTCATCACATGAATATGGCGCTTCATGCGCGGCGCGCAAGCGGGGGCGAGTGCGGCCTCTCGAGGGGCCTCAGGGAGATGGGGGGAGTTGGGCGAAGGGGCGCGGGTCGTGGGCGGGCAGGACGAGGAGGTCGGGGTAGCGGGCGGCGAGGGCGTTCATGCGCAGGAGGTTGTCGCGCACGCCGGCGGGGTCGTGGTCGACGGCGGTGCGGGTGAGCCACGGGCGCTCCTCGCGCTCGAGGATGCCCTCGCGTTGCCAGGCGAGGTCGCCGACCAGCGCGAGGCGCTGGCCGGTGGGGAGGTGGACGAAGACGATCACGGAGCCGGGGGTGTGGCCGGGGGCGGGCACCACGACGATCGAGCCGTCGCCGTGCACGTCGTGGCTCCGCGGGAAGCCGAGGTACGGGCCGCCCTCGAACGCGTAGTCGACGTAGCGGGCGATCGGGATGCTGCGGGCGATGTCGGTGATGGTGCCGCCTTCGGCGATGAAGCGACGCTCCTCCGCGGTGATCCACACCGGTACTTCGGGGAGGTCGGGGACCCCGCTCACGTGGTCCCAGTGCGCGTGGGTGAGGAGGATGGCGCGGAGGTTCTTCGCGTCGTAGCCGACAGCCGCGAGCTGGTCGGCGGCGGGGCGGTCCTTGACCAGCTTGCTCCCGACCCGGAAGAACCACGGCATGCTGGCGAACTGGGCGTCGATGTTCCGACCGAAGCCGGTGTCGATCAGGACGTCGCCGCGGGGGTGCTTCACGAGGAGCGCCGACATGGTGAAGTCGCGCTTGTCGGAGAACGCGCCGCCGCGGTAGGCGATGGCGGCGTTGCGCGGGATGAGGCCGGTGGGCAGGTGCACCACGCGCATGCCGGCCGGCGGCGTCGCGCTCGGGGTGGGGCCTGCGTAGGGGGGGACCGCAGGGAGCGGCGCGGCGGAGAAGGTGCGGAGGAACAGCGCGACGAGCAGGGCCAGCGCGACGGGGATCGCGACCAGCCAGCGCTTCGTCCTGCGGGTCATCGCCCGAGGATAGCGGAGGCGGCAGCGCTACATCGCCTTGCGCGGCCGGCGGCTGCGCTTCGGGGTCTCCTCCTCGAACGCCCTCTCCGGCATCGTCGAGCCGATGCGCGTGACGGCGCTGTCCGGCGGGGCGTCGGGCGACGCGTCGGGGGCCGGGG
>CAZUZY010000182.1:0-15924 GCA_964624885.1 uncultured Polyangiales bacterium | reverse complement strand
GGGCTCCGCGGGCAGCGGCGGGATCGGCGCGCGCGCCGGGCCACGGAGGGACTGCGGCGGCGGCGGCGGGACCACGGGGAAGGGGCCGGGCTCCTCGGCCATGAGCTTGGCCCAGGTGGCGCGGAGCTCCGCGCTCTTCTCGAGGCGCGCGTCCCAGACGGCATCGAGCCGCGCGAGGTCGGTCCTGCGCAGACCACTGGCCTCGAGCAGTGTCTCGCCGTCCTCGCGCGCCGACCACCCGCGATCGAAGTCGAGGTAGGCGCGCAGGTCCTCGTCGAGCGGCGGAACGGGCCGCGCGTAGCGGTCGCGATGGAGCAGCATGCGCCGGTCGAGCTCCTCGAGCAGCGGGCCGCCGCGGTCGAAGTCGGCGTCGAGGTGGTCTTGCCAGGCGGATTCGATGGCGGGCCAGGCGCGGGGCTCGACGCCCTCGTGCAGCAGTACCTCGCCGGCCGGCAGCCCCTCCGCGAAGCCCGCGAGGATCGCCGCGTAGCGGTCCATCGACACCGCGGCCACGACGTCGCCCTCGCCCTCGAGGGGCGGGACGAAGAGCTCGACGTGGATCGGCTCAGCTGCCATGCGCTCCGACCAGGAGCTCGCGCAGCACCTCGCGCCTCCGACCGAGGGGGAACGCCGCGCGCATCGTGAGCTCGACGCGCGCGGTGTCGGTGTCCACGAGCACGGTGTCGATCGACGGCCGCTCCTCGCGCGCGGCGCCGCTGCTGTAGCGGCCGAGGAACCGGAAGACCGGCAGCTCCGGCAGCTCGAAGGTGAAGATGTTGCCGTCCTCCCGCACGCCGAGGACGGCGATGCGCTCGCGCGGCGCGAGGGGCTCTTCGAACAGCAGCGAGCGGTGGGCGACGTTGTTGAAGCGCGCGTCGAAGTCGACGGGCATGATCGGCATCCGCGTCTTCTGCCAGTGCTCGTCGAGGGTGCCGGCGTGCTCGCGCCGGGGCGACCAGTGCGCGCCGATCGCGCCACAGCCGGCGGGCGCGGGGTGCGCGCTGGCGCGGGTGTAGGGCGCCTCCGGGTCTTCGATGCGGGGGGCCGGTCGATCGAGCAGGTCGGTGGCCCGCACGGCGATGCCGCACCCGACCGGGTTGCGTGCCTCGACGACCTGACCCTCGTCGGCGCTGCCGCCGTAGGCCAGCTCGTAGCGGAGCGGCGCCCGCACGAACGGCACGGCGGGGCCCACCACGACGCCCGCGAGGCCGCGCATGAACACGCGTGGTCCGTGGACGCACAGGCAGACCGTGCGGGCGCCGACCTTGATCGCGACGTCGATGGTCTCGGTCGGCGCGGGGGCTTGCGCGTGGCCGACGACGATCACGTCGGTGCCGCGTTTCTGCACGCAGACGTCGCTCGGGAACTTGATGCTGGCCGTGGGCTCGTCGTCCCAGGTGACGTCGGAGGCGCGGATCGGGCTCGGCTCTTCGGCGAAGCGCACCTGACCGTCGACCACCTCGCCCGTGACCTTGAGGATCGCCACGACGACGTCGCGGCCCGTGGGGTCGATCGTCGGGACGTCGAGCGCGGGGAAAGGCGTACGGTTCACGAACATGGGGCCGCAGCTCTGCGCGAACGTACGCCACGATCGCCGGAGTCAGAAGCACAGTCGGGCGTGGGGTCGTGTCGCACCTGTGGATCCGTCGACGCCTGATGACCATCTCGGCCACACCGGCGAACCCCTCGGAGGGCTCATCCATGCGTCGGTCGTGCCTCGAGCGGGCTGCCCTCGCCGAGCAGGGCTTCGGTGGTGTTCCAGGTGGCGAACCAGGGCACGGCCACCAGCGTGGCGAAGGCCTCGAACTGCTGGGCGCACCGCTCCCAGGAGACTTCGGAGTTCACGAACGACAGGAAGAAGCGCCGGTCTCCCGCGCCCGTCTCTGGCCCATCGAGTACACAGAAGTCGCGAGGGCTCGCGAGCACTCGCAGTCCCGTGTGCAGCCGGAACTGCCGACCTCCTGCGAACTTGTGAGCGTGGATGAACTCGCACCAGTGGGCCCGCTCACGCACGAAGAAGGTGGGCTTCGTTCGGCGAAAGCCGAGCGCGGCCAGTCTCTGCGCTGCCCGCGAGAGGATCTGCTTGGCGCTGGCCGCCCACAGCTTCGTCTTGTCGGGCTCCTCGACCACGCAGCAGAGGGTATCGCGTATCCTCGGCTCGTGCCGCGCTCACTCAGCCAGATCGTCGGCGGCCTGCGCTCGGTGCGCGACTACTTCGAGCAGTCGTCACGGGAGGACCCCGCGTTCCTGCCGGAGTGGGAGATCGCGGTCGAGATCGTCACCGCGATCGAAGACAGCACCGCGGATCCACGCACGCGCGATCGGGTGCGGCAGCTCGTCGAGGCACCCCTGCGCGACCACCACGACGGGACGGGGTGGGAGCACTTCCGGTCCCTGATCATCGAGTGGCTCGAGGCGACACGAGTGGGTGGCGGAGCGCCGTCGTGAACCGTCTCGCCGCTGCGGTCCTCATGGCGAGCCTGCATGGTTGCGGCAGCCCGCGCGATGCGCCGCACGCGGCTCCTTCGAAAGCGATGGCGGCGCCGCGCTGTCCGGTGGCAGTTCGCGCGCTGCCCGTGGTTCGCGCTCCCGTGCCGTCGCCGAGCGCGCCAAGCGTCGTCTACCAGGGGTTCGAATACGGACCGACCAGCCTGGTGGCGAAGGGAAGAGTAGGCGTGATCGGCGTCGGAAAGGAGTCGCTGCTGGTCGATCTCGATGTGGGTGTGGTTCGCGAGCGCCTGCCGATCTACCCGAGAGCCGCCCGCTTCACGAGCAGTGGGGACGAGCTCTTCGTGGCGGGCGCGCGTAGTGTTCTGCGGCTCGATCTGCGAACGGGAGGAGTCGTCGGCCCCATGCCGCTCGACCTCGACGTGACCGACCTGGGATTCTCGCCCGACGAGTCGCAGCTCCTCGCCGTCGGCCGCAAGGGCGTCGCCCGACTCGACGCCGGCACGCTCGCCGACCCCACGGTTCGTCCCGACGCCTTCGGGGGACTCCGCGTGAGCCATCCCTTCGGTGTTCTCTACGCCCAGGCGGAGGCTCATCAAGTCTCCCTGGTCGACGTCGGCAGCCAGTCCCGCTGCGGGATCCTTCCCCACGACGGCAGCCTGCGGGCGATGGCGTTCAGCCCCGACGGGACCCACCTCGCCACGCTGACCGACGATCGGAGGTTCCGGGTATGGCGCGTCGTCGACGGCGCGTTCGTCGCTGCCGCAGCCTGGGAAACGAGCAACGTCGCACATCTGAGCTGGTCACCGGACTCGCAGCGGGTCCTGTTCGGCTCGATCCACAAGGTCGATGTCTTCGACCTCCTGAAGAGAGAGACGCAGCGAATCCCGGGGACCGGCACGGCGCTCGCGTTCGGCTCGAGCTCGCGCATCTACCTCTTCTCGGCGAGAGAGCTGCGCTGGCGGGACCTCGACGGCGGCGGCGGGGGCACGCTGGAGATCGGGACGGACGCCTTCCCGGTGCCGTTCCCCGTCGTGCTGTCGCCGGATCTGCGCTGGGCGCTGACCGGTTGGTCGGGCTCGCTGAGCCTCCTCGATCTCGCGGGTCCGGCGGAGCGGAAGCTCCCAGCGCCTCCGGGCATCTCGAACGGCTTCTTCAGCCCTGACTCCCGCATCGCCGGCATTCGTACGCGGCAGGAGCTCCCCCTCGGTCCGCCGCCAGGGGCCAGTGGCCCTCCGGCGCCGCCCTCCGCCACGATCCTGTCCCTCTTTCGCGCCGACAGCGGTGCGGCGCTGGGGACCGCGAAGTCGGCCGACTACCTGCTCACCGAGGACGGCTGGCCGCGCCATCGCCCGGACGGCAAGGTGTTCGCCGATCGGGTCGGCTCGACGGTGCTCCTGTTCTCGGAGACCGCGAAGCCCCTGCCGAAGCCATGGGCCTTCCGTGCCACGGACCTCGTCTTCAGCGGAGACTCGTCGACCACGTTCGTGCTCGACCACGACGCCTCCGAGCTCGTGGCCTATCGCGACAAGGCCTCGCCGGTCCGCACCAAGATCCCGAAGGACGCGTCGCTCGTGGCCGCGAGCCACGACGGCAAGCGCGTCTTCGCCAACCTCTCGGTCGACACGAACGTGGTGTACGAACCGTCGACGGGACTGTCTCGCCAGTACCCTGCCTCCGCGACGCTCTCGCACGACGGCACCCACGTCGCGACCTGCACGGAGGAGGGTATCGACCTCGTCGAGCCCATGACCGGCGCGCGGACGGCACGCCTCCCGACGACCCTGGAGGCACCGTGCACGCTGGCCTTCGGCCCCAGCGACGCCGCGCTCCTGGCCTGCGACGACGACACCTGTCAGGTGTGGAGCCTCACGGAAAAGCGGCTCCGGGCCTCGTTCGACGCACTCTTTCGTGGCCGCTGGTCGAGCGACGGCACGACGGTCGTGGGCACTGGCATGCTGGACCTCCGGTATGGCCGGCTCTCCGACGGCGCCACGCTCCGCGGGACGCTCGGGACCACACCGACCTTCTGGTCACGGCACCTGTTGGCGGCGGCCCCGGCCGAACACCGGTACTTCCGCCTACGGCTGCCGGGCGATCTCCGCACCGCCCCGATGGTCGCACCCCAGACGCAGCCGAAGAGCCTCCGCGCCGACCTGCTCGACCGCTTCCTCACCGGCCAGCCCCTCACACCCTGATCGCCCACGAACGGCCTTTCTCCTCTACGCTGCCTCACGGATGGACCCTGACTGGAGCGATCTCAAGGTCATCCTCGCGATCGCCCGCGCGCGCTCCGTCGCCGGGGCTGCCCGCGCCATGGGGATCGACCAGTCGACCGTGAGCCGGCGTCTCGCCGCGCTCGAGGACACCGTCGGCGCGGGGCTTGTCGTCCGCGGCGGTCGCGAGCTGACGTTGACGCCGGCCGGTCGCCTGCTGCTCACCGCGGCCGAACGCGTGGAGGCCATCGTGGCCGAGGCCTCGCAGGCCCTCCGCGCCGCCAAGGACGACGTGGCCGGCACCACGCGGCTCACGTGTCCGCCGGGCTTCTTGCTGCACGTGATGCACGCGATGAGGGCGGCGCGCGAGAAGCACCCCGCGCTCGCCGTCGAGGTGAACGGGGACTACCGCACCGTCGATCTCGCCAAGGGCGAGGCCGATCTCGCCCTGCGCGCGTTCCGCCCGACCGAGCCCGACCTCGTCGCCCGCAAGCTCGTGGAGCTCGGCTGGGGAGTGTACGCCTCGCCCACCTACGAGGAGGCGCGGGGGCTCCCGACGGCCCTCGACCAGCTCTCCGCGCACGCGCTCATCCTCTACCCGGTCAACATGCACACGGTGGCCGGCCTGCGGTGGATGGACGAGCACAAGGGAACCGCGACCGAGGTCGTGCGCGTCGACAACATCGAACTGGCCGCGCAGGTCATCTCGTCGGGCGGCGGCATCGGCGTGCTCCCGGCGTTCGTCGCCGCCGCGCACGGGCTGGTGCGGGTGTTCGCGGAGCACGTGACCGTGTCTTCGCTGTACTGCGTGTATCACGAGAGCGCGCGCGGCACGGCGCGGGTGCGCGCCACCGCCGACGCGCTCGCCTCGTACTTCGAGGCCCACGCGCCGGCGTTCATGGACGGCGTCTTCCCTACTTGAGGCCGACGACCATCGAGTCCGGGCCGACGAGCGCCTCGACGCGCGTGGCGGTGAAGCCGGCGTCGCGCATCCACGCGCTGCAGTCCGCGCCGGTGTAGTCGAAGCCCGCCTTGGTCTCGATGAGCATGTTGAGGCTCATCATGAGGCCGAACGCGTTCTTGGTCCGCGCGTCGTCGATGATGGCCTCGTAGACCACGAGGGCGCCGCCCTTGGGCAGGGCGTCGTACGCCTTGGCGATGAGCGCGCGCTTGGTGGCGAGGTCCCAGTCGTGGAGGATGTGCCCCATGAGGACGACGTCCGCCTTCGGGAGCGCCTCCTCGAGGAAGTTGCCGGGCACGAACGAGAGCTGGGCCTCCGTACCGGTCGCCTTCGTGTACTGCTCGAAGGTGGGGGCTACCTCGGGCAGGTCGTAGCCGACGCCGCGGACGTGCGGGTTCGCCTTGGCGATCTGCACGGCGAGGTCTCCCTGCGCAGTTCCGACGTCGACGAAGGTCTTGTAGTCGCGCCACGGGAACTTGCTCGCGATGGTGAGGTTCGCGCCGTGCGAGAGTCCGGTCATCGAGCAGAGGAACTCGTGGAGGCGCGCCGGGTCGGCGTAGAGAGACTCGAAGAATCCAGGGCCGCCGCCCTTGATCTCGCTCTGCGGCTGGCCGGTGCGGAGCGCCTCCGTGAGGTGACCCCAGAACGGATACAGGCGGTGGTTGGCCATCTCGAGGAGCCCGCCCACGTACGAGGGCTTCTGCTTGTCGAGGAACAGGTCGGTCTCCGCGGTGTTCGAGTAGGTGTCGGCCTCGCTCTTCAGGAAGCCAAGCGCCGTGAGGGCGTCGAAGAAGTCGCGCGCCGAGCGCGGGTGCAGCCCCATGCGCCCGCGGAGGGCCTCGAAGCGCTGCGGTCCCCTCGCGAGCTCGGTGAACACGCCCATCTCGACGGCGGAGAGGAGGGTCTTGGAGGCCCAGAAGGCCAAACCGGTCTGGAGGATCTTCTCGGGGGTCACGTGCGCCATGGTCTCTCTCCGGGGGCTCGAGTGCGGGCGAGCCCACGCCGGGGACCGTGTGTCCTCGCGTGTTCCCCACCCGTCACGCAAGGTGCCGGTTCGCGCGGATCCGGTCGATGCCCAGATCCGCATACGTGGCTTGCAGATTCACAGAGGGTGGGGTCGAGAGGCCTCTTTCGAGCCGAAGGCGCGCGTGAGACCCTTCGGTGATGCGAACGATGGCCCTCGCCTCGCTGCTCGTGGGCTGTTCGCCGACGCCGGTCGCGACCCCGAAGGTGGCGCCATCGCCCGTGAGCACCCCGCCGTCGGACGAGCCACGGTTTGCGTGCTCCAAGCCGGGCGGGGTGCAAGCCGGGGATGGCACCTGCCCGGCTTCGGCGATCTGCGAGATGGACGACGCCACGCACCGAAAGCGTTGCAGCACCGCGGAGGACCCGTGCAAGGGCCAGCCTTTCACGTGCGCGTGCGCGGTCGCGCTCTGTGGCTCCGAAGGGTTCTGCATCTCGGCCGAGGTCGCAGGCGGCGGTCGCCACCTGCGCTGTCTGCGCCCCGGAATCTGACCGGGCTTCCTCCGGTCTCGGCAGGATCGGGGAAAGCGTGCTGGAGTGCGCGCATGGCACAGGCCTTCGTCCAGGGGCGCTTCCAGGACCTCCCGCAGAAGCCGCGGGTGCCCCACGACTACTTCGCGACGCCGTCGAAGGAGATCGTCGTCCCGCGCACCGAGCTCGGCGACGTGCGTGTCCACTACCGCGAGAAGGGCACCGGCGCGCCGCTGCTCCTCGTGCACGGCCTCATGACGACGAGCTACTCGTTCCGCTACGTCCTCGGCCCGCTGTCCGAGAGCCGACGCGTGATCGCGCTCGATCTCCCGGGCGCCGGCCGCAGCGACATGGTGCGCGGCACCTACGCGCCCGACGTGCTCGCGCGTTTCCTCGGCGACTTCATGACCACCCTCGGCATCGAGGGCAGCGACATCGTCGGCAACTCCATGGGCGGGTACCTCACCCTGCGGCTCGCCGTGGAGCGCCCTTCGCTGATCCGCCGCCTCGTGTGCACCCACGCGCCGATGTTCCCGTCCGCGCGGTTCGAGGCTCTGCGCCTCGCCACGCGCCTGCCGGGGGCGAGCGCGCTCCTGCACGCGCTCGTCGCGCGGGACCCGCTCCGCTGGGCCCACCGCAACGTGCACTACTTCGACGAGTCGCTGAAGTCGCTCGAGGAGGCCGAGGAGTACGGGCGGCCGCTCGCCGCGCGCGAAGGGTGCGACGCGTTCTTCCACTACCTGGCCGACACCCTCGATCCGCGCGCGTTCGCCGCGTTCGCGCGCACGCTCGAGACGACGCGCCCGTTCCCGGTGCCGCTGCTCCTGCTCTACTCGCGCGAGAACGACCCGATGGTCCCACCCGACGTGGGCCGGCGCCTCGCACAGGCGATCCCCGACGCGAAGATGGTGTGGCTCGAGCGCGCCTCGCATTTCCCCCACGTGGATTCACCGGCGGCCACGCTGGCCGCGATCGGGGAGTTCCTCGGCCTCTCGGGCTGATTGCCCGTCAGGGCGGTCCGTCGAGAGAGGCGGCGAAGCTGCGCGCCGCACGTCGTCGGAGGACCAGCGCAGCCACGAAGGTCAGCCCGGCGGCCGCAACCACGAGGACGCTGCCCACGGTCCACATCGTTGCCACGCGCCGGTAGCTCTCCGCGTAGACCCGTGCGGCGTCGACCTCTCCGGCCGTCGCCGGCGTGTAGTGGCCCGTCGCGCCGGCCTTGGCCATCGTGTGACTCGTCTCGGTGCTGCGCCAGCGGCTCTCGGCCGCGGCCGCTCCGGCGCGTGCCTTGATGGTCTCGTGGACCGTCGGGATCGCTGCCGCCGTCGCGAGCAGCGCCACGACCAAGGAGCCCACCCACCGTCGCTGCACCGCCGCAGCATGCAGCAAGTCAGGCGGCGACTCCACGGTCAGATGGAAGGGTGTCGCTACCCGCCGTGGACCATCTCCGGTGCCCTGTCCGACTCACGTGTCGCGCGTGGTCGGCGCCTCGGGCTCCTCGGCCTGCGCCGGCTTCTTCTGGGCCTCGGCGACGAGCGCCGCGAGATCGTCGTCGGTCGCGCGCCGCACGGGGATCGCTTCGAGCGCGGCGCGCATCGCTTCCGCCGTCGGGAACCGGTCGTCCGGCTCGCGGGCGAGGGCGCGCGCGAAGAACGCGTCCCACGCGGGGTCGACGGCGCGCGAGAGCGAAGGCGGCGGGACGGCGGCCTCGATCACCGCGAGCAGCGTCTGGTGCTCCGTCGCCTGGCGGAACAGGTACTGGCCGACGAGGAGCTCCCACAGCACGACGCCGACCGAGAACAGGTCGACGCGCTCGTCGAACGGCAGGCAGCGCACCTGCTCCGGCGCCATGTAGGGAGCGTGGCCCTCGAGGCTGCGGGTGTGGCCCTGCGCTGCGTCCCCGAGGGCGCGCGCCACGCCGAAATCCGAGATCTTCACGTCGCCGTGGGCCGAGAGGAGCACGTTGGCCGGGCACAGGTCGCGGTGGACGACGTGGAGCGCCTTGCCTTCCTCGTCGCGGGCCCCGCCGTGGGCGTGCGCCAGCCCCGCGAGCAGGCACGCGCCGATGCGCGCGACCACGCCCTCGGGGAGGCCTTCGCGCGCGCGCGCCCGGCGACGGACGATCGCCGAGAGCGGCGTGCCCTCGACGAGCTCCATCGCGAGGAAATAGGTCTGCCCCACGCGACCGAAGTCGAGCACCTGCACGATGTTCGGGTGGGTCAGGTGCGCGCACAGCTCGGCCTCGGCACGGAACGCCGACACGAACGTCTCGAGCTCGGCCAGGTGGGGGTGGATGCGCTTGACCGCGACGCGCCGCGAGAAGCCGCCCTCGGGGCAGTAGAGGGCCTCGAACACCATGCCCATCCCGCCCGAGGCGAGGTGGCGCACGAGGCGATACTTGCCGAACAGATCCTGCGCGCGCACCTCGCGCTCGGCGCGACCGATCACGCGTCGCGTGGCGAGGCCGACGACCGTCCCGAGGGCACCGGCGGCGAGCAGCGACGCCGCCCGGGTGATCTGCAGCGTGCCCTGGGCGAACAGCGGCGGGTCGACCGGCAGCCGCGGGCGCACGACGAGGACGTAGAGCAGGCCGTGCGCGAGGGCCCCGGTGGCCCCCACGACGAGGGGGGCGACCACGCGGAAGCGGGCCGTCTGCGCGACGATCAGCGCCGAGAACAGCATCGGTGGCACCCACGAGCCCATCGCGTAGATCGGGCCCTGCACGAGCCCGATCACCAGCGCGAACGCCCAGGGTATCGTCGCTTCCACGACCGCGACGACGAGGGGGAGGGCGCGCGGGAAGCGGCCGCGCCGGGAGAGCGCCTCGGCGCCGAGGAAGAACGCGGCGAACACGCCCGAGATGGCCGCCGAGGCCAGGCCGAGCGGGCGTGAGGCGGTGACCGCCGTGACGAGGCCGACGCCGATGCCCGCGACGACGAGGCCGGTCCAGAGGCGCAGGATCCGGCGGTCGAGCTCGCCGAGCTCCACCGCGAGGGCGTCGGCGAGCGGGGCGCGCAACGCGTCCAGCGACCGGCGCACCGACCCCGCGTCCATCGCGCGATCCTATCGGAATTCTGCGCCGCACCGGGGAGGCCGATTCGACGCCACGCCTTGGCTGCCGCTACCCTCGTGCGGTGCGGCTGCGCGTCACCTGGCATCGCCCCGAGGAGCTCCGCGCCGACTTCGACGCCCAGCTCGCGCGCGGCGGGTACCTCGTGCGCGTGGAGCCCCCCGAGGCGCTCGCGCAGTTCACGCCCGTCGCCCTCGAGCTGATCGCGCCTGACGGCGAGAGCCTCCTGCTCGAGGCGCAGGTGGTCCAGGCCTTTCCCGGCGTCGGTGTGGCGGTCACCTTCACCGCGCCGGCGCTCGCGGCGTTCGCGGCCGCCGCGCGCGAGGGGAGCGGCGCGGACCTGGACGCGGAGCACGCCTTCCTCACGGCCGCCGACCTGGAGGCCGAGGGCAGAGAAGGGCGCCGGTCGATCGCGCCCTCACGGGTGAGCCTCGCCTTGCGCGGCAGCCGCGACGAGCGCACGGCCATCCTGCGCGACAACGTCCCCGCGCTGCACGGCCACGTGCTGCGCAACCCCGGCCTGCAGCTCGACGAGGTGGCCGCGATCGCCAAGATGCGCACCGTCTCTCCGCAGATCCTCCAGCAGATCGCCGACCGGCGCGAGTGGGCGCAGCGCCCCGAGATCGCCATCGCCCTCGTGCGCAACCCGAAGACGCCGGTCGGCACCGCGATCAAGCTGCTCGATCACGTGGGCCCCGCCGAGCTCCGTCAGCTCGCCAAGGACACCAACACCAAGACCCCGATCCAGCACGCCGCGCGGCGCAAGGTCCTCGGCTGACCGCCTGCCCTCGACGCTACTTCACCGGTTTGGTGGGCGCCGCGGTGGTCGAGCCCGCGCCCCAGAACGAGAGCCCCGCGGGCTTGGACGTGATCGGGATCTCCTTGGTGGTGATCGAGCTCGCCCCGAAGGTGACCTCGAAGATCCGGCCGCCGCTGTCGAACGCGTAGATGCTGCCCGCCCAGAACGCGAGGCCGTAGACCCCCCCGGTGCCGAGCGAGCCCCAGTTCTTGATCAGGGCGCCGGTCTTGGGGTTCACCTCGAGCAAGCAGTCGCTGCACGAGGGGCCGTACGCCGAGAGGTACGTGCCGCCGCCCTTGACGCTCACGATGTCACCGCTCGAGCCGTAGCCCCCCGCGAGGGTGCCGAGGTTGGTGGTGACGCCCGTGTCGATGTCGACGCGCATGTACTGGCTGCCGCTGTAGGTGACCATCACCTCCTTGAGCGGGTCGAGCACGCCGACGGGCACGAACGACAGCGAGTTGCCGGCGAACGAGCCACCGCCGACGCTCGTGCAGACCGCCGTCTTCTTGTCGACCTTGTAGATGCCGCTGGCGGAGGCGTAGAGGTTCGACTTCTCGTCGAGGGCGATGTCGACCACGCCCGAGCACCCCTTGAAGGGACCGATCACCGTGACCGCCTTGGTGTCGGGATCGAGCTTGTACAGCGTGTCCGACGAGTGCGCGTAGACCTCGGCCGGGGGTGGGGTGGTGGTCGTGCCGTCGAGCGCGCCGTCGAGGTCGAGCGAGCCATCGAGGTCGATGGCACCGGTGTCGTCGACGACGTCAGCGACGAGACCATCGGCCTTGGTGCCCGTGTCGCCGAGGGCGGGCGTGTCGCCCTTGTCACCCCCAGCGGAGCAACCGGTGCCGAAGGCGAGCAGGAAGAAGACAGCCAAGGACCGCATGGGGCGACAGCGTACCACCCGGGGTCCCGCGACGCCGTCCGTCGTGGACACTCCGCTCCCAACACCCCGCGCGCTCGGGCATCGTAGGACACCATGCGCTCCGCCCATGTCCTCCTCCTGGCGACGCTGGCCGGCTGCGCCCGCACCTCGGGCAACGCCAAGCTCCCTCCGCAGGTGCTCGACACCGGCGCGCGCAAGCTCACGGCGGCCGAGGCCGAGCTCTCCGCGAAGAACGGGTTCGTCATCTCGAGCGAGGAGGTGCCGAGCTTCCACGTCGGGTACACGACGGTCTTCCGGTCGCACCACCCGGTGTATTTCACCGCCGACGCCCTGCTGCACGCCTGGCACGCGTCGTACGACGACATCCTGTTCCAGCTCGAGGCGGCGGCCCTCGCCCCCGAGCTCACGGTCATGCTCGAGGAGCTGCGCGGCGGCGTCGCCAAGTCGAGCGGGAGCCCCGAGACCAAGGCCGACGTCGCGCTCTACCTCGACGTGGCGTTCGGCCTGCTCACGGGCAAGCCCACCACCAAGCCCGCCGACGCCCTGGTCAAGCAGGCCGAGTCCGCCGCTGGGATGGCCGAGCTCCCGCTGTTCGGCGACAAGCTGCTCGTCGACCTCTCGATGCTCAAGCCGCGCGGGCACTACACCCAGTCGCCCGCCCTGGAGCGCTATTTCCGCGCCTTCATGTGGCTCGGTCGCACCGAGCTGCGCTTCGCCAAGAAGGACCCGAAGGGCGAGGCCTGGGTCGTGAACAAGCGCGCCTTCGAGGGAGTGAAGCTGCTCCGGGCCGCGTTCACCCCCCGCGCCGAGAAGGCCTTTCGCGCCATCGACGACGCGACGCGGGCGCTCGTCGGCCCGCCGGATTCGATGTCCATCGCGGGGTTCGATCGCGCCCACAAGGGGCTCTCACCCACCGCGAGCGACGACGCGATCGGCAAGGCGTTCGAGGTCGAGGCCAACCAGAAGATCGGCAGCCAGCTGCTCCACGCGGGGGTGAAGGAGCTCTCGTTCCTGCCGCTCGGTCAGCGGTACGTGTTCGACAGCCACGTGTTCTCGGCGGTGACCTTCGGCGCACTGAAGTCGTACCGCATGATGCCGAACCCGCTCGACGTGGGCTTTGCCGTGTTCGGCAACCCGGCGGCCAAGAAGCTGCTCGGCCCCGAGCTCGAGAAGAACCCCGAGTACGCGGCGGCGCTCGCGGGCATCGCCAAGGAGGGCGCCGCGTTCGGCCCCGACCTCTGGGACACGAGCGTCTATCACCTGTGGCTCTCGGCCATCCGCGAGCTCTCGCCGAGGGCCGAGGCCGACCAGGCCCTGCCGGCCCCGATGCAGTCCGACGCGTGGTCCCGGCGGCTCCTCAACACGCAGCTCGCCTCGTGGGCCGAGCTCCGTCACGACAACCTGCTCTACGCGAAGCAGTCGTTTACCGCGATGGCGATGTGCGAGTACCCGGACGCCTACGTCGACCCGTACCCGGCGTTCTACGCCGCGATGGCGCGCCTCGGGGAGAAGGGCGTCGGCCTGGTCGACCAGCTCCCGCTCCCGGCCGACGAGGCCAAGCGGGTCCGCGCCTATTTCACCCACCTCCGCGAGGTGTCGACGAAGCTGCGCGAGATCGCCGAGCAAGAACGGCGGGGCGAGCCCCTCACCTCGGCCCAGCTCGACTTCATGAACCACATGGTCTCCATCGACGGCCGCCACGCCGGTTGCACGACGGTGTTCGAGGCCCACGGGTGGTACGCCGATCTGCACTACCACCGGGACGGGGCGCTCTACGCCAAGCCGACGATCGCCGACGTCCACACCCAGCCCACCGACGAGAACGGCAAGCCGGTGGGCAAGGTGCTGCACGTGGCCACGGGCCGGCCGCGCCTGTTCAGCGTGACGCTGTCCGGGAGCTCCGGGGCCACCTGCACGCCGCGCGAGTACCGCGGCTTCGTGTCGTCCTACGACGAGGTCGTGACCACCGACTTCGCGCGCCTGACGGACGAGGAGTGGTGGAAGAAGATCACGAAGGAGAAGAACGGCAAGTCGATCACGGCCACGCCCGTGGAGGTGCCCTGGCTCGCGGACCTGGTCGCGCGCTGACCGGTCAGCCCCCTTCGCTCACGTCGTGGTGAGCATCCAGCAGCGCGGGCCCTACCGGCTCCGTCCCGGAGCAGCCCATGGCGAGGTTCGAGAGCAGCGCACAAATCACGGCCGCAACGGCGCAGGTCGACACGGTACGAATGCTCATGCGTGCACCTCGGTGGTGGAATGGCCCCCGCGGCGCATCCCCCGTACTACCGTTGCGCGGATGGCCGTCACCCGCAAGCAGGTGTGGGTCGAGATGCTGCTCTACCCGGCGCACACGCTCCCGACCGCGGCGGCGCCCGTGGCCGTCGCCATGGGTCTCGCCGCGCACGACCGCGTGCTCGCGGTGGGCCCCGCGCTCGTGGCCCTCCTCGCGGGCTGGCTCGTGCAGCTCGGCGGCGTGTTCACCGACAACTACTACAACCTCTCGCGCCACCCGGACGACGAGGAGCACGCGCAGTTCGTCGAGGCCGTGAACACCGGCGTCATCACGCTCGCCGAGCTGCGTCGCGCCATCTTCGCCACCTTCGGGGTGGCGATCCTCGCGGGGCTCTACCTGATCGGCGTCGCGGGGCTGCCGGTGCTCTACGTGGGGCTCGCGTCGATCGCCGGCGCGCTGTCGTACTCGGCGGGGCCTTTCCCGCTCGGGGACCACGGGCTCGGCGACCCGCTGTTCTTCGTGTTCTTCGGGCTCGTGTCGGTCGGGGCCACCTACTACGTGCAGGCCGCGGCGCACCGCGGCGGCTTCCCGGTCTGGTTCCCGCCGGGCACCGTGCCGCTGCGGGCCCTCGCGGCGGGCCTGCCGGTCGCGGCGCTCACCACGTGCATCCTCGTGATCGACAACATCCGCGACCTCGAATACGACCGCGACAAGGGCGAGCGCACGCTGGCGGTCATCGTCGGTCCGTTCTGGAGCCGCGTCGAGTACACCGCGCTCATGTTGTTCGCCTACACCGTGCCGGTGTGGTTCTGGCTCCGCGCCGGCTTCGGGCCGTTCGTGCTGCTGCCGTGCGCGACCCTGCCGCTCGCGCTCGCGGTCGCCGCGCGGGTCTGGCGTTCGGAGACCCACGCCGAGATGATCCCGCTCACCCCGGCCGCGGGTCGAGTGGTGCTGATCTTCTCGCTGCTGTTCGCGTTCGGGCTGTCACGCTGAGAGTGCGCGCCGCAACCGCTCCCCGAGCTCGAGGAGGCCCGACCGGCGGACCTCGCCCTCGAGGCTGCGCGCCGCGGGCAGGAGGACGGTGCGCGGGGAGAGCGTCGAGAGCTCCGCGACCACCCGGGCCTGCAGGCTGGCCTCGGCCCGCGCGTACTGGACGATCGCGCGCGAGGTCGGCGAGAGCGTGGATGGATCGCAGCGCGCGAGCTCCGCGCCGAGCGCGGGATCGAGCACGCGGTTGACGACGGTGGCGTGGGGGCGGAACCCGAGGGGCGCGAGGGCGCTCGCGATCGCGCGGGCGGTGTCCGCCGCGTCGTCGCGCAGCGCCGCCACGAGCAGCATCTCGGTCGACGCCGACGCCATCGCGCGACGCGCGGCGCCGAGGCGCTCCGCCATCCGCTCGAGCATCTCCTCGGCGAGCGCGAGGAAGTCGCCGAGCTCGAGGAGCAACGTGCTCCCACCGATCCGCCCGAGCCCGGTCAGCGCGCGCTCGGCGGCGCGGTGCAGCACCCGACCCGCGAGGCCGTGGCGCTCCGCCCGCGACAGGCGCCGCAGGCTGCCCACCAGCGGCCCTTCGAGGAACGCCGACAGCGCCTCGGGGCGACGCAGGAACTCGATGGCGTTCTCTCCCGGGGCCGTGTCGACCACCAGATCCTCGAGGGTCGGGTCGCGCTCCAGCCACTCGGCGACGCGGATCGCCGCGAACACGTCGTTGGCGGTGGCGAGCCGCTCCGCGAGCGCGACGAAGAACGCGTTGGTCGCGAGACGACCCGCGACCTCCGGGGACGCGACCTCCCGGGCCCAGCGGGGCAGAGCCTGCG
>CAZUZY010000181.1:0-15952 GCA_964624885.1 uncultured Polyangiales bacterium | reverse complement strand
GCCGCGGCGCGCGCTGCGGTGCGGGCCCGCGAAGAGGCCGTCGGCGACCTGCACGGCGCGCAGCCGGAGCGGGGCGAGCTCGCCCCAGTCGATCGCTCGGCGGAGCGGGAGGCCGCGGACTTCGTTCTCGGGGCGGGCCATGGCGGAGGAGCTGCGGATCAGGGACGCGTGGGCGGAGCCAGCGAGCCGATCGCGAAGCGCTCCGTCCTTCCCTCTAGCACCGCGCCGTCGACGGTGGCGGCGAAGACCGATCCACCCGTGGCCGAGAGCCCGACGACGGGCACGAGCCAGTCGAAGTTGTGCACCGACTCCCACTTGGGCGTGCCGCCGGTGAGCATCCGCTTGAGGACCCGGCCCTGGGCCGCCGCCCACGCGATCCCCGCTGGGTCGATGGCCACCGACGAGATGTCGCGCGTGGTGGTGCACGCCTCGAGCTCGATGCCGATCTCGTCGCCGTCGCTACGGATCGCGACGACCACGCCGCCAGGACCGACCGCGTAGGCGATGCCGCGGGTGCCCGCCTGCGGCCCGCTGCTGCGGCCCTCGCCGTCGATGTCGCTCGCCACCGCGAGGAGCGGGCGCGGGCTCGGCGCGAGGAACGGGCTGATGCGGTGCTGGGCGGCGTCGTAGATCGAGATGTAGGCCTGGCCGTTGGTGGCGCGGCCGACCAGCACCCAGCGCGTCTCGTCGAGCTGGCCGATGCCGTTGACCGCGGAGGCGCCCGGGATCATGAGGCTCGTGCGCCAGCGTCGCTGCTCGGCCACGTACAGCGCGGGGGCACCGGCGATGGAGCCGGCGAGGAGCAGCATGCCGTCCAGCGTGCCGGCGGCGCGATCGAACACCAGCGCCGGGTCTCCGGCGGCGGAGATTTCGGTCCAGCCCTGCTCGGAGAGCTCGAGCAAGAGGCCCCCCTGACCACCGACCACGAAGCGACCCGCCGCGGCGCGCAGGGCGAAGTGGAGCGCGTTCTGCGCCGTACCCGCGGGCGCCGAGACCGGGTGCCAGCGCTGCCCGTCCCAGTAGGCGAGGCCGCCGCCGCCGACGCCACCCGCGCCCGAGGGGCCCACACCGAGCGCGCGTCCGTCGGGCTCCCAGGCGATGGCGCGGAGCACACGGTCGTCGCCCGTGCGGTGGCGGGTGGTCCAGGTGGTGCGGCCCGCCGCCTCGAGCATCACCGTGCGGAGACGCTCGCGGGTGGCCGAGCGACGACCGCGCGCGGCCTGCGGCGAGGTGACCGAGCGCAGCGGGCCCTCGATGGCGCCGAACAGCGCGCGCGCGTTCGGGAAGCGCAGCTCGGGTCGCACGGCGGTGGCCTTGCGGATGACCGCGTCGAGGGCCGCGACCACGTGGGGGTTGCGCTGCAGCTCGGGGTGCAGCCGTGGGGCGTCCTTCAGGTTGGGGCGCGGGTCGGGGCCGTCGTCCTTGCGCAGGGCGAGCTGCGCGAACTGGATGCGGCGGAAGTACTCGTCGGCGGCCAGGATCCGGTAGAGCAGGACGCCGAGCGCGAACACGTCGGTGGCCTGCGTGGGCGGCGCCTGCAGAAGGCCGAGCTGCTCGGGGGCCGCGTAGCCGATCGTGCCGACGGGCTGCGGGCCGAAGGTGACCTCGAGGCCCTGCGCGCGCGCCACGCCGAAATCGGTGATCTTGGCGACCTCGGTCTCGGCGAACCCGCACAGGAGGACGTTGTCGGGTTTGATGTCGCGGTGGATGAGGCCGAGCTCGTGGATGAAATTGAGGCCTTCGACGATGCACGCCATGGTGCGCAACACGCGCTCGGGATCGAAGCCCACGCCGGTGGCCTCGACCGAGCGGGTGAGGCGCTCGGTGAGCGTGGTGCCCTCGGGGCCGCCGTTGACGAACTCCGCGGCGATCCACGGCAGGACGAGCGATCGGTCCTTGTAGGCGACGTTGATCTCGCCGGAGTCGGTCATGCGCACGACGTAAGGGCTCGGCGGGACGCGGCTGTTGATCTTCTGCATCGCGCCCTCCTCCTTCTTGCGTGACACCTCGGCGATCTCGGGTGCGCGCAGCAGGAGGAGAGGGCGGAACACCTTCACGACGTGGGGCGAATCGCCGTCGACGGTCTGGCGCGTGGCCATGAACGCGACGCCGGTGCCGCCTTCGCCGAGCTGGTGCTCGATGCGGTAGCGCACGGCCACCTGCCCGAGCAGGCTCTGCCCGCCGTCCGCGAGACCGCGAACGTCGAGACTGGCGCCGACGAGCGATCGGAGATCGTCGTCGACCCGGATCGGCCCCTCGGTCACCCGCCGACTCTAACACCGTTCCAGAGGGCCCTTGCCGCGAAAAACGGATGCGGCCGGGGCGGCGCGGCGCTACCCCCGGGCTCCCGATGGACCGCTTCTACGTCACCACGCCGATCTACTACGTGAACGACGTGCCACACCTCGGCACCGCGTACACGACCATCGTCGCCGATGCCCTGGCGCGCTTCCACCGCCTCCGTGGCAGCCAGGTGCGCTTCCTCACCGGCACCGACGAGCACGGCGAGAAGATCGAGCAGCGCGCCAAGGAGCTCGGCGTCGCCCCCCGCGCGTTCGTCGACGGCGCGAGCCAGAAGTTCCGCGACGCGTGGCCGCACCTCTCGTGCACGCCCGACGACTTCATCCGCACGACCGAGGAGCGCCACGTGCGCGTGGTGCAGGATCTGTGGCGCAAGTGCCGCGACGCCGGGGCGATCTACGCGGGCACCTACCGCGGGCTCTACTGCGTCGGGTGCGAGGCCTACTACACCGAGAAGGATCTCGTGGAGCACGAAGGGGCCCAGGTGTGCCCGATCCACAAGACCAAGCCCCAGGTCCTCGAGGAGCCCACCTATTTCTTCAAGCTCTCCGCGTTCCAGGACCGCCTGCTCGCGTTCTACGAGAAGTACCCCTCGTTCGTGGCGCCGGAGACGCGGCGCAACGAGGTGATCTCGTTCGTGAAGGGCGGCCTGCAGGACCTCTCGGTCTCGCGCACGAGCTTCTCGTGGGGCATCCCGGTCCCGGATGACGAGAAGCACGTGATGTACGTGTGGTTCGACGCGCTGACCAACTACCTCTCGGCCCTCGGCGAAGAGGGGGGCGAGCTCCGCGCGTTCTGGCCGCCGGACGTGCACCTGGTCGGCAAGGACATCCTCCGCTTCCACACCATCTACTGGCCGGCGTTCCTGATGGCCGCGGGCTTCCCGGACGAGCTCTTGCCGAAGAAGGTCTTCGTGCACGGCTGGCTCACCATCAACGGCCAGAAGATGAGCAAGTCGCTGCGCAACGTGGTCGAGCCGCTGGCCCTCGCCCGCGAGCTCGGCACCGACGTCGTGCGCTTCTACCTGCTCCGCGAGATCAACTTCGGGCAGGACGGCGACTTCAGCCACGCGCAGCTCGTCGCTCGGTACAACGCCGAGCTCGCCGACTCGCTCGGCAACCTCCTCAACCGCAACCTCGGCCTCGTGACCAAGCTGCGCGCCGACCAGCCGACGCTCGCGGCCACGGCCAAGGGGCCGCTCGAGGAGAAGCTCGAGGAGGCCGCGCGCGCCGCGCTCGCCGGCGCGATCGCCGGGTTCGCCGAGGTCGCGCCGCACAAGGCCATCGAGGCCATCTGGGGCCTGATCCGCGCCGGGAACAAGTACGTCGACGAGGCCGCGCCCTGGGCGGAGGCCAAGAAGGGCGAACACGCCCGGGTCGACACCATCCTCGCGACCACGCTCGAGGCGCTGCGCTGGATCTCGGTCCTCGTGTGGCCGGTGATGCCTTCGGTGAGCGACCGCATGCGCACGCAGCTCGGCCTGCCTCTGCTCTCGCCGGCCGAGGGGCAGGACGCCCTCGCCCTCGCCTGGACGCCGGATCGGGCGACGGCGGGCCTCAGCGTCGGGCAGCCGATCTTCCCCAAGATCGACGCCGACGGGCAGGCGCGCATCTTCGCGGCGCTCGGCGTGACCACCGCGCCCGAGGCGCCGGCCGAGGCGCCGAAGGCCGAGAAGAAGCCCGAGAAGAAGGGTCGCGCGCCGATCGAGCCGGCCAAGGAGCTCGCCTACGAGGAGTTCGCCCGGGTCGACCTGCGGGTCGGCACGGTGCTCTCGTGCGAGCGCGTGCCCAAGAGCGACAAGCTCCTCAAGGTGCAGGTCGACCTCGGCGAAGAGGCGCCGCGCCAGGTGGTGGCCGGCATCGGCAAGACGTTCGCCCCCGAGGCGCTGGTCGGCAAGCAGGTGGTGGTCGTCGCCAACCTCGCGCCGGCCAAGCTCATGGGCCTCGAGTCGCGGGGCATGATCCTCGCGGTCCGCGGCGAGAGCGACGGCGACCTCGCGCTGCTGTCGCCGACCGTGCCCCGCACGGCCGGCGCGCGCGTCTCCTGAGACCCGCGTCCTCAGGGGGCCATCACGTCGCCGAGCGACAGGTCCACGTGCAGCCGGCGCGCGTCGCGCGCGCCGTAGGGGCGACGCAGGCCCTTCTGCGCCGCCGCGCGCACGTTCGGATCGGCGTGCTGACCGAGCACCGCGCGGTAGTCCCGGCTCGCCGCGGCGCGGTCGCCGGCGACGTCGTGGGCGCGGCCGCGGAACAGGTGGAACGACGCCACGCGCTGCTCGTCGGGGTGACCGAGCTCGATCGCCGTGTCGAGCCTTCGGGTGGCCTCCTTGGTGTCGCACTCCTTGAGGGCGAAGAGGCCCGCGACCGCGTGGTAGGTGGGCTGTTCCGGCGCGAGCGTGCACGCCATGGCCAGCGCGCGGCGGGTGTCGGGCACCGACTCGTGGTCGACATACGCCACGTAGGCCTTGCGCCAGTGCTCGAAGGCGTCGCGCGCACGGGGGTCGAAGCGCTCGCCGGGCTCGAGAGGCGCGACGCCCGAAGCGACGTCGCCGGTGTGCAGCGAGAACGGCACGAACGTGCCGTGGCTCGTCGGCGCTTCGCCGGTGCCGACCCAGAAGATGCCGTCCTCGGGGCGGAACACGACCGAGCCCACGGTGAGCGTCATGGCGATCGAGTCGCGGAGGCGGCAGCGGGGATCGCCCACGTCGGCGAGGATGCTGGCCATGCCTTCGGCGTCGAGCGCGCCGTGGCGCTCGCGGAGGAGCTCGTTCGCGCGCGCGTAGCGGCCGTGGTTGTGGCGCCAGTAGGTGGGGAACAGATCGCGCTCGGTCGCCCCGAGCTCGGGGTCGAGGTAGATGTTGGCGTAGCCGAACGTGCTGCTCCCGGTCGCGCTCGAGACGCGGCGGGCGACGTGGCGCTGCGGGTCCTCCTCCCAGCACAGCACCTCCTTGGCGCGCCCGTCGGTCACGAGGTACGTCCAGCAGCCGATCGGGCGGTGGCGCCCGAGGATGGCCTCGGCGTCGGCGAGGTTCCGGGCCTCGCGCATGATGATGTCGCCCACGGTGGCGATGGGGGTGCCGCCCAGCTCCGTGCGGTCGGTGAACATGTGCTGGTGCACGGTGAGGGTGAGGCCCGCCTCGTTCATCGCCGTGAACCCGCCGAGGACGACGCCGGCGGCGGTGCAGGAGACGTAGCGCTGGCCGTCGGCCGGGCGGTGGAACGCGACGGTGCTGGTGCTCGGCCAGCAGCTCACGCCGTGGTAGTCGAGGTTGCGCGCGTGGTAGAGCTTGCCGTCGGCGGTGGCCGCGCCCCAGGCGATGGCGCTCGTGCAGCCGAGGCCGAGCGAGAGGCGGTGGCGCACCGCGGGCGGCACGCCCTTGAGCCCGATGAGCTTGGAGGCGAGCCACACGAGCTGGTCGGGCATGGTGCAGCCCTCGAGCACCTCGGCGAAGGGCAGCCCCGCGCCGTCGGCCATGCCGCGGATGGTCTCGACCGCGAAGTCGGGCATCTGCTGCGCGACGCGGCGACCGACGGTCTCCTGCATGGCCCGGCGGGCCACGCGGCCGAGGACGCCCGGCGCGGCGCCGCGCATGATCTTCTCGACGAACGTGCGGTAGTAGGGGATGGGGCCGCGGCGGATCTCGTCGGCGAGCAGCGCGCCGTGCTGACGGCCCATCTCGTAGTACGTGCCACTCACCGAGAGGACGTGGAGGCCGTGCGTGCGGCGGAGGGTGCCCTGGCCTTCTTGGCGGGTGCGGGACTCGGTCGCGGAAACGTGGTTCATCGCAGCTCCTTCTTGACCCGAGCGAGGGGTTCTCCGTTGGCGAGGGCCGCGGCCGCGAGGATGCGCGGCGAGGCCCACGAGTGGAACGTCTGGACGAGCGCGCGCGCCTGCTCGACGTCGCGCGCGCGGAAGCGATCGAGGAGCATGGTGAGCCCCTCGAGGTGGGGACCGGCGCTCGCGCGCGCGACCCCGAACACGTGCGGGAGATCCGCGACGACGGCGCGGTTCCAGTGCGAGAGCATCACCGCCACCGGGTTGTGGGTGGCCTTGGCGAGGAGCAGCCCGAGCTCGAAGGTGGCCTCGGTGTAGGCCGCGTCGTCACCGACGAGCGCGCGCATGCGGGTGATCTGGGCCTCGATGGCGTCGAGGTCGGCCTTCTTGCGGCGCTCGGCGACCCAGCCGCAGATGAGGACGTCGAGCGCGGCGCGCACCTCGAGCAGGCTCTCGAGGAAGCCGAGGTCGACCGCGGCCGTCGTGCTGCGCAGCTTGGCGCGCAGGACGTCCGGGCTGAGCGAGGCGTTGGGGTCGAGCACCACCGTGCCGCGCCGCCGCACCGGCTGGACGAGCTTGTGCACCTCGAGGAGCTTGATCGCCTCGCGGACGACGCTGCGGTTCACCTGGTAGCGGGCGGCGAGCTCGTCCTCCTTGGGGAGGATGGCGCCGACGGCCAGCACGCCGTGGGAGATCTGCTCGAGCAGATCGCGGGCGACGACGTCGGCCTTGCGCGGGTCGGGGATGGGCTTCGCCATCGGGGTGACCCGGAGAATAAGTCGGATGTATCGGCTGTCAACCCATCTATCGGATCCAGGCGTAGGCCTCCTCCAGGACCCTCCTCCCGTCGCTGCGGACGGGCTCTCCGTGGGCGATGGCCAGGCGGAGCGGGTCCCAGGCGAGCATGCGGTCGAGCTGCGCGCGGGCCTTCGGGTGGTCGCGCATCATGAGCGGCTCGAGCCAGGTGACGCCGGGCGTGGTGTTGCCGAGCAGCCGGGCCACCGCGCGCGTGAGGCGGGAGGGGTGGGTCGCGAAGTTGAAGATCGCGTCGGCGCAGACGAGGGTGCGGCTCTTGCGGTGGAAGAGGATGATCTCGCTCTCCATCGACCGCGCGGAGAAGTGCACCTGGTCGAGGTCGGAGGCCCACGCGGGCTCGGGGACGTCCCCCAGGGCGCGGTGGAAGCGCACGTCGGGCCGCTTGCCGAGCAGGCCGGGGCAACAGGTGAGGAGCGCCTTCGGGTAGGCGGCGGCCCAGGCGGGGACCGAGAGGTGGTGGAACAGGCTCGGCGCGAGGATCACCCGCACCTCGCCGAGGGCGCGGAGCTCCGCGGAGAGCGCCTCGTCGAGCGGCACGGGGGAGTGGACGAAGAGGTCGCCGCTCGCGAGCCGCAGCACGGTCATGCGCGTGCCGCACTCCACGCCGAGGAACCGCTGCGGACGCGTGACGGTCCACACGTCCTCGGCGAAGACCTCGAGGTTCACCGCGCCTTGCGGAGCGCGTCGAGCCGCTCGCCGAGCAGGGTCTCGAGGGCGACGAGGGCCTTGGAGAAGCCCTGGATGCCCTCCTCGAGCTTGTCCTTCGCCATCGCGTCGGCGTCGTGCATCTTGCGGAACGTGGCCTCGTCCATGGCGATGCGCGGGATGTCCTTGGCCGCGGCCGCCGCCGGGTCGAGCTTGCGCGGCAGCGGGCCCTCCGCCTTGTCGAGCTCGGCGAGCAGGGCGGGGGCGATGGTGAGCAGGTCGCACCCGGCGAGCTCGGTGATCTCGCCCGCGTTGCGGAAGCTCGCGCCCATGACCTCGGTGCGATGACCGTGCTTCTTGAAGTACTCGTAGATGCGCGTGACCGAGACGACGCCCGGGTCCTCGTGCGGCTCGTAGGAGGCGCGGCCGGTCGACTTCTTGTACCAGTCGAGGATGCGGCCCACGAACGGGCTGATCAGGGTGATGCCCGCCTCGGCGCACGCGATGGCCTGGTGCAGCCCGAACAGCAGCGTGAGGTTGCAGTGGATGCCCTCCTTCTCGAGGATCTCGCCGGCCTTGATGCCCTCCCACGTGGAGGCGATCTTGATCAGCACGCGGTCGCGGCCGATGCCCGCGGCCTCGTACTGGGCGATGAGGGTGCGGGCCTTCTCCACGGTGGCCTTGGTGTCGAACGAGAGCCGCGCGTCGACCTCGGTCGAGACCCGCTTCGGGACGATCTTCAGGATGCGCACGCCGAACTCGACGGCGAGCCGGTCGACGGCCTGCTTGACCACCGCGTCGCGCGAGGCGCTCGCGCCGCCGGCCTGCTGCTCGGACCAGCGCAGGGCCTCGTCGACGACCTCGGCGTACTCGGGCATCTGCGCGGCCGCGGTGATGAGCGACGGGTTGGTGGTCGCGTCGCGCGGCGTGAACTTCTCGATCGACTTGATGTCGCCGGTGTCGGCGACGACGACCGTCATCTTCTTCAGCTGCTCGAGCAGGCTCGCCATGGGGTTCTCCTCGATGCGGACCTTACCAGAGTCGGCGTTCAGAAGCCGGCGGGCAGATCGAGGCGCAGGCAGCCGATCGTACGCGGCTCGCGCGGCCCCGAGCCCTTGGCACGGACCGGCTCGCCACCCTCGAGCTCGACGCCCTCCTCGAGCGGCCAGTCGGGGTAGGCGCCGGCCGCGAGCGAGTGGGTGCCGCTCTGGAGCGCACCGATGACGTAGGTGTGACCGACGACGCGCGCGTTCAGGCGTCGGGCGAGGGCGGGGGCGAAGGCGCGCCCGGCGCGCCCGCCGAACGCCGAGCAACAGCGCAGCCACACCTGGGCGTCGTCGGCGAGCAGGTCGCGCAGTTGATCGAGCGGCCCCGCGAGCGCGGCGCCGGCGCCGAGGGCGGCGCGGTCGAGGCGCGTGGGGCCGAGATCCATGAAGCCCCAGCCGCCGTGGCCCCACACCTGCAGCTCGGTGAGCGGGGTCTGCGCGGCGCTCGTGCAGGCGACGGCGAACTGGATCGCCTCCTGCCACGAGGCGACGCCACGGCTGAAGAGCTCGGTGCCCTCGAGGCGGCGCGCGAAGGCGTGGAGGCGGGCGCCGACCCACCACGCGGGCGAGAGCCCGAGCCGCACGCGCGCGGTGCCGCCGGTGCCGTCGTGGCCGGGGCGGAAGCGGCCGAGGTCGGTCTTGTCCCACACCACGACGCGGAGGGTCACGCCGCGAGGATACTCGTTAACGGTTGGGTCGCGGGCTCGTCCCTACCCGCATGACCGCTCGAAAACTCCTCGCCCTCGCTGGTTCCGTCGGCCTCACGCTCGCTGCCCGCGGCGCCTTGTCGCCGGTCGCTGCGTGCACACCCCCCACCATCGGCAACGACCCCGCGTCCGTCGCCAGCACCGCGGCGCCGCCGGCTGCGGTCGCGTCCGTGCCGGCCTACGAGCCCCTCCTCGACAGCGCGGGGCGCCCTGCGCCCGGCAACGTCGTCGGCAAGGGCAAGCCCGACCCGCTGCCCCCGCCCTCCGACGCCGGGGCGGACGCCAAATGAAGGCCCAGTTCGAGCTCGAGTGGCTCGGCGGCCCCGCGGCCTCGCGCTTGCGGCGTCGACGACCCGGCGTCGAGCGCCTGCCCTGGGGCACCCTCGATCTCCGCGGCTTCACCCCCGAGGCGCTGCTCGAGGCGCAGCGGGTGTGGACCAACGGCGCCTTCACCGAGTACGCGAGCGCGGCCGGGTTCACGGCGCTGGCGACGGCGCTGATCGAGTCGGGTGCGCCCATCGACCTCGTGGCGGCTGCGGCGGACTGCGCGGTCGACGAGATGCTGCACGCGGAGCTCGCAGCGCGCCTGGTGATGGAGCTCGGCGGGGCGGCCCCGTTCCTGGTGGACCTCGAGAAGGTCTCGCCGGTCACGAGCGAGGGGGCGCGTCCGCTGCTGCGCGCCGCCGAGCTCGCGCTGAAGATCTCGTGCGTGGGCGAGAGCCTCAGCGTCCCCGTCCTGACCACCTCGCTCAAGGGGGCGGACCAGCCCTTGCCCCGCGCGGTGTTGCGACGACTCCTGCGAGACGAGGGACCGCACGCGCGGATCGGCGACTGGTTCTTCGCCTGGGCCGGCGAGCGACTCTCCGCCGACGACCGCGCCCACCTCGGGGCGGTGGCCCGCGCGGCGATCGCCGTGTACGTGCCGGAGGAGCGGGCGCCGTGCGACTGCCGTCCACCGGCGGCGCTCGGTGGTGTGCTGCCCGTGGATCAGCGCGCGTTGCTCGCGGAGGCGGTGCGCACCAAGGTGATCCCGGGCCTCGCGCGCCACGGCATCGACGCCACCGTGCAGTGACCTACGGCGCGATCCGAGCCGGCAGACCCGTCGCGAACGGGCCCGGGTCCTCGACCAGCACGAGCTCACCGGGCAGGTCGGAGTAGGGCACCGCGAAGCCGGCGAGGTGTTGCTCCTTGCCACCGTGGCTCACGACCACGTCGCGGGGCTCACCGCGCGCCGGCTCCTGCAGCACGACGCGCTCGCCGAGCTTGCCGCCGACGAGGTGGCGGTAGGCGCGGGGGCCGCTGCCGATCTCGCTCGCGAGGCCGTTGACGAAGGCCATGCGATCGTAGAGCCCGTTGTAGGTGTAGTCGGAGATCCAGCCGGGGTCGCAGTAGCCCATGACGTCGAACGACGAGGCGAGGAAGGTGGTCTTGAGCAGCACGTCGAAGCCGGGGACACCGTTGGTGCCGCCGGTGTAGGGGTACGCGGGGTCGATGCCGGCCGGGCTCCCGCACGGCGCGTGGAAGCGGCCGTGGGCGTGGCCGATCTCGTGCGCCATGGTGCTCGCCGAGAGCTCGTCCGAGTAGCCGATGCCGATGCTGGTGCGCGACGCGGCGTCGCGCGGGTCGCCGGGGCGGAGGCTCAGGCCGATGAGGCAGCCCTTCGGGCAGTACTTGCCGTAGGACGCGTTGGGCACAAAGAGCCCGTAGTAATAGACGTTCTTCGCCGGGGCATCCTTGGCGCGGAGCGTGTGGATCGCGGTGAGCAGCTCCGACCACCCGCCGCCGTCGGCGGTGGTCGCGACCGCCCAGTCGAGCGGCTCGTGCACCGAGAGCTCCACCTTGGTCGCCGGATACATCGCGTAGAGCTTCGAGGTGTACGCATCGATCGCCGTGACCGAAGTGTCGGGGAGGCGGTTGCTGCCGTCGGCGCCGTAGCGGATGGGGACGACCTTCACGACGAGGCCGCCGGCGCTCTTGGGTGACAGCGGGTCGCTGCCCTCGGTCGGATAGCGGGCGAACACCGTCTCCCCCGCGGCGAGCTCGACGAACCACGCGGTCTTGCTGGTCAGGGCCGCCTTGTCGACGTCGAGCTCGAAGCTGCTGGAGGAGATGGAGACGGTGCGGCTCGAGACGGTCTCCTTGGGGCCGCTGCCGTCGTCGAGGACCAGGCGCGCGCGCACGGTCTTGCTCGTCCAGCCCCGGCCAGGCTTGAAGGTGACGACGAAGCGACCCTCGCGGCCGGGGATGACCTGGGCGTTGCGCGTGGCGACCGGCGCGCCGTCGAGCGCGAGCTGGATCTCGACGGCCTGGTTGATCGAGACGCCGGAGATGGCGAGGGTCTGCGGGGCGCCGGCGTCGACCGCGACCTCCGCCTCGGCGCCGCCGTCGTCGGGAGGCGTCGCGGTGTTGCCGCCGCACGCGGCGAGGGCCAGGAGGAAGAGGGGCCGCTTCACGGACCGAGTGTAACAGCCGGCACCTGGCGCGCCGGTGACATCGTTGCGCGCGCTCGAGCCGAGCTACGGATTGACGCGACGGCGACGACCGGGCCCACTCCCCGGCTGGAGGTCCACTTGAAGCTCTATCACAACCCGCTCTCCCCCAACGTCCGCCGGGTCCGCCTCACCGCGGCCGTCCTCGGCATCGATCTCGAGGAGAAGGTGCTCGACTTCTCGAAGGGCGAGCACAAGAACCCCGAGTACCTCGCGCTCAACCCGAACGGCGCGGTGCCGACCCTCGTCGACGGCGACTTCGTGCTGACCGAGTCGCGCTCGATCATGCAGTACCTCGCCTCGAAGAAGCCCGAGTCGGGGCTGCTCCCGCGCGACGAGGCCGCCCGCGCCGACGTCGCCCGCTGGCAGTTCTGGGACGCGGCGCACTTCTCACCCCAGCTCGGCAACCTCGCGTTCGAGAAGATGATCAAGGGGATGCTCGGGATGGGCGACCCCGACCCGACGAAGATCCAGGAGGCGCTCACCAACTTCCGGCGCTTCGCCGCGGTGCTGGACAAGCGCCTCACGGGGCGCTCCTACGTGGTCGGTGACGCGCTCACCATCGCCGATCTCACGCTCGCCTCGTCGCTCATGTACGCCAAGCAGTGTGAGGTGCCGCTCGCCGAGTTCCCCGCGGTCGACGCGTGGTTCTCGCGCATGACCGCGCTCGAAGGCTGGAAGAAGTCGGCCTGAGACCGAACGGGCGTCGGTCAGGACGACTGGCCGACGCCCACTCGCCCGCTCACTTGCCGCAGACCGGGAAGCTCTTGCCGACCCCGGTGAACACGGCGCCGGTCTTCGGGTCGACCCCGAAGCCCTGGCCGTTGCACTTCTTCGGCGCGCAGTCCGCGTCCTTGCTGCAGGGCTTGCCGCAGTAGGGGGGCGTGGTGTCGTCGGCGGCGACGAGCTCCTGGCCCTTCGCGCAGGTGGGGAGCGCTTTCTTCGCCGTCGGAGCCTCCTCGGCGACGGCGTCGCCGCACGAGGTCTCCTTGTAGACCACCTTCCCCCCGGCGAACGACAGCGTGCCGCGCAGCGTGCCGCACATGAGGTCGAACGAGTAGCGGACCGTCTTGCCACCCGGCCCGCCGGCGACCGACGGCGGGACCTCGCCGGTCTTGCGCGCGAGCAACAGCGAGAGCGCACCGTCCTTGCGACGCAGCACCACGATGCCGCCGTAGTCGGTGTTCATGTCTCCCTTCGGCTTGCCGAGGGTCGCGGGGTCGTCGACGACGGTGGCGACGAGCAGCTCGGTGTCCGCGTCCGGCCGCCAGGTCCAGAAGTCGAGGAGCGCGGGCTTGTAGGTGCGCGCGCCGCCGATCGGGTCCTTGCCCTTCAGGAACTCGGGCGGGAGGAGCTTCACCGCAGCGGCGGCCGTCTCCGGCTCCTTGCGCGGACCGACGAGGCCGCCCTGCGCGGCCTTCACCGCTTCCTTGAACGCGGCCTCGTCGCGCACCGACTTGAGGTCGTCGTCGCTCTTGGCCTTCTCGAGCAGGTTGCTCGCGGCGGCGTCGCCGTCCTTGGCTGCGCGGCCCATCTCCTCGAGCTGCCCGATCGCAGCCTTGCCGTGGCCGTCGAGGGCGAGGCCGCAGGCGAGGTTGTAGCGGGCCAGCACGAGCGCCGGTCGCACCACCAGGGCCGCGCGCCAGAAGCGGTCGGCCTCCTTGTACTTCTTCTTCTTGTAGAGCTCGAAGCCGCCGCCGTTGAGCGCGTTCGCGAGGTCGATCGCCGCCTTGTGGCAGTCGCCGGCGAGCTCCTTCTTCATGGCCTCGACGTCGGCCTTGCCGGCCTCGAGATCACCATCGGTGCCCTTCACGAGCTCGCCGAAGCGCTTCTTCGCCGTGGCGGTCGGGGTGCACGCCTTGCCGGCCGGGTCGGCCGACCACGGGGGGATCGCCCCGAGCCCCTCGACCTCTTCGGCCTTCTTGGCGTCGTCCTTCTTGGGCTCCGACTTGGCCTCGTCGTCGTCCTTGGCCTTCTTGCCCTGGTCGTCCTTCTGCTTGTCGGCCTTGTCCTTGTCCGTCTTCTTGCCCTCGCCCTTGCTGGACTCCTCCTTCTTGTCCTTGTCCTTGTCCTTGGCTTCGGACTTCTTGTCGTCGCAGCCGAGGGCGAACAGCACGCAGAGGACGGGCAGCAAGGAGCGCATGGCGCGGCATGATGCGGCGCGCCGCGTGGGTCGTAAATGGCCGAGGACGTCGTCGTCCGCCACATTCTGCGCGACATCCGCGGGCGACCTCCGTCTTCCCCTCCGAGCACGGGCCGCGTGGCCCGATGGGAGGGCGTCCGATGTCGTTCTGGAAGAGGGTCGTTCGTTTCTTCGCCGAGGCCTCCACCCCGGCCGAGGCCACCCGCACGCTCGCCGACCGCGGCAAGAGCGAAGACGCGCGGCGCGCGCAGATCGAGATCGTGGAGTCGCTCTCCGATCGCCTGGCGAGCAGCGAGCCGAACGCCGCCGTCACCGCGCGCGGCATCTTCCACGATCTCACGATCGCGCTCGCCGACCCCGAGCCTTGGGTCCGCGCCACCGCGGCGCGGGGCCTGCGCGAGATCGCCGGGGTGTTCCGCTACGAGGTCGGCGACGACGTGATCGAGAAGGCGCTCGCGGCGTTGCTCGCGGCGGCGGGGGACCCGGATCCGACCGCGCGTGCCCGCGTGGCGTCGGCGCTGTCCGGGCTGTGCGACGTCGCGCCCGACGCGGACAAGGCGCGCATCGCGGCCGCGATCCGGCCGCTGTGCGACGAGCCGTCGCCAGAGCTGCGCGCCGAGGGCGCCATCGACCTCGGGTCGTGCGGCGAGGCGGCCTCGGCCTTCGTGCCCCGCCTCGGCGAGCTGCTCGCCGACCCCGACGAGCGGGTCCGGGGCAACGCGGCGTCGGCCCTGTGGATGGTGGGGGTGCCCGTGGAGCCCACGCACGTGGCGAAGCTCGCGGCCCTCCTCGAGGCCGATCCGAGCGGACGGGTGCGCGCCGACGCGGCCAACGCGCTCGGCAAGCTGGGGCGCGACGCGTCCGACGCCGTGGTGCCGCTCCTCGTGCGCGCCACCGCCGACACCATCCACGACGTGCGCCACTTCGCGGTCTTCGCGCTCTCCGATTTCGGGCCGCTGGCCGCGCCCGCGGTGCCCCGGCTCGGCGAGCTGCTCGCGCAGGAGGAGCACCGCGAGGCCGCCGCGATCGCCCTGCGGTCGGTCGCCTCGGCGGCGGCCCACGCCGAGCTCGCCCGTCACCATCTGCCGCTCGAGTGAAAGGCCGCGGCGGCCGGGTGTAGGGTGCGCGCGCGCCCATGCACCGGCCCGCCGCCCGCACCCTGGTCCTCGCCGTCCTGGCCAGCCTCGCGCTGGCCGCGGCGAGCCTCTCCTATGCGACGCACGTGGTCGTGACGCTGCCGGCGGATCACTTCGTCGCCGAGCGACCACGAGCGGGGTTCCTCGCCACGCTCGGGCGCAACCTCGGCGCCCTCGGCCTACTCGTGGTGGGGGCGTTCATGAGCCTGCCGGGCGTGCCGGGGCAGGGGCTCCTCACCATGCTCATCGGGCTCCTCTTGCTCGACGTCCCCGGCAAGCGCGCGTTCGATCGACGCCTCGCGGGCCGTCCGCGCGTGCTCGGAGTGCTCAATCGGCTGCGGGCGCGGTTCGGCAAGCCCCCGTTCGAGGCGCCCTAGCTAGCCGCGGGTGTCCCGCTCGAGGGCCTCGAGGGCGCGCGCCGGATCGACGGCGTGGGTGGCGAGCGCGATCGCGACGCGGTGCAAGCGGAGCTCGGCGAGATCGGCGCGACTCAACGCGGCGCGCAGCACCTCGCGGTGGCTCTTCCGGACGGCGTGCATGACGGCGGTGGCGCCGAGGGCCCCGGCGCACAGGACGCCGATCGCCGTGACGAGCAAGGTCACCCGCCCGTGCGCGCCGAACAGGGCACCGAACACCGCGAACACCGCCACGGCCACCGCGCCGACGGCGACGCAGACCCCGATCGTCTGCACGATGCGGTTGGTCCAGCGCTCCTGGGCGAGCTCGCGGAACGCCAGGTTGCGCCAGAGGTCGGCCTCGCGGTCGAGGCGCGCGGCGAGCCCCCGGAGCGGGTCGTCGCCCGCGAGGTCGGGCAGGTCGGTCTGCGCGAGCAGGCCCTCCACCTCGGCGCCGGCCGGCCCGCCGAGCGCCGCCCCGGCCTCGCGCAGGCCCGTGC
>CAZUZY010000180.1:0-15956 GCA_964624885.1 uncultured Polyangiales bacterium | reverse complement strand
CCTCCCTTTGTGCCGATGGCATCGTTGCCATATAGGCGAGCAGCGCCTTGGCGGCCGGGACCGCCTCCGCCGCCGACAGCCCCGCCGTGTGCGCGCGCAGCATGGCGCGGAACGCGCCCCGGAGGTGCCACCCCGGCAGCACGTTGTAGCTCACGAAGGCGACCCCGGACGGCGTGAGCACGCGGCGGATCGTCGCGAGCAGCGCCCGCCGGTCTTCCTCCGAGACCCACGACCACACCCCGTGCACGATCACGTAGTCGAACCGGCCCTCGACGGCGGCGCCGCTCGTGGCCCGCAGCTCCACGTTGCTCGGGACGAGCGGCGCGCGGGCCAGCTCGGCGCCTGCCGGATCGACGCCGACGAAGCGGCCACGCGGCAGGTGCGCCGCCATCGGCAGGAGGTTGCCTCCGCTGCCGCACCCGATCTCGAGCACCGCCGCGTCCTCGACGCCCGGCGCCGCGACCCCGGCGAGCCAGGCCATGCAGCACAGGTGATCGGGGTGGGTGCGCGGATACGGCAGGCTCGTGTAGGGGACGGCCTCGTACGCCGTCGCGTCGCGCCCCTCGACCATGCTCGTTGTGTAGCACCCCCCCGACGATCCGTGCTCCGATGGGGGCGTGGATCTCGACCCGCGCGACGTCGAACGCATCCTCGCAGCCGAGCACGCCGACCCGCACACGGTCCTCGGCGCGCACCTCGTGGGCGAGGGCGTCGTCGTCCGCGCGTTCCGGCCCGGCCGGCGCTCGGTCCACGTCGAGCCCGACGACCCGAGCCTGCCGGCCCGCGAGGCGGTGCTCTTGCACGAGGGGGGGCTCTTCGAGGCACGCTTCCCCGAGGCCAAGGCCATCTTCCGCTACCGCATCGACGGCGAGCGCGACCCCTACGCCTTCCTGCCCACCCTCGGTCCGCTCGACGCGCACCTGTTCCACGAGGGGCGTCACCTGCAGCTCTACGAAGTGCTGGGCGCGCACCCCCGTGTCCTCGACGCCGACGGCGGCGCGGGCGTCGCGGGCGTGTCCTTCGCCGTGTTCGCCCCCGAAGCGCGCGCGGTCCGGGTCTCCGCCGATTTCAACCTGTGGGACGGTCGTCGCCACATGTTGCGCCGCCTGAGCCCGCACGGGATCTGGGAGCTGTTCGTGCCCGACGTGCCCCTCGGCAGCGTGTACAAGCTCGAGATCGTCGACGCGCGCGGTCGCGCCCACCTCAAGCTCGATCCGTTCGCCTTCCAGTGCGAGGTGCGCCCCCAGAACGGCGGCGTCGTACACGGCCTGCCGCGCGCCGAGTTCCACGACCAGGCCTGGCTCGAGCGCCGCAAGGCCACCGATCCTCGACGCGCGCCGATGTCCATCTACGAGGTCCACCTCGGCGGGTTCGCGCGGGTGCCGCACGAGCGCGGCGTCGGCGCCCAGAACCTCCCCGGCGGCGGCCACACCGGTCGCTTCCTCACCTACCGCGAGATCGAGGAGAAGCTCGTCCCCTACGTGAAGCAGATGGGCTTCACCCACGTCGAGCTCATGCCCGTCACCGAGTTCCCCTACGACGGCTCGTGGGGATACCAGGTCACCGGCTACTTCGCCGCCACGAGCCGCTACGGCTCGCCCGAGGATCTGCAGCGCCTCGTCGACGCGTTCCACCGCGAGGGCATCGGCGTCCTGCTCGACTGGGTCCCGGCGCACTTCCCGCGGGACGCCCACGGCCTGCGCCGCTTCGACGGCAGCGCCGTCTACGAGCACCTCGATCCGCGCCAGGGCGAGCACCCCGAGTGGGGCACCATGGTGTTCAACTACGGCCGCCCGGAGGTGAAGAACTTCCTCCTCGCGAGCGCGCTGTTCTGGCTGGAGCGCTTCCACTTCGACGGCCTGCGTGTCGACGCCGTCGCCTCGATGCTCTACCTCGACTACGGCAAGGGCGAGGGCCAGTGGGTGCCGAACCGCTTCGGCGGTCACGAGAACCTCGCCGCCGTCGACTTCCTCCGCGCCCTCAACGACGCCGTCGAAGAGCGCTGCCCCGGCGCCATGGTCCTCGCCGAGGAGTCCACCGCGTGGCCCGGCGTGAGCCGCAAGACCCACCTCGGCGGCCTCGGCTTCTCGTTCAAGTGGAACATGGGGTGGATGCACGACACCCTCCAGTACTTCGCCATGGATCCGCTGTTCCGCAGCCACCACCACGGCAAGATCACCTTCGGCCTCATGTACGCCTGGAGCGAGAGCTTCGTCCTGCCGCTGTCGCACGACGAGGTCGTGCACATGAAGGGCTCGATGATCGGCAAGATGCCGGGCGACCCGTTCCAGCGGTTCGCCAACCTGCGCGCGCTCTATGCCTGGATGTGGGCGCACCCCGGCAAGAAGCTCCTGTTCATGGGGGGGGAGCTCGCCCAGGAGCGCGAGTTCAGCGAGGCGCGCTCGCTCGACTGGCACCTCGAGCACGAACCGGCGCACGCCGGCGTGCAGGCGCTCGTGCGGGCCCTGAACGAGGCCTACGTGGCCCGCCCCGAGCTGTGGGAGGCCGACATCGATCCGGCCGGGTTCCAGTGGATCGACGCCAACGATCACGGCAACAGCGTCGCTTCGATCCTGCGGTTCGATCGCCGCCGCACGCGCTACCTCGTGTGCGTCCTCAACGCCACCCCGATCCCGCGGCGCGGCTATCGCATCGGGGTGCCGGTGCCCGGGGAATACCGCGTCGTGCTCGACACCGACGATCGCCGCTTCGGCGGCAGCGGGCAGGGCTGCGGCGCCCTCGTGGCCGACTCGCTGGCGCACCACGCCCAGCCTGCGTCGTTGACCCTCGACCTGCCACCGCTCGCCACGGTGTGGCTCGAGGGCCCCGCGCTGCCTCCCCCGTCGCCCCTCGAGCCGCCCGACGCCGGCCATGCCGATCCTCCTGACCCGTGAGCAGGCGCTCGCGCAGATCCGCGCGGAGGTGGGCCGCCCCCACTGCCTGATGTGCGCGCTGCGCGACGGCGTCACCCGCACCTGGGTCCTCCACGACGAAGAAGACGTGCTCGTGCTGATCCCGCGCTTCGTGCGCTGCTTCGGCCACGTGCTCGTCATGCCCCGACCCCATTGCGTCTCCTACGGCGAGATCGACGACGCGCTGTGGGCTCGCGTCGAGCGCGTCAGCCTCCGCGCGGCGCGCTTGCTCGAGCGCCTGCGCTCGCCGCGTCGGGTCTACCTCGCGTCCACCGGCTCGGCCGCGGGCGAGCTGACCCAGAGCTCCGTCCACCTGCACGTGCACGTGCTGCCCGTCCACGATCCCGAGACCCGACCCGCCGACGTCTTCAGCTGGTCGGAGGGCATCTGGCGCCAGAGCGACGAGGAGCTCGACGCCCTCGCGGCGACCTACCTCGCCGCCTGGTGACGTCGCCCGATCAACACCGCACCGTCGCCACCGTCGACAGAGGATGCACGACGCAGTCGCGGGCGGTCCCGTCCTCGTGGACGAAGCAGACGAAGTCGATCGCCGCGTCGAGGGCGACCATCGGGTGGTGCCAGACCCCGGGGTGATAGGCGATGGCCTGCGCCCCGTGGGCGACGAACGCCGACAGCGTCGAGAGGTCGGGTGTGTCCCCGCCGAGGGCCACGATCACGAGGTAGCGCTGGGCGTTCATGGGGACGAACAGCTGCGTCGAGCAAGGGTGCTTCTCGAGCAGTCGGATCGTGAACGGCTGGCTGGACTGCGCGGCACACCGGAACACCGAGATGGCGAGGCGTGCCCCTGGGCGCTCGTTCTGGAGAGTGGTTTTTTGATCGAAGCGGGCGGCGGTCCCCTGGTTGGCCACGAGCGACGCCCCACCGCCCTCGACAACCGTCCCGTAGGGGGCGAACGCCGCCGCCTCGAGGGTCCGTGCCGTGAGGTGCTGTGTGGTCGACGAGTCACCCATGTGTACGAGCCTACACGCGCGCGAACACGACTGCGCCCGCGGAGGGCGGTGGAGGGCGCCCGTCGGAGGGCGCCCGTCGGAGGGCGACCGCGGCGCGGCGGCTCAGACGCCGAACGCCGCCTCGCGCGCGAGCTCGGCCCGCAGCTGGGCGAGGCGGGCGCCGAGCTCGCCGAAAGACAGGGGATGCATGCCGCTCTCGACCTCGTCGAGCTCCTCCCGCGCATACCCACGCAGCGTCGAGCGCTCGAGCGCGCGCCGATCGGGGTGGGGGAGGTTGGCCATGGCGGGCCCCTAATAAGCACTCCTCGTGCCAAAGAAAAGCGTTTTCGATTTCCGAGCAAAAAGCGGCTTGGTTCCCGTGTCCCACATTGTAGGTCTGTCGCATTCTTGCCGCGGCGTGGGCGGTCGTGTCCCTGGCAACCGTGTCAGAGGCGTCCACCCGCGGTGACGGGTCTGTCCTTCCACGCGTTGCAGGGATGCAATGGGCCTTGCGACAAGGAACGCAGCGGAGCCGTCCGAGCGGCCGCTGGAGAATGCCCCCGAGCTCAGGGCACTCGTCGACAGGCCTGTCAGTGCCCGAGAGTCAGCCGGCTGACACCGACGATGCCGCTGACGCCAACGGCGCGGACAGGGACCGTCGGCTCGGGGAGGATGAGCATGCCGCCCGGGAGGTCGCCGTAGCGGTAGAGCTGCGCCGTGACCTTGGTGGTGCCGGTGTCCGTCGTGAGCTCGAGCTCGTACGGCTCGCCCGCCGGTGGTGTGTCGAGGACGAGCTTCTTGCCCCACACGAGCTTGCCCTTCGGGTCGACGCGCACGATGCGGTACGCCTTCGGGCTCGTCACCACGCCCACCTCGGACTTGGCCGCGTTCACGAAGCTGATGCGGTCGTAGAGCGCCTTGTAGGTGTAGTCCGAGATCCAGCGCGGCTCGCAGTAGCCCATCACGTCGTAGTAGCCAGGGTCGTGGAGATCCTTGCTCTCGAGGTCGAAGCCGTAGACGCCGATCGAGCCGTCCGAATACGGGAACTTCTTGTCGACGCCCCGCGGACCGCCGCACGGTGCATGGCCCCGTCCGTGCGCGTGTCCGATCTCGTGAGCCATGGTGTTGGCGGACTGATCGTCGGAGTAGCCGACGCCGATGCTCGCGCGTCCGGTGGCGTCGTTCGGGTTGGTCAACTGTCCGGACAACCCGAGGACACAACCCATCTTGCAGTATTTCCAGAACGAGTCGTTGGGCTTGAAGAGGCCGTAGTAGTAGACGTCGTTCGGGGCCTTGTCGGCGGCGCGCAGCTCCACCATCGCCTCGAGCAGCGCGTCCCACCCGGAGCCGTCGGCGTCCGTCGGGTCCTTCCAGTCGAACGGCTCGTGGGCGCTGATCTCGACCTTGGCCGTCGGGTACATCGAGTAGATCGTGTTGGCGTAGGCCGCGAGGGCATCGGCGCTCGTGTCGGGCACGCGGTTGCTGCCGTCGGCGCCGTAGCGCACCGGCACGACCACGATCTTGAGCTGCGGACCGGAGCTCTTCGCGAGCAGCGGCTCGAACACGTCTCCCTCGGGGACCCGCGCCAGGGCCTCGCCCCCCGCCTCGGGCACGAGGCTGATCGCCAGCGTGGTGCTGCCGTCGATGGCCTCTCCCGGCACGTCGAAGTTGAACGTCGAGCTCAGGTCGGCCTCGGTCGAAGTGTTCGGCCCCACCGACTTCTTGGCGTCGAAGGTCACCGCGACCCCCGCAGCGTTCTTGAGGGTGAGGGTGGCCTTCACGTTCTTGCGGGTCCACCCCTTGGCCGGCTTGGTGCCGACCCGGACGAACGCCGGGCGCCCCACGATGACCGGCACCGTCGACTCCGCGCGGAGGCCGTCCACGAACACGGGGACCTTCACCGCCTGGTTGAACGACACCTCCGTGATGGTCAGCGTCTGCGGGACCGGCGCGGGTGCATCCACACCCGCATCGGTGGCGGGCAGCGACGGCTCGCCGTCGGTGGTGTGACCCCCGCAGCCCGGGACGACGATCGAGGAGAGCGCCAGCGCCAGGGACGCGGCGAAGGAGGGCTTGTGCATCGCGCGCGAGGCTAGCACCCGAGGCGACCCTCCGCCGCCCGGAGACTGAACGCTTGCGCAGGTGTGTATGCCTGCGGTAGAACGATCCAATGAGCACCCCCAAGGACTTCCTGAAAGACGCCGTTCGCGAGAAGGCCGAGCGTGATCTGGCGGCCCTCGACACCCGCCGAACGGCGGTGGAGGCCATCGCCCAGGCGACCGCGCAGGTCTCCATGCTTGCCGCCGTCCTCGCCCAGGCCACCCCCGCCATCGCCAGCACGGCGGCCGACGCAGCGGCCATCACGCGCCTGAAGAAGCTCCGTCGCGCGCTCGACGATGCCCGCGTCCACGCGGAGGATCTGGCCCTCGCGCTCGACGTCGACGCACAGCGCGCCGCCATCGCCGAGGCCCGCGCCGGGATCCACGCCGCGCTGGTCGCCGCGGGCATCGATGCGCCCACCGAGCCGAGGGTCGTCGAGCTCGAGCCCGAGCGTGAGCGCAAGGGCTCGGAGGCGCTCGCCGGCGCGGCCTGACCGACCGCTCTCTTTGGCCAGGCGCCCCGAGGTCGGCTACACGTAGCCCCGTATGCCGCGCGCTTCGTCGGCGTTCTTCCTCGGTCTTCCTTGGCTGGTCGCGATCGCGGGCGTGGCGGCGTCGGCGCGCGCCGACGAAGAGGTCCCGAAGAACCTCCCCCGCCTCGTGAACGACACCCACCGCATGGCGTTCCTGCCCGGCGGCGCCGACAAGGTCGCGCTCTCGTTCCACGGGGAGCTGCAGCTGCGGTACGAGAACGACAGCCGGTTGCGGCTCACCGCGCCGGTCACCGCGCCCGATCAGCTCGCGCTCGGTCAGCGCAACTGGGCCACGCTGTGGCTGCGCCTCGGTGGCCAGCTGAGCGTCTACGACCGGCTCAAGGTCGTCGTGCAGGCCGACCTCGCGCCGCACTGGATTCTCGGTGACACGACCCAGGGCGTCGGCGCCGCCGGCGATCGCGCGCGCGACGAGGCGCTGCCCCCGTTCGCGCGCCTCCGCTACGCCTACGCCGACCTCACCACCTCGGTGGGGTTGTTCCGTCTCGGCCTCGTCGGCAACCACTGGGGGATGGGGATCCTCGCCAACGACGGCGATCACGCGCCCCTGTTCGGCGACTACAAGCTCGGGTCGATCGTCGCGCGCGTCGCCTACGCCACCCGCCCGCTCGGCGCGGCTTCGCCCTGGGTCGTCGCGGTCGCCGGCGACGCTGTGGTCAACGACGCCACGGCCTCGTGGAGCCGCGGCGATCGGACCTACCAGGCCGTGCTGAGCACGTACTGGGAGAAGGACCACACGCAGTTCGGCTTCTTCGGCACGCGGCGGTGGCAGAAGGTGCGGGAGGACGACGGCAGCGGCTCGGACGGCCGTGTCGACGTCTTCGTCGGCGACCTCGCCGCGCGCACCGCGACGACGCTGGCCGACGACGTGTATGCCTTCTTCTCCGCGGAGATCGCGGTGGTCCGCGGCAAGACCACGGCGATCCGCTCGCTCGACCACCTCGAGCAGACCATCGCCTCGTACGGCGGCGCCGCGGTCGTCGGCATCGTCGGGCGGAGCAAGTCCGAGTCGGGACCGAGTCGCGGGCGCTGGGTCGTGCAGCTCGAGGGCGGTTACGCGAGCGGGGACGCCGATCCGTACGACGGCACCGTGCGTCGCTTCACCTTCGATCCGAACCACTCGATCGGGCTCGTGCTGTTCCCGTTCCTCCTGCACTTCCAGACCGCGCGCGCGGCGACCAACGCGCTCGACCCGGCGCTGGTCGCGCGGCCGATGCCTGGCGCTCGCTTCCTCACGTCGAACGGCGGCGTGTTCGGCGCGCAGTACCTGAACCCCACCGTCGTGTTCCGCCCGTGCCAGTGCTTCGACTTCAAGGCCGGCGCGGTCGTCGCGGTCGCCACGAGCGACGTCGTCGATCCCTACCGCACCGCCACCACCGGCGAGGCCAACTACGAGGGCGGCTCGCCCAAGGCCCGCGACCTCGGCCTCGAGCTCGATCTCGGCGCCGAGTGGCACAAGGGGCTCTCGGCGGCGACGCTCCTCCAGGTCGGGATCCAGGCCGGCGTGCTGTTCCCGGGCCACGCCTTCGACGACGTGGGTGGGCGGAGCAAGAAGCCTCAGTCGGTCGTGCAAGGCCGCGTGGGCGTGCAATTCTGAGGGAACGAATGGCGTCTTTCTTCCAACGACTCCTCGCCCGCGCGCTCCCGTTGCTCGCCGTGGTCGCCACGGTGGGTGGCCCGGGGTGCGGCGTCGACGAGGCGCCGGGCGGCGTGCGGCGCACCACCGAGACCGGTGGACCCAAGGTGGTGTTCGACCTCGGGCGCAAGCCCTTGCCGGAGATGCCGCTGCCCAACGACGTGGCCACCTGGCCCGATCCGAGCTCGCGCACGGGGCGCCGCCTCAACGTCTCGCTGCTGGCGCCGACCGAGATCGAGCGCCGCGCGCGCGAGCAGTTCGGCAAGCTCGAGGGCTTCGGCACCTTCGCGCCGATCACCATCCCGTTCGATCGCCCGCTCGACCCCGAGGACGTCAAGGCGCACCACGCCGACGACGACTTCGCGCTCGAGGACGACGTCGTCTACCTCGTGAACCTCACGACCGGGGTCCCGGTCCCGCTCGACCTCGGCGGCGGCAACTTCCCCCTGACCCTGCGCGAGCTCTCTCGCTACTGGCCCAACGACCCGCACAAGGGGGAGGCCAACCTGCTGTTCGAGACGCGCGAGGAGGATCTCGACGGCAACGGCGTGCTCGATCCCGGTGAGGACACCGATTTCGACGGCGTGCTCGATCACCCCAATTTCCCCGAGGGAAAGCGCCCCGCCAACGGCGTCGACGGCCTCTACACGTTCTACGAATCGGAGACCAACAGCCTCGTCCTGCGGCCGATGATCCCGCTCGACGAGCTCACGGAGTACGCGGTCGTGGTCACCGATCGGCTCAAGGGCAAGGACGGCAAGGCCGTGCAGTCGCCGTTCGCGTGGGTACACCACCCGTCGCAGAAGGCCTCGGTCCAGCGCCTCGCCGACAAGATGGCCGAGAAGCCCAAGTACTACAACCTCGGCGCCCGCCCCATCGATCACGTGCAGTTCGCCTTCACGTTCACCACGCAGGCCACGGTCAGTGATCTGTTCGCGTGGAGGGACGGCGCGTACGGCAAGGGCAAGGCGGCGTGGATCGGTGCCGACTACCCGCCGGACATCAAGCCCATCAAGGCCGTCGGCAAGGTCGACGCGGACGACACCGACCCGGCGAGCTGGACCAGCGCCCCGGAGTGCGTCGAGCAGAACACGCCCAAGGAGGCGCGCCACATCGCGCGCGTCACGCCCAAGTTCAAGGAGACCCTGACCAAGATGGTCGACCAGGTCTTCGGCCTCGGCGGGCCTGCCGGCAAGCGGCTCGTCGACGGCTACGACTGGGTCGACCACCTCGTGGTCGGCACGCTGAAGGTGCCGTGGCTGCTCGGCGACGTGAAGGACGTCTCGCCCTACGCCACCATCGACTACGATCCGAAGACGGGCGCGGTGAAGCACTCGGACACCGAGGTGTCGTTCTTCCTCGTGGTGCCCAAGGCCTCGGCCGCGCACAAGCAGCCGTTCCCCGTCACCTACTACGGCCACGGCTACACCGGGAACATGACCGAGGGGCTCGCCTTCGCGGGCGAGCTCGCGCGCCACGGGATCGCGACCATCGCCATGAACGCCCCCGGTCACGGGCTCGAGCTCGACGACGGCACGTACGCCCTCGCCGCCGGGTTCTTCCGCGCGGCCTGCCTGCAGCCGTTCGCCAAGGCCTTCGTCCGATCGCGGGTGCGGGATCTCAACGGCGACGGCGTCCTCGCCAAGGAGTCCGGTCGCGACTACTGGAGCGCCTATCTGTTCCACACCCGCGATCTCGTGCGCCAGGCTGCGCTCGAGGAGGTGCTGGTCACGCGCGCGCTCCGCACCTTCGACGGCACGCGCAAGTACGACTGGGATGGTGACGGCGTGCCCGATCTGGCCGGGGACTTCGACGGAGACGGCGTGCCGGACATCGGCGGTGCGAGCAACCGCTACTACGCCTGGGGGGGGTCGCTCGGCGGCATCCTCTCGTCGCTCGCCGGGGCGGTCGATCCCTACGTCACCGCGACCGCGCCCATGGCGGGCGGCGGGTCACTGACCGACATCGGCGTGCGGTCTTTCCAGGGTGGGGTCGTCGAGGCCGTCGATCTGCGGGTGATGGGCCCGCTCGTGGTCAGCGTGCCGGCCGAGGCGCGCTTCGACTTCGAGCGCGACGGGGCGGGCAACCTGAAGCTCGACGACATGGGCAAGCCGATCCCCCTCCCCAAGGACAAGCAGAAGCGGACCGCCTGCGCCGCTGGAGACAAGAGCCTGCGCTGGGTGGTGGTCGATCTCAACGACGACCTCGAGATCGAGATCGGCTGCCTCGGGCGCGACAAGCTCCAGGAGGGCGTGGACGTGGTCGTCGAGAACCACACCACCGGCGAGCTCCGCTGCGCGCGGGTCACCAAGGCCAAATCCGACTCGGGCGAGGCCGACTTCCGCGTCGCGTTGCCGGCGTCCCAGGACGACGCGGTGGTCATCGCCACCTACAAGGCGGGCTCGGTCCAGCGCTACGGCAAGGTCTGCAACGTGAGCGACGGCGTCGCGCCGCTCGCCCTCGTCTCCACGTGGGGCGAGCGCGGCGCTGTCTACCAGACGCGCAAGTGGGACGCAGGGAGCACGCTGGTCGCCCCCGCCGAGGGCTTCGGTCTGAAGAGGCAGACGCCCGATTTCCGCAAGCTGCTCGCCCTCGGGCAGATGGCCCTCGATCCGGCCGACCCGGTCACGTTCGCGCCCTACTACTACGTGAAGCCTCGCCTCGACGAGAGCGGGCGGGTCGTGCCCCCGGCGGGTGTCCTCACGCTCAACACCGTCGGCGACATGAACGTCCCGGTGAACACCGGGATCGCGGCGGCGCGCATCCACGGCGCCATCCCGTTCCTGCGCCCCGAGAACGTGCTCGCGCCCGACTACCCGGACTACGTCGCCCCCGACGGTCTCCTCGCGCTCTACGGGATGACCCCCAACAAGTTCCTGCTGACCAACCACGTGGTCGAGGGCATCGCGTGGCTCGGTCGTCACCCCGCCGGGGCGGGCTGCGCGCCCGATGTCTCCGGCTTCCCGGGCTGCACCGACGCGGCGACCTACCCGGTCGGCTCCAAGGTGTGCGCGAACGCGCTGTTCGACGCCGAGGATCTGGCCGAGGGCAAGATGCTCTACGCGCAGCAACGCCCCGCGATACCTCTCCGCCTCGCGCGGCTCGCCAAGGCCGGCGCCTCGGGCGAGGAGAAGACCGTGTGGGCCCCCCGGCTCGACGCGCAGAAGACGGGCTGGCGCCCCAGCGGCACGCTCGCGGGCGTGCTCACGGCGTACATCGTGCCGCAGGGCGTGCACGGCTTCGACCCGCCCGACCCGTGCAAGAACTTCGACACCGGCAGCTACCTGACCAACGTGCTCGCGCACTACTTCGCGACCGAGGGCACCGACCTCTACTACCTCTCCCACCCGAACGAGCATCGCTGCGCGGCGGTGACCGACCCCAAGGCCGCGACGGCCTGCACGTGGCCCTGAGCCGACCAGCCTGCCGACGCAGCCTCAGGCCCGCGGCGCGACGCGCTCGATCTCCTCGATGAGGGTCGACATCGCGAACGGCTTCTCGAGCACCGGGACCCCCCGCATGGAGCTGCTCGTGCGATGGCCCGTGATGACGATCACGGGCAGCGCGGGGTGCCGATCGCGCACGTAGTCGAGCAGCTCCACGCCGCCCACCATCGGCATGCGCACGTCGGTGACGAGCACGTCGGGCAGGCGACCGTCGACCATGTCGAGCACGGCGTCGGCGCCGCTGCCGTGGGTGGTGACGTCGTAGCCGCCGCGTCGCAGCGCTCGCTCGAGGATCTCGAGGAGCCCGGGCTCGTCGTCCACGACCATCACGCGGGTCACCTCGACACTCTACTCGCCGCGCGCCGCCGCTGCGAGGGCAGCGCGAGCACCTCCGAGAGGACTCGCCCGGTGGCGGTGGAGGCGCGCGCGACCTCCGCCGGTGTGCCAGCGGCGACGATACGCCCACCGCGCGCGCCACCCTCGGGACCGAGCTCCACGACGTGGTCAGCGCTCGCGATGAGGTCCGGGTGGTGCTCGACCACCACCAGCGTGTCGCCCCGACGGACGAGCCGGAACAGCACGTCGACGAGGCGGCGCACGTCTCCGCGGTGCAGACCGGTCGTGGGCTCGTCGAGCACGTACACCGTCGGCCGATGTCGACGCGACTCCTGGCCGAGCTCGGCCGCGAGCTTGAGTCGCTGCGCCTCTCCGCCGCTCAGAGTGTTCGACGCTTGCCCCAGCATGAGATAGCCGACCCCCAGATCGTCGAGCACCGCGAGTGGCTTGGCGATGCTCGGGAAGGCGGCGAAGAACTGGGCGGCGTCGGCCGCGGTGGTCTGCAACACCTCGCCGATCGACCGGCCGTGCCAGCGCACCGAGAGCGTGGCCGCGTCGAAGCGCAGGCCGTTGCACGCCTCGCACGGCGCGACGACGTCGGGGAGGAAGCTCATCTCGCTGACGAGCAGCCCCGCGCCCTCGCAGGCCGCGCACCGTCCGCCGGCCGCGGCGTTGAAGCTGAAGCGCGCCGGAGAGAACCCCCGCACCTGCGCCTCGGGCGTGGCCGCATAGAGCTTGCGGATGGCGTCGAAGACGCCGAGGAACGTGGCCGGGACCGACCGCGGCGTGCGCCCGATGGGGGACTGATCCACGGCGAGCGCGCGCTCCACCGCCTTGACCCCGGTGAGCTTGTCGAAGGGCAGCGCCGGGTCGGCCTCGAGCCCGAGCGCGTGGCGCAGCGCCGGATAGAACACGCGCTGCACGAGGGTGCTCTTGCCGCTCCCCGACACGCCCGCGACCACCGTCAACCGCCCGAGCGGCACGCGGAAATCGACGCCCTGCAGGTTGTGCCCGCGCGCGTGGGTGAGGACGAGCTCCTTCGCCTTCCCGGTCGGCGGGTCGGTCCGGGGCGGTGGGCGATCGGCGAGGGCCCGCGCGGTCGGCGAGCTCGCGTCGGCGAGCACCGCGGCGACCGGTCCGGCCGCCACCACGTGGCCACCCGCGCGACCGCCGACCGGGCCGATGTCGATCACCCAGTCTGCGGCGCGGATGGTGGCCTCGTCGTGCTCGACCACCATGACGGTCGAGCCGGTGTCGACGAGGGCCCGCAGGTTGTCGACCAGGCGCTGGGTGTCCCGCGGGTGCAGGCCGATGGTCGGCTCGTCGAGCACGTAGAGCGCGCCGGTCAGGCCGGAGCCGAGCTGCGCGGCGAGCCGGAGGCGCTGCATCTCGCCGCCCGACAGCGTGCGTGCCGGCCGATCGAGCGAGAGGTAGCCGAGGCCGACGCGGTCGAGGAACGCGACCCGTCTGGCGAGCTCGGCCAGCGCCGCGTGGGCGAGCGGGTGCGCACCGAGCTCTGCGACGAGCGCCTGCGTGCGCACCACCGCGTCGCTCACGGGGCGCGCGGAGAAGGCGGCGTAGGTCTCGCCCGCGAGGCGGACCCCGCGCGGGATCGGCGCGAGGCGTGTGCCCTGGCAGGCCTTGCACACGCGGGTGTGCGGCTCCTCGCCGACGCGGCCCTCGCCCTCGCACGCGGCACAGCGGCCCTGCGCGGTGTTGAACGAGAACCAGCGCGGATCGAGCTCCGGCACGCCCTTGCCGCAGCGCGGGCAGGCGCGGGTCGAGCTGAGCACGAACTCCTCCGCGCGCCGGCCGAGCGTGCGCACGAGCAGCTCGCCGTCCCCCCGTCGCAGGGCGTCCCGGAGCCGGGCCGCCTCGAAGGCGGCCGGGTCGCCCTGGGCGGCGACCAGCTCGATGGTGTGCTCCTTGTTGCGCGCGAGCTTCGGGGGCGGCTCGATCGCGACCCGGGCCCCGTCCACGAACGCCTCGTGGTAGCCGGCGCGCGTCGCCAGGGTGAACACGTCGAGGTGGGTGCCCTTGCGCGCGCGGATGGCTCGCGACAGCACCATCACGGGCTCGCGGAGGGCGGCGATGCGCGCGAGGATCGTGCGCTCGTCGATGGCCTCGATGGCCGTGTCGCAGCTCGGGCAGTGCGGCGTGCCGACCTTCGCGTAGAGGAGGCGCAGGTAGTGGGCCACCTCGGTGACGGTCGCCACGGTGGAGGTGCGACCCCCGCGCGTGGTGCGCTGCTCGAGCGCGATCGAAGGCGGCACACCGAGGACGGTCTCGACGTCGGGGCGCGGCAGCGTGGGGAGGAACTGGCGCGCGTAGGCGCTCAGCGTCTCGAGGAACCGCCGCTGTCCCTCGGCGAACACGACGTCGAACGCCAGCGTCGACTTGCCGCTGCCGGAGGGGCCGGTCACGACCACGAGCTTGCCGCGGGGGATGGTGAGCGAGACGTCCTTGAGGTTGTGCTCGCGCGCGTGGCGCAGCACGATCGCGTCGGGCGTGGCGTGGGGACGCGCGTCGACGCGGACGCTGGCCGTCACTTCGCCGCGCAGCGCGAGCCCGGTGCGGGTCGCCGCGTGGAGGATCTGGTCGACCGGGCCCTGGGCGACGACGCGGCCACCCTCGGCGCCACCCCCCGGGCCGAGATCGATCACGTGATCGGCCGCGCGGATCACCGACAGATCGTGCTCGACGACCACGACGGTGGCGCCCTGGTCGACGAGCGCGTCGAGGGCGGCGATCACCTTGTCGACATCGACCGCGTGCAGACCGGCGCTCGGCTCGTCGACGACCACCAGCGCCTCGTGGGCGCGCTTGCGCGCGGCCAGCTCTCCGACCTCGACCAGCGCGCGCGCGAGCTTGAGGCGCTGCGCCTCTCCACCCGAGAGGGTCGGGAGCGGCTGGCCGAGCGGCAGGTAGCCGAGGCCCACCCGATCGAGCGGCGTGAGCGCGCGCTGCAGCTTGACCCAGGCGCTCGAAGGCATCGCCTTCGGGTTCCACGCGGCCCACGCGATGACCTCGCCGACGGTCTTCTCGAGGAGGTCGGCGACGCTGAGGCCACGCACGAGCACCGAGAGCACCTCGGGGCCGAAGCGCTTGCCTTGGCAGACCGGACACAGCACCGCCACGTCGGCGAGGAACTGCATCTCGACGGTCTCGTAGCCCTCCCCGGAGCAGGTCGCGCACCGCCCGCCCTCGCTGTTGAACGAGAAGTGCGCGGCGGGGAGGCTTTCTCCGCCGGCGCCCTCGCCCTCGGCGGCGAACAGGGCCCGCACGTGATCCCACGCCTTGGTGTAGGTGGCCGGGTTGCCGCGCGACGTGCGCCCGAGGGGCGCCTGGTCGACGGTGATGACCGCGCCGAGCCCTGCGACGCCGGCGAGGGCGTCGTGCGCGAGCGGTGGCTCGGGCGTGGTCTGGCCGAGCGCCCGGGCCACCGCGGGCGCGAGGACGGCGCCGACGAGCGTGGACTTGCCGCTGCCCGAGGGGCCCGTCACGACGGTCATGGCACCCAGCGGGAAGTCCACGTCGACGCCGCGCAGGTTGTGGCCGCGGACGTTGCCGAGGTGCAGCGCGCCCCTGGACGTGCGGCGCGCGCGCGTCGTCGAAGGGGACGGACGCGCGGCGGCGGCGAGCGCACGACCCGTGGGGAGGTCGGTGCGCTCCGCGAGCGCGCTCGGCACGCCGTCGAACAGGACGCGGCCGCCCGCGGGGCCGGCGCCGGGGCCGAGCTCGACCACCCGATCGCACGCCGCGATCACCTGAGGATCGTGCTCGATGACCACCACCGCGTTGCCGGCGTGGGCGAGCGCGCGCAGCGCGTCGACGAGCGGCGGGATGTCGGTCGCGTGGAGGCCCACCGTGGGCTCGTCCACCACGAACAGCGCGCCGACCAGCGAGGTGCCCAGCGCGGCGGTGAGGCTCACCCGCTGCGCCTCGCCGCCCGAGAGCGTGCGCGCCGGGCGGTCGAGGGCCAGGTGCCCGAGGCCCACCGCCTCGAGGTAGCGGAGGCGCGAGAGC
>CAZUZY010000179.1:0-16056 GCA_964624885.1 uncultured Polyangiales bacterium | reverse complement strand
CAGGTGGGAGGCCGCGGCACGCAGCGCCCCACCGGGCTCGGCGCCGCATCGCCGCAAGACGGGGGAGGGCCCGCGTCCCCGCCGCCGATCGACGGATCGCAGGTCTCGCCCTCGGCGCAGTCGTCGACGCTGCGGCACGCCTTGCCCGGCGTCACGCACGCGCCCGCGTAGCAGACCTGCCCGGTGCCGCAGCACTTGCTGCCGCAGGCGGCCGCGGCGGGCTCGCAGCAACCGCCGGCGGCGTTGCAGAGGCCCGCCGTGCCACAGGGCGTGCCAGGCGTGCAGCCGGTGCCGAAGTCGAACCCTCCGCCGTCGTCGAGCGGTCCGGTGTCGCCGTTGCCGGTGTCGAGGCCGCCGCCGTCGACGTCGATGTTGTCGCCGCCGCCGCCGTCGCCGCCGCAGGCCGGGATCACGAGCGCAGCGAGACCGACGACGGCGAGGATGGGCGCGAGGGACGAAGCGAAGCGCATGCCCAGAGAGATAGCAGGCCGCGTGCCGCCGTCCTGTACGAAAGTTTCCGCTGCAATGCGTCTTTCGACCGTCACGCCGGTGTGACGTGTCACTCGCCGATGGCGTGCTCGGCGGCGACCACGCGGTTGCGCCCCTGCTCCTTGGCGCCGTACAGGCACTGGTCCGCGAGCTCGAAGAGCTGCTGCGCCGTCGTGGCCTTGCTGGGCACGGTCGCGACCACGCCGAGGCTGATGGTCACGGGGATGGTCCGACCCTGGTGCACGAAGGCCTGTCGCTCGACCGCCACCCGCAGCCGCTCCGCGCACGCCTGCGCCGCCACGAGCCCCGTGTCACGGAGCAGCACCGCGAACTCCTCACCACCCCAGCGCGCGAGCACGTCCTCCTTGCGCAGGGCGGCGCTCGTCACCTTGACCAGCGTCGAGAGCACGTAGTCGCCCGCGGCGTGCCCGAAGCCGTCGTTGACCCGCTTGAAGTGGTCGCCGTCGAACAGCACGAGGGCGAGCGGGCGTCGGTGCCGCGCCGCGAACGCGAGCTCCTTGGCCATCGCGTCGCCGAAGGCGCGCTTGTTGTAGGCGCCGGTGAGGCCGTCGCGGGTCGCTTGCTCGTAGAGGCGCCGCTGGATGGCCTCCTGCAGCTCGTCGTGGAAGGCGAGCTTCAGGATCGTCGCCGTGCCTATCTCGATGCGATCGCCGTCGCGCAGGGCGCGCCGCCCGACGATGCGCTCGCCGTTGACGAACGTGCCGTTGGTGGAGCCGAGGTCCTCGATCGTCACCTGGCCGCGGGTGTCCACGTCGAAGCGGGCGTGACGGCGCGAGAGCCCCTCCTCGTCGAGCGAGAAGTCCACCTCGCCGCGCCCCACCACGGTCGTGCGCTCGACCTTGAAGGTCCGACCGACGGAGTCCTTGCCCCCGGCGACCAGCAAGAACGGCCGCGCGACGGGGCGCAGCGCGCGGACGTCACCGAGCTCGGCCCGGCTCGCGACGAGCGTGCTCTCCCCCTCTTCGTCGTCCTCGATCGTGTCGAGTGCGGCAGCCATCGCACGGACCTCCTGCGGCAGAGGTACGGACCGCTTGCGCGCGGCTTTAGGACGCTTTCGCTCGCCAGGTCAGGCGGCGAGCAGCTCGGCGGCGGTGACCTGGTCGGCCGACCGGCCACCGAAGTACTGCATCAGGCCGGCGCGGTCGTAGTGGGGCATGATCCGCTCGGTGAGCAGGCCGATCTCCCGCAGGTTCGGGACGAGGCGGCTGAACATCACCGTGCGGAACTGCTGCATGCCCGGCGACCGCTCGACGAACGTGCGCCACTCGGCGCGGCTCAGCGCGCCCTCGAAGTGCTCCTCGTACAGCTCGTAGGCCATGAAGCGGTTGCGCATGAGGAGCGCCACCTCGAAGGCCCAGTCCTCGCGCTCCTGTCGCTCGCGCTCGGTGATGTGGTGGTGGAAGTGCTCCCGGAGCGCGCACACGCCGTAGTGCACGTGCCGCGCCTCGTCCTGGATCACCATCTTGAGGAGCTCCTTGAGCAGCGGCTCCTTGGTCTGGCGGTAGAGCGTGCCGAACGCGCCGAGCGCGAGGCCCTCGACCATGATCTGCATGCCGAGGAACTTCATGTCCCACCGGGAGTCGCTCATGAGCGAGTCGATGATGACGAACAGGTTGTCGTTGATGACGTAGAGCTTGTTCAGCTTGGTATCGAGGTAGCGGTTGAACACCTCGACGTGGCGGCCTTCGTCCATCACCTGGGTCGCGCCGTAGAGCTTGCCGTCGAAGAACTGCACCGCCTCGGTCACCTGCGCGGCGGCGAACAGCGCCCCCTGCTCGCCGTGCAGGAACTGGCTCAGCATCCAGGTGCACATGCAGTAGGAGAGCTCGCGCCGCTTCTCGGGCGAGAGCCGGATGCCGAAGTCCTGCAGGGTCTCGTAGCTCACGAACTCCTCGGGAAGGAGCGGCACGTTCGGGTCGAGCGGGTCGACGTCGGTGTGCCAGGGGAGCGAGTCGCCGTTCCACTGGCCCTCCTTGGCCCGGCGGTACAGCTCCGCCATCTCGGGCTGGTCGTTCGGGTAGCTCCAGTCGAAGTAGGCGGTGTGGGTCGCGGGCATGCGGGTCGGGACACCCTGCTTGCCGCGGTGCAGGAGCAGGCCGCGCACGCCCGAAGGACCGAGCGCGGCCAGCACCTTGGGGTCACGCACGTGGGTGAACACCGAGACGGCCTCGAGGAGCGCGTCGACCTGCGAGCGCATGCGGACGGGGAGCAGGTTCACGAGGGGGGACGACATGGGGGCTCCTCAGAGGGTGGCGAAGAAGTTGCGGATGCGCGCGGTGTGGTACTGCGCGAGGAACTGGTTGACGACGGGCAGGGCGCGCTCGACGGTCGCGGCGACCACGTCGGGCGGCAGGTCCGAGAGGCGCTCGGCGATGAGCTTGGTCTCGCGATGGAACAGCGACGCGATGGCCTCTTCGTAGAGGGCGAGGTCGCGGGAGCTGAACCCGAGCTCCGCGGTCATCCCCGCGCGCCGCAGCTCGGCGAACGCCTCGAGCATCCACACGTCGTCGCGCGCCACGAACGTGCGGCCCTCGTCGTCGGTGCGCACCGCGAGGAGCCCGATCTCCACGAAGCCGTCGAGATCGTCGCGCAGCAGACCGAGCCGCTCGAGGAGCGCGGCGACCTCGACGATCTCCTTGGCGGTGCCGGAGTCGGCGAGGGCCGGGGTGAGGCGGGCCTGCACGTCGCGCAGGAGCGCGCGCTGGGCGGGGCTGAACGAGTCGTCGCGGTGCTCGAGCATGGCCCGGATGGCCTTGAGCGGGAGGAAGCGCTCGTGCTGCAGGCGACGCACGAGTCGCACCCGCTCGACGTGCTCGTCGTTGTAATAGGCCATGTTGCGGCCGGTCTTGTGGCCCTCGGGGACGAGGCCCTGCTGGATGTAGAAGTGGATGACCTGCCGCGGCAGCCCGGTGCGCTCGCTCAGGTCCTTCATCTTGTAGGGGAAGCGGCGGCGATCGGGCCCCGCCTCGTCCTCGGGCGCGACGTTCACGGGACCTCCACGGTGGTGGAGTCGGTGGCGCGCGACACGCACCCGAGCACGAAGCCCTGGGCGCGCTCGGCGGCGCTCAGGCAGTTGGGCTCGTCCTCGATCACCTGGCCGGCGACCAGCCGGACCTTGCACGCCCCGCAGCCACCCAGGCCGCACGAGTAGGGCATCGGCACGCCGGCGCCGAGGCCCGCCTCGAGCAAGGTCTCGCCGGGGCGCGCCGTGACCTCGTGGGTGCGGCCCGCGATGCGGATGCTGATCGGCTGGGCGCGCGTCGGCAGCTTGCCGGTGGCGGAGCGCTGGGCCGGCGACGAGAAGCGCTCCTCGTGGATGCGCTCGGCGGCGACGCCCAGGCCCTCGACGAGCGCGGTGCGGACGTCGACCATCATCGGCTCGGGACCGCACAGGAAGAAGGCGTCGACGGTCGCCACCGCGAGCGCGTGCAGCTCGCGCTCCGCCACGGCGCGCTCGAGACGCCCTTGCCCGACGCGGGGATCGTCGCCGGGCTCCTCGAGCACCTGACGGAGTGCGAAGCGGCCGCCGTGGCTCGCGGCGAGGGCGGCGAGGGCCTGCGCGAACACCACGTCGGCCGCGCGGCGGTTGCCGTAGAGGAGCGTGACGCGCGACCCGGGCTCACCCGCGAGCACGCTCGCCGCGATGGACATCATCGGCGTGATCCCGCTGCCCCCGGCGACGAGGACCAGGTGGCGCCGCGCGCTCGGATCGACGGTGACGCCGAAGCTGCCGGAGGGCCCGAGCACGGCGAGGCGATCCCCGACCGCCGCGCGATCGACGAGGTGGTTGCTCACGCGTCCTCCGCGCACGCGCTTGACGGTGACGGCGACCCGCGCGCCGCCGGGCATGGTGCAGATCGAGTAGGCGCGTCGGTGCTCGACGCCCTCGATCGTCACGAGGAGGCTGAGGAACTGCCCGGGGTGGAACTCGAAGGCGCGACCACGCTCGTCCTCGAGGTGCAGCGTGACCGCGTCGGCCGTCTCCCGGACCAGCTCGACGATGCGCACGGGCCGCGAGGCGAGGGTCTCGGGCACCGCCCCGACGGTCAACGTATGGCCGTGACGGGCCAGAGCGCTCCGCCGACGGAAGATCGGGAGGGGCTCGCCGAAGACGGTGTGGAGGATGGTTCGGAGGTCTCGCCGCAGGGTCTGGAAGGGGGCCATCTCGCTCACACATGACAAGATGACGTCTCGTGCATAAAGTGTCAAGCGACACTAATCACTTTTTCGGGTCGCCGACGAAAGGCGGACGGGGCAAGCTCCCCCCGTGCCCGAAAGCGACTCCGACCGCCGCCTCGCCGAGCGACGTGACCCCGACGCGCTCGCCCGCGAGGACGAGGAGCTGCCCGTGGTCGCGCGGATGGTGGTCGAGATCCGCTCGGACGGGAGCCGCACGATCGCCCGCGGCGCGGCCGAGGATCCGACGACGGGCGAGAAGGTCGCCCTGCGGGTCGACGGCACGACCCCGCTCCAGCTGGCGCTCTCGCTGATGAAGACGATGACCCAGCTACCGGCGATGGCGCTCTCCGCGGCGAAGGCCGCCCGCGCGCTCAAGAAGTGACCTGCCGCCTCCACGGGCGGCCGCTCTGGTAACGAAGAACCTAGCTGCGTCCGTAGACGGGGATCGCGGCGCCCGAGACGTCGCGCGCGGCGTCCGAGAGCAAGAAGGCGATGACCTCGGCGAGCGAGGTCGGCGACACCCAGCGGCTCGCGTCCGCGTCGGGCATCGCCGCGCGATTGGCCGGCGTGTCGAGGGTCGAGGGCAACACCGCGTTCACGCGCACACCGTGCTCCCGCACCTCGACCGCGACCGCCTCGGCGAGCGCGACGGCCGCCGCCTTGGACGCGGCGTAGGCCGCGGCGTTGGCGCTCGTGTCGGGGCGCACCGCGGCGCGAGAGCCGATGACGACGATGCTCCCACGCCCCTGCTCGACCAGCCGCGGCAGCACCGCGCGCAGCGTGTGGTGCACGGTGTCGAGGTTGAGCGCCATCATCTTGCGGTAGTCCTCCTCGGGCGCCGCGTGGTGGGGCGCGCCACCGGCCCAGCCCCCCGCGACGAGCACCGCGCCGTCGAGCGCCGCGACCGAAGCCACGGCGACGGCGAGGGACGCCGGCGCGAGGAGATCGACCTGCAGGTCGGCGTCGCTGCCGACGCGATCGAGGGTCACCACCAGGCGACCGATCCCGCGCAGGTGCGCCGCGACGGCGCGGCCGAGCGCCCCTCCACCCCCCGTGACCAGCACAGCACCTTGGTTCGACATCCGAGGACGCTATCATCTCGCGGTGCCGCAACCCCTCGCGATCTGGTTCGACTACTCCTGCCCCTACGCCTACCTCGCCTCGACCCAGGTGGAGGCGCTCGCCGCCCGCACCCGCGCCGAGCTCACCTGGGAGCCCATGCTGCTCGGCGGGGTGTTCCGCGAGAACGGCACCCCGCAGAACCTCTCCGAGGCGCTCGGGCCGGCAAAGGCGCGTCACAACCTCGCCGACATGCAGCGCTGGGCGGACCGCTTCGGCGTGCCACTCGTCATGCCGGCCGGGCACCCTCGCCGCACCGTCGAGGCGCTGCGGGCCACGCTCGCCTGTGGCCTCGATCCGCGCGTGATCCACGCGTTCTACCGGGCCTACTGGGTCGAGGGTCGAGACGTCGCCGATCGCGCGGTCGTCGCCGACGTGGTCTCGCGCGCCGGGCACGACGCCGCCGCGATCCTCGCGCGCCTCGACGACCCGGCCCTCAAGGACCAGCTCCGGGTGCGCACCGACCGCGCCGTCGCGCTCGGCGTGTTCGGCGCGCCGACGTTCGTGGTGGGCGACGAGCTCTACTGGGGGCAGGACCGCCTCGAGTTCGTCGAGCGCGCGCTCGGGGGCACGCCACCGCCGGCGCCCGCGCCCACGCCGTCGCGCCCGCACACGCTCGACGCCTACTTCGACTTCAGCTCCCCCTTCGCCTACCTCGGCATGACCCAGGTCGACGCGCTCGCGGCCCGCACCGGCGCGCGCCTCACCGCGCGGCCCATGCTGCTCGGCGCGGTGTTCAAGGACGTGGGCCAGGTCAACGTGCCGCTCGCCACGTTCTCGGCGGCCAAGCAGCGTCACGTCGCGCGCGACCTCGACCGCTGGGCGCAGCACTGGGGGGTGCCGTATCGCTTCCCGACCCGGTTCCCCATGAGCACGGTGAAGGCGCTGCGCCTCTATCTCGCGCTCGACCCCGCCCACCAGCGGGCCTTCCGCGACGCGGTGTTCCGCGCCTACTGGGCCGAGGATCGCGACATCGCGTCCGACGAGGTGCTGGCGGCGCTGGTCCCCGCCGGCGGTGAGGCCGCGCTCGCGCGCGCGCAGTCCCCCGAGATCAAGCAGGCGCTGTTCGACGCCACCCGCCACGCGGTCGAACACGGGGTGTTCGGCGCGCCGAGCTTCGTGGTCGACGACGAACAGCTGTTCTGGGGGCAGGACCGGCTCGCCCTCGTGGAGAGCGCGCTCCGCGCCTAGGGCTCGGTGCCTAGGGCTTGGGGATGCGGATGGTGCTGATCATGAAGCTCCCGCTGATCGCGTAGACGATCGACAGCGGGTGCAGGATCCAGGGGCCGAGGAGCAGGCGACCGAACCACAGGCTCTCGCCCACCCGGTCGCGTGCGAACGCCACCGCGAACATGACGACGATGGCGAGGCTGGTCGGGATCGGCGTGCCCTCGTAGTACTTGACCTTGCCGCTCGCGTCCGCGAGGTCGGCCACGGTGGCGTTGTAGCGCGCGAGCCGGCTGATGCCGCAGCCCACGAAGTAGAGCAGCATCACCGCGTCCCAGCCGCCGCGCAGGCCGAGCGTGAAGCCGAGCACGGCGGGGGCCACGCCGAAGGAGACGACGTCGGCCAGGCTGTCGAGGTCGGCGCCGAGCGACGAGTGCTTGTGTCGCCAGCGCGCGATGCTGCCGTCGAGGACGTCGCAGACGAGCGCGATCGGCAGGAGCCCGAGGGCCATCCAGAGGAACCGCCGGTCGCGGCCGTCGAGGTAGGCGAGGCACCCGAAGATGGCGGCGGTGCCCGCGCTCGCGTTGCCCAGGGTGACGATGTCCGCCAGGGCGAAGGAGCGGATCATCGAGAACCGCGGGGGGCGCTCGTCCGCCATCGGGGCCCAGCATACACCCGGCCCGGTTTGCCAGGTCGCTCCCGGACCGTCCCCGTCCGGTTTGCTGGGTCGCTCCCGGACCGCTCCGGAATGCGTGCCTTCCTCGTCCGGACTTGGGTAGTCTTTTTCGCATGCGTTCATCGTCGGTGTGGGGACCGCTGGTCGCGCTCGGCTTCGGCGGTGCGGTGTTGACGCCACTCGTCCGCGCAGACGCGCCCAAGGAAGGGGCCGCGCCCTCGGCCTCCAGCGCCGCCGCGTCGGCGGATGCGACGACCCCCGCCCCCTCCACGACGGTGTCCGCCGCCGTCGGTCCCGTCGAGAGCGCAGCGCCCTCGGCCTCGGTGACGCCGGCGCCGAGCGCGTCGACGAAGGAGAAAGAGGTGGAGGTCGAGCCGCCCCGGGGCGCCTGGTACGGCTACCAGGGCCTCGTCGCGAGCCTCGCGGTCTCCGGCGCGACCCTCGTCGCCTATCGCAAGTTCGACGCCGACAAGCGCATGCCGCTGCTGCTCTCGGCCATCACGCTGCAGATCGCCCTCACGCCGTGGATCCACCTCGGCCACGGCAACCACCGCGTGATCGGTCGGAGCCTCGCGCTGCAGGCGTCCCTGGTGGCCGGGGGCGCGCTGCTCGGCGCGTACGCCGTGCAGGGCCTCGCGGGGTGTCCGGGGCCGCAGTCTCCGTGCGACCGCCTCGACCAGACCGACTTCGCCGCGCTCGGGGCCTTGATCGGCGCCATCGTGGCACCCGCGGTCGACGCCGGCTGGCTGGCCTTCGAGCCGGGCGCCACCCCACCCAAGGACCCTGGGCCCAAGGCGGCGGGGCTGTCGATCGCCCCGACTTTCTCGCTGGCGCGGCCGCCGAACGGCCCTCGGCCCGCGCTCGCGGGGCCCTCGGTCGTCGGTGGGGTGGTCGGGGTCGCCGGTCTGTTCTGACGCTTCGGCGTGGTTTCGGACGCCTTTCTGGTGTAGGAGGCCGAAGTGGCCGACCTCGCCCCTGCCGAGAGCATCGCTGTCGACTACGCCGCCGTGAAGCAGGCCTTCGCCAGCGGCGGAAAGGCGCGGTTCCTCGATCTGTCGGGCCGCCTCACCTTCGACGAGCGCAAGCAGATCGTCGCCCGCGTGGAGGCCCTCGAGCAGAAGACCGGCGGCCGCACCTGGGTGCTCGCGCTGCCCGGCAAGACCGACGTGAACCAGTTCGCCAAGATCCACGACGAGCTCAAGCTCTCCGGGTCCGACGTCCTGTTCATCTACAGCCTCCAGCAGCGTCACCTGCACAACAAGGCGCTCGGCAAGGACGTCGGCAACGAGATCCTCAAGAAGACCAACCCGACGTTCTACAAGCAGGCCACCCAGGTGCAGGGCGTGCTCGAGACCCTCGACGAGTTCGAGCGTCGCCTCGCCACCGCGGCACCCGGCACCACGACCCCCGGCGTCGCTGTGCCGGTCAACGGCCCCGCCAACAAGGGGCAGTCGGCGTACACCAAGCCCTTCGCCGTCGTCGCGGTCGTCGCGGTCGTGGTGTGGATCGCGCTCCGCCGCAAGCAGGAGCCGCCCAAGCGCCCGAGCCTCCCGAAGGCCAAGTCCCGCACGTCGCGACCCGGAGATCGCGCCGACCGCACGCCGGTGCCCGGCGCCGCGGGCAAGTCGACCACGGGCTCGGGCAAGTCGACCACGGGCTCGGGCAAGTCGACGACGGGCTCGGGCAAGTCGACCACCGGCTCGGGCAAGTCGAAGGAGCCCGACGCCGAGCCGGCCGCGCCCGACGCGCCGGCCGACGTGGATTCGCACCCCTGACCAGACGAAGTGGCGAAGGCGCCGCCTCCTCCCGCGCTACCCACGCGGCGGCCTCGTGATACATCTCCCTCGTGGTCTTCGACGAGGATGTCGGCGCAGCGCTCCGCGAGTCCGAGGAGCGCTACCGGACCCTCTTCGATCAGGCGCCGTTCGGCGTCTTCATCTACGACCGTGACTACACGCTCCTCGACTGCAACGAGGCGTTCGTCGAGCTCCTGCAGGCGCCCTACGAGAAGCTGATCGGCCTCGACATGCACAAGCTCCGCGACCAGCGGGTGCTGCCGGCGATCGAGCGCGTGCTGGAGGGGGAGCCCGGCGTCTACGAGGGGCCGTACGAGTCGATGATCAGCGGCGTCGTCGTCGACGTCCTGCTGCGCACCTCGCCGCTCCGCGACGCGCAGGGGGACATCGTCGGCGGGCTCGGGGTGGTCGAGGACGTGACCGAGCGGCAGCGCGCCCTGCGCGCCCTGCGCTCCTCCGAGCAGCGCATGAAGCTGCACGTGAAGAACTCGCCGCTCGGCGTCGTGGTGTGGAACGTGGACGGCCGCATCGAGGAGTGGAACGACGCGGCCACCCGCATCTTCGGCTTCACGGCGCGGGAGGCGATCGGCGCGGGCGCCGAGCTCGTGCTCCCCGACGACAAGGACGTGGTCCGCGCGTTCGCCCAGCGCATGCACCGCGAGCGCAAGGGCGACCGGGGCACCCACGTGCACCGCACCAAGGACGGCTCGCGCATCGAGTGCGTCTGGTACGATACCGCGCTCATCGATCCGCTCGGACAGACCATCGGCGTCGCGTCGCTCGTCGAGGACATCACCGAGCGGCGCACCGCCGAAGACGCGCTCCGCCGCTCCGAGGCCCAGTTCCGCACGCTCATCGAGGCCGCGCCCGACCCGATCTTCGTGCTGCGGGGTGGGCACTTCGTCTACGTGAATCCCGCCCTCGCGGCGTACCTCGGGCGAGACGCCGCGACCCTCACCGGCGCGGGCATCGAGGTCGCGGTGTTGCCCGAGGACCAGGAGGCGCTCCGCGCGCGCGAGCGGGGCGACGACCACGGGCGCTCCGAGGTGCGGCTGCTCCGCAAGGACGGGGCCACGCTCACCGCCGAGATTTCCTCGATTCGCGTCGAGCACGGCGTGGCTGGGTGCCTCGTGTTCGCGCGCGACGTGACCGAGCGGCTCGCGCTCCAGGCGCGCCTGCGCCAGGCCGACCGCATGATCTCGGTCGGCACCCTGGCCGCGGGCGTGGCCCACGAGGTGAACAACCCGCTCGCGTACGTGCTCGCCAACGTGGCGCACATCGAGAACCGTCGGCTTCCGAAGCTCGCCGAGCTGCTCGATCAGCTCGCCGACTCGCCCCTCGCGCCCGAGGACTCCGCCACGCTCGAGAGCGCGCGCCGGCAGGTCTCCGACGTCGCGGAGATGCTGGAGATCGTGCGCGAGGGCGCGGAGCGGGTGCGCACCATCGTCCGGGATCTGCGGTCCTTCGCGCGGGCCGACGAGGAGCTGCGGCGCCCCATCGACGCGCAGCGGGTGCTCGAGGCCACCCTCGCCCTCGCGCAGAACGAGATCCGCAAGGTGGCGCGGGTGGAGCGGCGCTTCGAGACGATGCCGCTCGTGCTCGCCAACGAAGGCCGCCTCGCGCAGGTGTTCATGAACATCCTGCTCAACGCCGCGCAGGCGATCCCCGCCGGGGACCCGCAGCGCAACGCGGTCGTGGTCCGCACCGGCCTCGGTCCGCAGGGAGAGGCGCGCATCGAGGTCAGCGACACCGGCACCGGCATCGACCAGGACAGCCTGGGGCGGGTGTTCGACCCGTTCTTCACGACCAAGCCCGCCTCCGAGGGCAGCGGCCTCGGGCTGTGGATCTGCCACGGGATCGTGACCGCGCTCGGCGGGACCATCCAGGTCGACAGCCGCCAGGGCGAGCAGTCGGGCACCACGGTGCTCGTGTCGCTCCCCGGGCTCGCGGGCGAGTTCGACTCCGAGCCCGCGCCGGTCCGCAAGACCCCGGTGCGCCGTCGCCGGGCCCTCGCCATCGATCCCCAGGTGAGCGCGGCCCGCTCCGCGCGTGCCGCTTTGTTGGATTCCTGGGACCTGGTCATCGCCGAGAGCTACGCCGAGGCGGCCATGCTGCTCGAGAAGGACCGCACCTTCGACGCGATCCTGTGCTTCTTGCGCGAGGACACGGACCACGAGTACGCGGACTTCGAGCGGGGCCTCGAGCGTCCGCTCGCTGCCCGCCTGTCGCGCGTGCCCCCCTCGGCGACCAGCCCCGAATCGTTGCGCGCGCTCCTTTCGCAAGGCGTATGATGCCGGCATGGCGCCGATTCGAGGGCGGTCGAGGGGTCGCGAGGGGCGCGCGCTTCCGGGCGCGTGGCTCGCGCTGCTGAGCACGGTCTGGGTCGCGTGCTCGCCCGCTGCACCGGTCAACACCGGTGGGACCGGCGGCGGGGGCGGCGGAGGCGGCGGCGGCGGCGACACGGCCAAGGTCGCGGTCCCCGGCGAGTGCGTCGATCCGCTGCCCGACGGAGACAAGCGCGACGCCACCCGCCCGTTCGACAAGCACGTGCAGCTCGACGTCCGCGACGAGGACCTCGACGGCGACGGCACCCCGGACTTCTTCGTGAAGCCGGGGTGGTCGTGCGGAGACTCGTGCAACCGCTCGGTGTACATCGCGCGCGGCACCTGCGGGCACTACGTGGGCACGTTCCCCTCGGTCGACCGGTACGAGTCGATGGAGACCAAGTCCCACGGCCTCAAGGACCTCACCGTTCGCCCGCGTCGCGTCGAGGACGACGGCAACCCGCACTGCTACCAGGTCGTGATGAAGTTCGACGGCAAGGAGTACAAGCCCGCCAAGAAGCGGGAGTGCCAGTGCCAGGAGAACCCCAAGTGCACGACCTGGGAGGAGCTCTAGGGCGGGGCGCGATCGTTTTCTTGGCCCGGGGTATCGGCCCGTGGTGTCAGGGGCACCATGCCGAACGCCGCTCACTCCTCCCAGCTCGATCAGCCCCGTGACGGCCGAAAGTCCGACCGACTCACCATCAACAAGGAGTTCGAGTCGTTCGACGCCTTCATCCACGAGTACGTCACCAACATCAGCAACACGGGGGTCTTCATCAAGTCGAAGTCGCCCCTGCCGGTCGGCACCAAGGTCAACCTCCGGTTCACGCTGATCATGGACGACATCGAGACGATCGAGGGCACGGGCGAGGTCGTCCGTGTCGAGCAGCAGCCGCCCGGCATGGGGATCGTCTTCGAGGAGCTCGCCACCGAGTCCCAGGCGCTCATCGCCCGGCTCGTCGCTGCCATGCCGGTCGCCGCCACCGGCTGAGCCGCTCGCGGGGAGAAGGGTGCTATCGTCGCCCGCGATGCGTCGCGTCCTCCAGGGTGTCTCCGTCGCTGTCGCGCTCTCCTCGGTTCCCGCTTGGAGCTCGGCGCTGGCCGTCTCGCTGGTGGGCGTCGCCGCGGCGGGCTGCCGACCGAACGCTCCGGTCGCCCCGACCTACGCGTTCAAGCCCGGAGCCCCGGTCGAGGAGACCGACGTCCCCCTCGCGCTCGCGCACTACACGTTCTCTGCGCCCGCCGCGCCGGGGCGCACCCAGCTCGCGAAGCCGCTCGCCGACCGCCTCATGGTGCGCGCGGGCCGCATGCTCCTCGAGGGGCGCGAGCGCACGGCGCTGGCCTCGCTCCGCCTCGCGTCGACCCTCCTCCGCGTGAACAAGGTCGGTCCGGAGCTGCTCTCGGATCCGGCCGTCTCGGTGCTCGATCGCGCGGTGCTCGGCCCCGCGGCGCGCGGCGAGGACGGCGCGGCCCTCGGCCTCTACGGTCTGTGGGCGCTCGCGCGTCCCAACGATCCGAAGCCCAAGCCGCACCTCGAGGCGCTCGACGTGTGGACCAGCGCCCCGGCCGATTTTCCGAAGTCCCCGCTGGTCACCGCGGGCCGGGTGGCGATGCGCAAGAACGACGCGTTCGTCTACACCCCGAACGACAAGGGTGGGGCCGAGGCCGAGCAGGCGCTCCTCGAGTGGATGGACCGCGTGGTCGCGTTCAAGGAGGGGGAGCGCGTGCAGGCGCGCTACGTGGACGAGGTCTACTACGCGGTGCTCGGCGCCCGCACGGCCGGCGTGCGGCTCGTCGCGCGACGGCTCCGCGACGGCGACGTCCCCGGCGCGATCGAGGTGGTCGGCAGCCCGCAGGCCCAGGGCTTCGTGCCCGAGACGCTGCGCCGCGCACTGCTCGACGCCGGCTCCACGCCGAGCCTCGACGGCTACACCGATCTCGTCGCCGCGCTCCTCCCCTCGATCAAGGTGGAGACGCTCGAGGAGGTGGTCGCCGACGCCGCGCTCGGCACGGCGCTCGCAGCCACGCCCGATTTCCCCCAGAGCGCGCTGCTCGCCGAGGTGGTGGCGCGAGGCCTCCTGCTCGCCGGCTCGGGCGACGCGGCCCCTGCGATCCTGGCGCGCTCGCTGCTCGGCACCAAGGAAGACCCGCGGCGGCCGTCCGCCAAGGACCTCGGGCGCGCGCTCGGCATCTCGGGCGCGGCGATCCGCGACTTCGCCGACCGTGAGGACTGGGAAGCCGCGCGGCGCGCGTACCTCGCCGCGGCGCCGCTCGTCGGGGCCGCGGATCAGATCGGCAAGGTGGAGCCGTCGGGCGCGGTCCTCCGCACGCTCATGGGCGTGGTGGAGGGGCAGGCGGGCCGTCCGGGCGCGGCGCGCACGCTGTTCGACGAGGCGCTCGCCATCGAGCCCATCGCCACGGCGTGGGCCGGCAAGGCTCGCCTCGAGGCGCGCGAGGGCAACCTCGGCGCCGCGCGCGAGGCGATGGCCAAGGCGCTGAGCGAGAAGGCGCTGCTCTCCGAGCCGGGCGTCGAGGCGGACCTGCGCCTGCTCGCGGGCGACTACGCGCGCCGCGCGGGCGACGTGGCCGCCGCGCAGACCAGCTACCTGCGCGCGCTCGAGCTCTTGCAGCCGCTGCGGCTCACGAGCAAGGGCAACGGCCTCGCCGAGGTGCAGCTGCGGATCGCCCTGGTCCACGCGCGCTTCGAGGGTGGGGTGGTCAAGGAGGACGAGGCCTGGGCCGCGGCCGAGGCCGCCGCCACCGACGCGCCGCTGCTCGCGCGCATCGTCAGCTCGCGCATGCTCCGAGCCCTGCGCACGACGGACGCGGTCCGCGCGAAGGCGACCTTCAAGCGCGCCCTCGACATCGGCCTTGCGCCCGATCCGCTCGCCCGCCTCGCCGTCCTCGTGCGGGCCGTGCAGCGGCGCGCGGGGGTCCCGACCGATCTCGAGACGGAGAAGGCCCTGATGGCCGTGTCGGGCGCGGACACGCTCACGGGCCGCCTCGCGCGGCACGCGCTCGGCAAGGCCGACGCCGCCACCACCCTCGACAAGGTCGCCGCTGGCAAGCAGGCGATCCAGGCGAAGTTCTACGTCGCCCTCGTGAAGTGGGGCGCGGAGGGGCTCGCGGCCGCGCAGGCCGACCTCGCCAGCGTGGCCCGCGGCGAGGTGATCGGGCTGCTCGAGTCCGATCTCGCGCTCGAGCTCGTCGAGACCGGCAAGGGCGCGCTCCCCGGCGCACCCAAGTAAGTGAAGCGCGCGTAGCCCGTGGCGTGGGTGTGAGGGCGCTCCACCCAAAAGTCACGACTGAAGCGGCTGGCCCGGAGTGGTTGGCCGGAATGAGTGTGCGCCGGCACACGCCGAATGAACGACTCCGTCTCGGACGCTCGCCCGGGCGCCTGCGCTCGCGCCCAGCAAACGCAGGGAATCGTACGCTTGGGCCGAGTACGAGGCCGATCCAGATCGCAGGGCGTTCGGCCACTGTTTGCGCCAGCGCAATCGATCCAGATCAAGCTACTGGTCCGCCAGATCACAGGACATCGGCGTACATGAGCCCCACAATCGCGAGGAACAAACAAGAATTCTTCTCATGACAAAGCACCGAACTGTGCTTACTTGGGAGGACCAACCATGAAGCGACGGCTTGGCCGCGCACCCGAAACCGAGCTCTTCGAATCGCCCAGCGGCGTGTTCCGCGCGGACGAACGTACGAGCGCGGCGACGGCCATCGTGCGCACCCTCTGGACCGCGGGCATCGACACCTTCTTCGGGCTGCCCGGGGGCCCGATCATCCCGTTCTTCGACGCGATCCTGAGCGACCCGCGGGTCATGCTCGTGGAGCCGCGGCAGGAGAGCAGCGGGGTGTTCGAGGCGATGGGCTTCCACCGGGCCACGGGCAAGGTGCCCGCGATCGTCGTCACCGCGGGGCCTGGCGCCACCAACGTGCTGACCGGCGTTGTCGCCGCGCACATGGAGCGCGTCCCGATGCTCGTGTTCTGCGGCGACGTGCCGTGGGCGGCCACCGGCATGCGCCTCGCGCAGCAGACCGGCGGCGACGGCATCGGTGTCGAGCGCATCTTCGCCGGGGTCGCCCGCGCGGTCGTGCGCGTGGCCCGCGGTGAGAGCGCGAGCGGGCAGGTGCAGAAGGCCATCGACGCGGCGACGGACCCCGAGAACCCGGGGCCGGCGTTCGTCGTGCTGTCGGTCGACCACGCGGGAGCCCCGGTGGTCGCGCCGTTCCTCCACGCGCCGCCGCGCGCCACCGAGCCGCGCGCGCCCTCGCTGCC
>CAZUZY010000178.1:0-16283 GCA_964624885.1 uncultured Polyangiales bacterium | reverse complement strand
CAGGTCGCGAGCACCGCGGCCAGCAGGCCGGCGGCGGCCAGCGCCAGCCCACGGTGCGCCGCCGGCACCGACGACGGCGCCGTGTAGGGCGCGAGCCCCTGCACCTTGGTGTGCCCCGCGACGATGCGCACCGACGAGGGCGCGACGATCTGCGTGTCGTCGGCCTCGATCGAGCGCAGGTCGTCCGCGATCCACAGGTCCCGCGCCGCGTAGTCCATCCCGCCCGCCGCCTCGCCGACGAGGAGCGGCGCGTGGCCCGGCCGGCAGAGCCACGCCGCCCGCACCATCGGCACGTGGCGGACGCTCGGGGTCCTCTCGGCGAGGCACGAGAGGCGTGCCTCGGCGAGGAGCAGGCGGGCGACCCGCCCCGGGGCCCGCGCGTCGCGCCCCCACGAGACGCTCGCGAGGAACGCCGCCGAAGCGAGCACGAGCATCGTGGGCCAGAGGCGCGCGACGCGACGCCCCGGCGACTCCCCGAGGGCGCGGCGGGCACGCGCCTCGCCCCGCTCGCGCGATCGCAGCGCGGCCTCTGCCCAGCCGACCGGCCACCCGACGAGGAAGCCCACCTCGCTCGCGAGGGCGAGCAGGCCGAGCACGAGGGGGATCGCCGCGCGGAGCGGGACGTCGCGGTCGAGCAGGAGCGGCAGGATCCGCGAGACCCCCGCGGCGAACGCGGCGAAGGTGACCGCGGTGGCGGCGAGGATCGCCGCGAGCCCGAACCGCAGCGGGTCGCGGGCGAACAGCGAGCGCATCCTCGACGCGCCCACGTCAGCGCAAGAGCCCGCGCAGCAACACGTCGGCGATCTGGGTGGCGGCCCGCGAGAGCCCCCCCGCGTCGGCGCGGCCGAGCGCCCAGGTCATCGTGACGCCGTCGAGCGCGCCGAAGATCGCCCGCGCCATCACGTGCGGCGAGACGTTCTCCTGGAACACGCCGGCTCGCTGCCCGTCGGACACCACCTGGGCGATGAGGTCGAGGTAGAGCGCGAACTTCGGCGCCGCGTACTGCTTCATCAGCTTGGTGGACTGCCGCAGGTTGACCGTGATGACCTCGGCGAGATCGCGCTGCCCCTCGAGCAGCCCGAGCTGCATCTCGATCACGCACCGCAGGCGCGCCTCGGGGCCCGGCCGCGCCGCGAGCTCCTGGGCGAGCGCGACGAGCAGGCGGTCGATGCGATCCTCGAAGAGGCTGACGAGGAGGTCGTCCTTGTTCTTGAAGTAGAGGTAGATGGTGCCGTCGGCGACACCGGCGGCCTTGGCGACCTCGCTCACCTTGGTGGCGTAGAAGCCCTTGCGCGCGAAGACCTTGGTGGCCGCGCGCAGGATGCGCTCGCGCTTCGGGCGGGCGTCGGCGGCCTTGCCCGGCGACTCGTCGTCGGCCACCTTGGCCCCACTGAATCGCGATTCAGTCACGGGACCGGGATAGCAGAAGGCGGACACCTCGTCCATCCTCCGCGGGCGGCGCGCCCGTGCCAACATGGCCCCGTGGAGAAGCCGCCGGTCCTCGTCGCCGCTGGGGTGCTCATCGAAGGTGAGCGCGTGCTGCTGACCCAGCGCAAGGCCGGCGCACACCTCGCGGGCCTGTGGGAGCTCCCCGGGGGCAAGGTCGACCCGGGCGAGGACCCGAGGGACGCCGTGCGGCGCGAGCTGCAGGAGGAGCTCGGGATCGACGTCGAGGTGGGCGAGCCGCTCGAGGTCACCTACTTCCGCTACCCCGAGAAGGCGGTGCTGCTGCTGTTCTTCGTGGTCGCGCTCCGCCCGGGCTCGCCGGCACCGCAGCGGCTCGACGTCGCCGATCTGCGGTGGGCGACGCGCGCGGAGCTCGACACGCTCTCGTTCCCGCCGGCCGACGAGGCCGTGGTGGAGCGGATCCGCGCGCGGCTCTAGAGCGCGTCGCGCCCGTGCGGCGCGGTGAAGTCGACCAGGGGCCCGACCGGTACGATGCCCGTCGGGTTGATGGTGGGGTGGCTCCCGAAGTAGTGCCCCTTGATGTGGACGAAGTCGACGGTCGCCGCGACGCCGGGGAGCTGGAACAGCTCGCGCGCGTAGGCGAAGAGGTGCGGGTAGTCGACCAGCCGGCGCACGTTGCACTTGAAGTGCCCCACGTAGACCGCGTCGAAGCGGACGAGCGTCGTGAACAGGCGCAGGTCGGCCTCGGTGAGCCGCGCGCCGCACAGGTAGCGATGGGTCGCGAGGTGGGCCTCGAGGGCTTCGAGCGTCTCGAACACGCCCTGCACGGCCTCCTCGTAGGCTCCCTGCTCGGTCGCGAAGCCGGCCTTGTACACGCCGTCGTTCAGGGTGCCGTAGATGCGCGTGTTCCAGGCGTCGATCTGGGGGCGCAGCGCCGCGGGGTAGTAGTCGCCGGGCCGCGCACCGAGGTCGTCGAACGCGTCGTTGAACATGCGCAGGATCTCGGACGACTCGTTGCTGACGAGGGTCGCGCGCTGCTTGTCCCAGAGCATCGGCACGGTGACCCGCGTCGTGCACCCCGGCGCCGCCGCCGTGTAGAGCTGGTGCAGGTAGCGGGCGCCGAGCACGGGGTCGGCGACGACGCCCGGGCCGTCGGCGAACGTCCACCCGTGCTCGCGCATGAGGTAGTGCACCACGCTCACGCCGACGTGCGCCTCGAGCCCCTTGAGCGCGCGGACGATCAGGGTGCGGTGCGCCCACGGACAGGCGAGCGACACATAGAGGTGGTAGCGACCGCGCTCGGCGGCGAACCCGCCCTCCCCGCTCGGCCCCGGGCGACCGTCGCGGGTGACCCAGCTGCGGAACACGGCGTCCTTGCGGACGAAGCGCCCGCCGGTCGAGGCCGTGTCGTACCACTGATCGTGCCACACGCCGTCGACGAGGAGGCCCATCGGCGCAGCCTAGGCCCGTGCCCCCCGGAAGTCAGGGCGCCGGAATCAGGGCGGCGGCGGGCGCTCGGAGCGCGTGGCGCGAACCGACGCGCGGCCCTCGACCACGAGGCCCTCGCGCGAGAACGCGAGCAGCCGATCGGCGAGGGCGTGCACGCGGATCAGTGCCGGGCCGTCGCCGGCGCCCCACCAGATGCGGCGCCAGATCGGCTTGCCGTCGGGCGCGAGGGTGCGCGCCACGATCCGGCCCGGGGCCACGGCCCACACCTGCGAGCTCGCGTCGAAGCGCACGCCCTCGAGGTCGTGGCGGGTCTCGACGCGCTCGGGCCGGATGTCGGACGGGCCGTCTCCGGTGGCCCCCGAGAGCTGCACGCGCGCCGCGAAGCCGCCGGCTCCGACCACCACCGTCTCGCCGAAGCGGCTCGTGGCCACCGAGGCGATGGCCGGCATCTCGCCCTCGAGCGGGCGCAGGTCGCGCAGCTCGCCGGTGTTCGTGTTGATCGCGAGGAGCGCGCCCACGAGCGGCTCGCGGGGCTGGCTCGGGTCGCGGGGGACCGCCTCGCCCCCGGCGAGCACAGTGCTCGGTCCGAGCGGCGCGAGGCCGCGCAGGAGGCGGATGCCCGCGAGCTTGCGCGGCGCGAGCCACTCGCCGGCCCGCGCGCACCAGACGACGGCGCTGCGTCCGGGCCGCATGCCGGCCGCCACCAGCACGCCCTGCTCGTTGCCCCACAGCGCCGTGTACCCGATGGACGCGTCGGTGCCGCGCAGCACCTGCCAGCTGCCGCGCGTGAGGAACGCGAGCAGGCCGCCCTTGCCGCCGAGCGCGTAGCGATCCGGATCGAGCCGCGCGACGCAGGTGAACGCGTCGCGGGCGATGCCCTCGGGCAAGGGGATCTCGAGCCAGCTGCCGCCGTCCCAGAAGCGCACGCCGCCGTCGCCGACCGCGAGCGCGCGACCGTCCTCGCCCATGGCCACGTCGCGCACGGTGCCCGCGCCCTCGTCGCGCCCTCGCACGCGCCAGTGCCACGGCTCGTCGTGCGGGAGGGTCGTGGCGTCGGCGCCGGGGCGCACCGCGTGGGCCGCCGCGCTCGCCATGATCTCGGCCTTGACCGCGGGCATGGTGCCCTGCGACATGCGGGTGGCGGGCGGCGCCGCCTCGCTGGTCGGCGCGACCACGGCCTCGATCGCGGCGAGCTGGGCGTCGAGCGCCCGCCACACGTCGCGGACGTCGTTCGGTCGACCGTCGAGCTTGGGCCAGGTGGCCTGGGCGATGAGCTTGTCGATGGCCTGCACCTGCTCCGGCGCGTGGCCGTAGGCAGCGTGCACGGTGGGGGCGTCGAGCAGCGAGTGGCGGTGCGGCCGTCGCCCGGCGGCGAGCGCGGTCTGGGCCTCCTGGGGGAACAGCGCGCAGCCCGTGAGCACCTCGTAGGCGAGCGCGCCGAACGAGAAGATGTCCGAGGCGGGGCCCACCTGCGTGTTGCCGGGCACGTACTGCTCGGGCGCCGAGTAGCCGACCGACACCGCCACGACACCGGTGGTGGAGGCGTCGTCCTGCACGCGGACGATGCCGAAGTCGGTGACCTTGGCGACCTCTTCGCCCGGGGTGCCGGCGACCAGCACGTTGGTGGGCTTGAGATCGCGGTGGATCAGCCGCTCGGCGTGGATGTCGGCGAGGGCGCGCGCGATGTGGCGCAGGATGCGGCGAGCCCGCGCCGGCGGGAAACCCTTGCCGCTCTCGCGCAGCGACTTGTGGATGCGCTCGTGGAGCGTGGTGCCCTGGGCGCCGCCGTCCACGTACTCAAGGATCAGGTAGCGGATGGGGATGACGTCGTCGTCGAAGACGTTGGTGGAGACCCGCTGGGGGACCTTCACCTCGACCTCGCCCTCGTCGAAGAAGCGGACGATGTACGGGCTCGGCGGGCGCCGGTCGGAGAGCCGACGCAGGGCCAGCGCCTCGCGACGGGAGGCCTTCACGAAGGCCGCCCACTGCGCCGGCGCCAGCTGGGGCGCGATCACCTTGGCGACGACCGGGGCGCCGTCCGGACCGTCGGTCGCGCCGAGCACGACGCCCATGCCGCCGACGCCGAGGAGGCCTTCGATGATCCAGCGATCGCCGAGCGTCTGCCCGGACAGTGCGCGAGCGAGCGCTTGACCGAGTTGCTCTCCTCGCCCCCGTCGGTCCGCCTCCGCCCGGGCGTCGTCACGCGCCATGCAAGAGCAGCACGATAACCCAGATGCGTCCGCCACGACGGGGTTTGTGAAGGGACAGCCTCGGCTGGACGTTCTATGGGGGAACCGTGCTGGCCCACCCGATCACGCCGCCCGCTCGTCGCCGACCGAGGCGCCGCCTGTCGCGGGTGCCGCGACCGCCGCAGCTGGCCGGATTCGTGGTCGTCCTGGCCCTCACGGCCGCCGGCTGCAGCGGCGCCTGTCGCAAGGCCACCCCCTACGTTCCTTTCCTCGAGGACGGCGGCGCACCCGCGCCGAAGGGAAGCGAGCCTGTCACGGGGCTCGACGCCGGTGCACCCGTGAAGCCGGGGGTGTTCAAGACCACTCCGGCCACCCTCGCCACCACGCCCACCACCAAGCTCCAGGTCGACGGCCTCGAGATCCCCGCGCCCCAGGGGCAGGTCGTGCTGGCAGGCATCGTGCGCGATCTCGACGGGGACGGGCAGCGCGACGCGGTCGCCTTCGTGCAACCGGCCGGGGGTGGGGGTGGCGAGCTCCGCCACTACCGCGGTGAGGGTGGCGGCTTGCTCCCGAGCAAGGTCGTGACGGCCGCGACCGGTGGCGCCGACGCGCTCACCCTGCCCGCGCCCTGCATGGCCAAGCTCCAGCCCGGGCTGCTCACGCTCGTGGGGCCCCACACGGTGGCGGTCGACGTGCGGCCGACCTGCGGCGAGGGCGCTGCCGCGGCGCGGCGGGTCGTGGTCGCCGCCTTCGCCCCGGTGGCGTCGATCCGCTGGAGCGCGCGGGTCCTCGAGCCGCCCACCGGGTTCACGCTCGGCATCGAGATCGAGGCGCCCGACAAGGACGGCGACGGCGTCGACGACCCGACCCTCGTGTTCTCGCTCGAGGGCGGCGGGCCCCCGTTCGACATGGGCGACAAGCTGGTCGCGCGCATCGGGTACTGGGATCGCCCGAGCGGCCTCTCGCTCCGCGACCGCTTCGAGCCCGAGAAGAGCTTCCAGACCATCGCGCAGAACGCCGCGGCGCGGGCGACCCGCAAGGCCACGGCGGGCCCCGTGGCGGGGCTCGTGCGTCGACTGCGGCTCCTGCACGGGGCGCTCTGCAGCGAGGGCGGCTCACCCCTCGTCGATCCGGGCGGGGAGCACGGCATCGCGTGCGGCACCTCGCGCGCGCTCGAGGACGGCGCGGCCGCCGAGGTGCGCGCGGCCCTGTCGCTGGGCGATGCCATCACCGCACTCGCGGCCCGCGAGCGGCTCGCCGTCCGCGCCAAGTCGAGCAAGCTGCGCGCCGAGATCGACAAGGCCATCCTCGCGGTCGTGCCCGCCGTGTTCGGCACCGCGCGCGAGCTCAAGGTGGCCCCCCACGCCTCCTCGAAGGGCACGCTGCCGGCGTGGGGCACGCTCGCCTTCGAGAAGAGCGGCGCGCTGCTCGTGCGCACCCAGACCTCCGTGGTGCGGGTCGACGCGGCGTTCGAGGAGACCGAGGCGAGCGACGTCAGCGGCTGGCCGCTCGAGGTGCTCGTGCCGGGCAAGGACACCAAGCTGGCGCAGGTCGTCGACGCCTGCGACGCGCCCTGGCTCTCCGCGCGCATGACCGGCCACGACGTGCCCACCGGCTCGCGGCTCGTCCCTCTGCCCTTGATGGGGGTCACGCGGTGCTCGGGCTCGCCGATCCCGGTGGCCTCCACCCCCGTCGCCTTCGGGCCCCAGGGGCTGCTCGCGCTCGTGCAGCACGAGCTGGTGTTGATCCCGACCGTGTTCGGCCCCCAGCGCACGACGGGCACCCTGCCCCCCCCGGCGGCCGCCGTGGTCGGGCCGTTCGTGATGGGCGCGCCGCGGTCGCCGGGCGGCGGGTACCTCGTGGTGCCCACCCGCTTCGGGGTCGCGCGCCGCGAGGAGGCGAGCGGCGCCGTCACGCTGGTGCGCGCCAAGGACCTCGAGGGGCTCTACCTCGGCCTCCGCGACTGCGCGATCAACGACGCCGGCACCCGGATCGCGTGCGTGCGCGAGAACCATCGGGTGGTGGTGGTCGACGTCGGCAGCGGCACGCCCGCGCCCGCGCCCAGCACCTCGGCCCCTGCGCCTTCGACGAGCGACGAAGCCTCCTTCTGACAGGCTTGCTGCCCAGGGGCGGCGCGAATACGCCGACGGGCCGTGCAAACCGAGGAACGCATCCGCGCCACGATCGAGAAGATGCAGCGCGCCGAGGAGGAGGTCCGCCGCCTCCAGGACGAGCTCCTGGATTCGATGGAGAGCGACCGCAAGGCCACGCTCGCGGCGCTCCACGAGGCGGTCGTCGAGGGCCTCGGCGAGGGAGAGGGCGTCGAGGCGGCGATCGCGCTGGTCCCCGTGGCCGAGGTGCTCGGCGAGCTCGAGGGCCCCGAGGTGTGCGACCTGCTCGTCGACGTGCTCGGCAGCGACGAGCCCGAGGTCCGCTTCACGGCGGGCCGCGCGCTGCAGGACCTGGCCTTCGATCGTTACAAGGAGGTCGCGGAGGCGATCGAGCGCGCGGCCACCCGGCTCGCGGCCGACCACCACGCGCTCCGCGAGCTCCCCTACGTCATCGCCGAGGTCGGCGAGCCCGGCGCGCCGCGCGTGCTCGGGCGCTACCTGAGCCACTCCGACCCTGAGGTGGTGGCGGCGGCCATCGAGGCCCTCGCCTCGATCGGCGACCCCGCCGCGCTCTCCCCGCTCGAGAAGCTCGTGCGCGACGGCCGCACGGTCCAGATCGAGGACGACGGTGGCACCCAGGTCTCGCTGGGCACGCTCGCGCAGGAGGCCATCGAGATGATCCGCGCCGCCGACGACGAGGACGACGCGCCCCCGCGACGTGGTCCGCCCGGTCAGCGCCCCGAACCTCCGCGTCGCCCGCAGCCGCCCGCGAATCCGCAGCGCAACCCGGGGGGTCGCCCGATGCCGCCCGCCGGGGCCCCGCCCGCGGGTCGCGGTGGCAATGCAGGTCGTGGAGGACGCAAGAGGTGAACAACCCGAGCGGCGCGGGAGGAGGCGACAAGGCGGCACGCGAGCGCGTCGAGGCCTCGGTGATCACGCCCCTCGCGCCCGGCGACGCGGCGATCTTCGAGACGTTCGTCAACGCGCGGTACCTGCGCCACTTCGGCGACCTGCTGCTCGAGATGCTCTCGCCGCCCGCCACCCCGGGCGACGCGGTGGTCGCGCACCTCGGCTGCCGCACCGGCTACCCCGAGCGCCTCGTCGTCGAGCGGCTCGGTCCCACGCGGCTCGTCGGCACCGATCCGTCGCTCTCGGCGCTGGAGCTCGCCCGCGCCAAGGCCGCGGCGATCCCCGATTTCTCGGCCGACTACCGGCTGTTCGAGGGGTTCCCCTCTCCCCTGCCCGACGCCTCGTTCACCCACGCGCTCGTCCTCCATCCGCCGGGGCGCGCGGCGAGCCGCCTGCACTTCGTGAAGGACGCGGCGCGGGTGCTGATGCCCGGCGGCCAGCTGATCCTCGGGCTGCCCTTGCGCGGCTCGTTCGTCGAGCTCGCCGACCTGCTGCGTGAGTACGCGGTCAAGTACGACCAGCGCTCGGTGCAAGACGCGGTCGATCAAGCGGTGGCCCTGCGCCCTTCTCCGGAGTCGCTCGGCGAGGAGCTCGAGGCGATGGGGTTCGTCGACGTCGACGTCGACTTCCGCGCGGTGAGCGTGCCGTTCCAGAACGGGCGCGATTTCCTCGAGGACCCGACCACGCGGCTCCTCTTGCTCCCGGAGTGGCAGTCCAACCTCGGGCTCGACGACGCCATGATCCGCACCGCGTTCCACTACGTGCGCGACGCGATCGATCGCTACTGGGCCGAGGGCGGCTTCGAGCTGTCGCTCCACGTCGGGTGCGCGCGTGGCTTCCGCGGCTGACGGCGCGTGGCGCGCGGCGCTGCTCTCTGCGCTCGTCGCCTGCACCACGCCACCCCCGAAGGGTGCGCACGACGTGAGGCTCGCCTGCCCGGCCGGCCCGGTCAGCACCGAGATCGCCCGCGTGATGCCGCCCATGGGCGTGAAGGGCTCGGTGACCCTCGTCCCGCCGACCCACCTCAAGAAGGCCGTGGAGCCCGGCTGCCTCGTGCCGTTCCGCGACGAAGCCGCCGACGAGAAGCAGCGCGGCGTGGGTCGGGTGCTGGTGAGCACGATCGCGCGCGGCGCGGCGCCTTCGCCCCTCGGGCGCGGGCGGCTGTTCATCGGACGGGGCGCGATGACCCTCGTCGTGAACGACGACGCGGGGGACGAGGCCCTCGGCCTCTCGATCGAGGACCGCCGGGTGGTCGTGCGGCGCAAGGGCCACAAGCTCTACCGCGGAAGCGTGGCGATCGGCCCGGGCAAGCCGCTGCCGCTCCCCGTCGACGCGCTCCTCGCGGCGATCGAGGGCTGCGCGACGGACACGCGGCTCGGCACGAACGACGACGTGAGCATCGTCGAGGCGCGGCGCGGCGGCTTCCCGCTCTTGCGCCTGCGCTGGCTCGACGGCGACAACCCCGCCGCGGTCGACACCGCGCTCCTCTGCGGCGACCAGGACGCCCTGATCGGTTATCGCTCGACCGCCGGTTCGATCGGCTGGTCGCTCACCGTCGTCAGCGCGCGCAGCGAGCTCGGCCTCAAGATCGAGCAGGTCGTCCGCAAGGAGACCGACGCCAAGGACGACGAGGAGAAGCCGGACTTCGAGGTCAAGGGGGCCGACAGCGAGTAGCCGCCCGAAGGGCGTCGGCGTGTCGGCCCGCCCTCGACTACACGCCGCCGCCGTGGGTCTCGATGACCTGGACCGGCGCGCGCTTGATCACGCAGGTGACCTCGGCGCTGGCCTGGCCCTCGTTGGACTTGCCACCGAGCGCGCGGATGCTCGGGATGATCTGCTCGTTGACCTGCTTCTGCACGTTGGCCACGCCGGGGAACACCTGCGGCGTGAGCTCCGCGCCACCCGCGTTGGTGGTCTTGATGGTGACCACCTCGGTCTTGTCGACGTCCTTGCTCGGCACGTTGACGGTGACGGACACCTTGATGGTCTGCGAGCCGCCGGGCGCGACCTTGAAGCCGCCCGGGTTCTTGGCGTGGGGCGCGCAGAAGTCGGGGCCCATCGCCGCGCTGAGCTTGGCCTGGACGCTGATGGTCTCGCCTTCCTTGAGCTTCATGCACTGGCCGGTCTTCGCGTCGAAGACCGTGCCGGCCGCGCAGCCGACGGCGACGCACTGGCCGCCCTCGTACTTGGTGCCGGTGCCGCAGGTGAGCTCGTTGGGGACGCAGGCGCCCTCCTTGGCCTCGTTGACGACGTACGTGTAGCCGGCAGGGCAGCCGATGCCCTGGCCCTGCTGCAGGACGATGCCCGCGTTCTGGGCGACGGCCTTGTCGGACTCGGCCTTGTTCTCGCAGGCGCCGGTGCCGGCGTTGAGCTGCTGGCCGGCCGGGCAGGTCTTCGCGACGCAAGAGCCGTTGTTGTAGGAATAAGCCTTGCCGCAGCTGGCGTTCGCATCGGCCATGGTCACGCAGGCGCCGGCCAGGGGCACGAACCCCGCCTTGCAGAAGCAGGCGTTCTTGCCGTTCTCGAAGCTCGCGTTCGCCGGACACGTGTCGACGAGGCACTCGTCGCTCTGCTTGCCGTTCACGTTCGACTGCAGGCGCACGAAGCACTTGCCGGCCGGACACCCGGCGAGCGAGGCGCCGAGCCCCAGGAGACCGGCGGCGGCGATCCAGGCGGCGAGGCCACGGCGAGAACCAAGCGAGGCAGACGAAGGATGAACGGGCATGGGACCTCTCCGAACGGGGGACGGGGGCGACCCCGCGCCGATTCATTACTACGACCGCGGGGCGCGCGGAACCGCTCGCAATCCGGCGACCGAGGAGTAGGCTCGCGCCCACGGTCAGGTAGGGGGTCATGAACACGCGCGAACCTCGGATGCTCCGCGTCGCCTCGGCGGTCGCCGTCCTCGGTGTCTGCGTCGCGTGGGTTTCCCTCGCCGCGTCACCCGCAGGCGCGTCGCCGATGACCGTTCTGGGGGCTCCCAAGGCCGCGGCGCCGGTGGCCACTGGGGTGCCCGTGGCCGCCACACCCAAGGCCGCGACGCCCAAGGCGAGCGCCTCGATCAAGACCCCCGGGCCGCAGGCCGCCGCCAACATCAAGGCCGCCCTGGCCCAGATCGAGGCCGCCAACAAGGAGCTCGACGCCGTGCGGGACGACAACAAGAAGGCCAACGTGGCCCTCAAGTCGGCCAACGCGCTGGTGCTCAAGGGCAAACAGCAGATCCTCGAGGGCCAGAAGCTGCAGAAGCAGGGCCGCGAGCTGCGCAAGCGGGGCAATGCGCCCGCGGGCGACGCCAAGATCGCGGCCGGGCAGAAGGCGATCGACGACGGCGCCGAGAGCGTTCGCCTGGGCGTCGCCGCGGTCAAGGCCGCCCAGGCCCAGCTCAACGGCCTGCAGGCGCGGGCGCAGAAGGCCCGCGATTCCCTCGAGGACGGCCGCAAGAAGCTCAAGGCCGCCGAGAGCAACCTCTAGGACTTTCTCCACCCGGCACTCCCACCCTGCACTGCCACCCTGCACTGCCACCCTGCAACGGAGTCGTGGCGCGCTGCGGCGTGACGTTCGATGGGCCTGGTCGCCGACCCACGGAGTCGTCGCTCAGCCCGCGCACTCGCGGTATCGTGGGAATGTCCACCCAGAATGGAAAAAGGTCCGGTCCGCGCGTCTGCACAGAGCGCCGCCGAGTCAGGCTCCGCCGAGGCTCGCGTGGGCACCGTCGTGCGCGACAAGTGGCGCATCGACGCGCTCCTCGGCTCGGGCGGCATGGCGACCGTGTTCGCGGCCACCCACCGCAACGGGCGGCGCGCTGCCCTCAAGATCCTCCACTCCGAGTTCGCCCGCGACACCAACCTCAAGGAGCGCTTCCTCCGCGAGGGCTATGTCGGCAACAAGATCCCGCACCCCGGCCGCGTCGAGTGCATCGACAACGACACCACCGAGGACGGCTCGCCGTTCCTGGTCATGGAGCTGCTCGAGGGCGAGACCCTCGACCAGATCTGGAAGCGCCTCGGTCGTCGCTTGCCGGTGGCGGCCGCGCTGAACGTCGCCGAGCAGCTCCTCGACTTCCTCGCGGCGTGTCACGGCCAGGCGATCATCCACCGCGACCTCAAGCCCGCCAACGTGTTCGTGACCCACGACCGCCAGGTGAAGGTGCTCGATTTCGGCATCGCCCAGCTGCGCGAGCAGGGCCAGGCCGAGCACACCCGCGCCGGCACCACGCTCGGCACCCCCTCGTTCATGTCGCCGGAGCAGGCGCGCGGCCTCGGCGACCAGCTCGACGGCCGGTCCGATCTCTACTCCGTCGGCGCCATGCTCTACGCGCTCCTGTCCGGGGCGCGGCTCAACAAGGGGCGCACCCACGACGAGGCGCTGATCATGGCGGCGACGCAGCCGGCGCCGTCGATCGCGCGCGTCGCCCCCGACCTGCCCGGGGACGTGATCGCCCTGGTCGACAAGTCGCTCGCCTGGGATCGCCGCAACCGCTTCGCCGACGCGGCCGAGATGCGCGGGGAGGTGCTGCGCATCCTCGAGCGCCTCGGCGTCCGTCGCGCGCCCCGCCCCGAGCCCGTGGCACCGACCGGCATCGCGCCGTCGGACATGGACGTCGAGGACCTCAGCGCCGACGTCCACGAGGTCGTCGAGGAGGCGCCGGTCGAGGAGCTGGTCGCCGACGACCACCCCGACATCGAGCGGCTCCGCGGCGTGATGCGACAGCTCGAGCGCCTCTTGCCGAGCGTGCGCCAGTACGGCTGGTCGCACCCGGAGACCGAGCGCAAGCTCCGCGGGGCGTTCGAGGAGGTCGTCACCGCGCTCGGCGCGATGCCCCAGTCGCTGTTCTTCACCGTCCGCCCCTACTCGTTCGCCCACCGCGGTCGCGAGGTGTGGGAGCCCTCGGCCCCGCTCGACACCATCCCGTACGCGCTGTTCGAGGCCGGGCTGCGCACGCTCCACCTCACCCCCGGGATCACCGAGCCCGAGCTGCGCGCGCTCGTGACGGTGATGCTGCTCGATCCCTCGTCCGACCTCGCCCCCGAGGACGATCTCTCCACCGTGCTGTGGGATCTCTCGCTCCAGCACGTGCAGGCCGAGGTGGCCGACGGCTTCGCCGAGGGCGGCGCGGCCCAGCGCGAGGCGTTCTACGAGGAGTCGGACGAGCTCGAGCGCCTCGCCGAGCAGGCCGCGCAGGCCGCGCGCGCCGAGGCCAAGGCGATGGCGGTCAGCGTCGACCGCGCCGCCACCGACTCGGCGATCTCCACGGTGGGCCTCGATCCGGTGGCCCGGCTCGCGCTCTCGACCCAGCTCGTGCTGCCCACCGAGCGGTGGACCGAGCGCTACATCGACGTGCTGGTCGAGGCGCTGCTGCACACCCGCCGCGCGGCCGCGGCCACGCGACAGCCGGCCACGCTGGTCCTCACGCCCCTCGCGCTCTCGTGCGCCGACCTGGTGGTCGCGGGGCGCGCGAGCGTCGTGCTCTCGCTCCACGCCGGGGTGCTCGACGTCCTCGGCCGGCGGGCGCGGAGCGAGGTCGAGCTCGACGGCATGGCGGCCGAGCTCACGGCGGCGATGTTCGGTGGGCAGAACTTCCAGCTGCTCCTCCGCGCGCTCGCGAGCCCCGACCAGGCCCGCCCCGACGCCGACCGCGCGGCGCTGTTGACCGGGCTGACGGGGGCGCTCGAGCGCCTGCCGAAGACCGAGCTGCCCCACGCGCTCGCGGCGCTGCCGACGGTGGACGAGACCCTGCGCGCGCCGCTGCTCGCCTTCGTGGCGCGGGCCGCCGTCGGCCACGAGCGCGAGCTGCTCGCCAAGCGGGAGGAGTGGCCGATCGAGGTCACGCGCGCGGTGCTCTCGATCCTCACGCGGCTCGGCACGCCCGGGGCCAACGCCGCGATGGTGGAGCTCGCCAACACCCCCGACGTCGCGCTGCGCATCGAGGTGCTCGCGGCCCGGCCCGACGGCCGTGACCTGCTCGGCAAGGAGCTCGGCAAGCTGGTCGAGCACATGCGCGCCGACGTGCGGGCGGCCGCCCTGCGGGCCATCGCCCAGCACGACGTGAAGGACTGCGCGGGCGCCCTCGTGCGCCGCGTCGAGGACCCCTCGTTCCACGAGCTCCCCGCCGACGAGCGGCGGGAGATCCTCCGCGTGCTCCACCAGCTCTCCGCGGTGCGGGCCGAGAACCTCGCCATCGAGCAGCTGGGCCAGCGCGCCATGCTCAAGAGCGACAACCGCGAGGAGAGCCGCCTCCTGTTCGCCGAGCTGCTCGGCGAGCACGCCCGCACCCCCGCTGCGCTCGAGGCCCTCGCGGCGGCCGCCAAGGGCTGGTGGGGCACCTCGGCCAACCTCAAGAGCGTGGCGACCACGGCCGCCGCGGCGGTGGAACAGCGGATCCGGAGGGGCGCGCCGTGAGCGCGACCGCGCGACTCGACGTCGTGACGACCGACGCGGGCGCCCGCGTGCGGCGGGCCCACGCGCGGGACCTCGCCGCGGTCGTGGTGCAGCACCTGCACCGCTTGATCAAGCTCGCGCAGATGCACGCCATCGACAACCAGGCGGTGCGCCGGGCGATCGACGCGGCCACCGAGACCCTGCGCGAGTACCAGCTCAAGGCGGGTGAGCCCGCGGTGCTGTTCTTCGCGCGGGGCGTGGTGTTCTTCGGCGGCGAGCCGCTCAAGGCCCCGCGCGGGGTCTACGACGCGGCCCTCGAGCTCGGCGGGTGGATCGAGCGCTGCGGCGGCTCGGAGCTCGCCTTCGCGCGCGACGTGACCACGGCCGATCTGCGCAACCTCGCGACCGCGATGGTCGCCGTGCAGCGGGGGCGCTCGTTCGGCGACGTCGAGATCGCGCGCGTGCGCGTGCGCCAGGTGTCCGACGCGGCTCTCCTGCGCGGGCACGACGTGGAGCGGCTCGAGCCCGAGCAGCGCATCGTCCGCACCTACGCCTCGGCGGTGGTCGTGCTGCGCCGCTTCTTCGAGGAGCTGGCCGAGGGGCGCACCGACCTCCCCCGCCGCATCAAGCGCATCGCGCAGAACCTGGTCGACCTCTCCGCCGGCAAGACCCCGGCGTTCCTCGGCGTCACCGCGGTGCGCAACGCCAACCACGACGAGGCCGGGCGCGCGGTGAACAGCGCGATCTTGGCGGTGGCGATGGGCCGGCAGGTCACCACCGATCCGGTCATCCTCACCCGCATCGCCATGGCCGCGATGCTCTACGACGTCGGCCGCCCCCACGCCCTGCGCGCGCTGCGCCTGGACACCGACGACGGCGGGCCCATCGCGGCCCAGCTCGGCGAAGAGGCCGAGCTCGACCTGCCCGCGGAGACCGCCGCCGTGCTCACCGCGCTCGGCCGCGTCAACGAGCCCTCGATCGTGCGCACCGTGGTCGCGTTCGAGGCCCAGTGGCTGCAGCGCGCGGCGCGCCTCGGCGCGGTGTACCGCGGGCTCCGACCGCCGACGCTCCACGCCCGCATCGTGTCGGTCGCGCGGGCGTACAACGAGCTGCTCACGCCCACCCCGGGCGAGCCGATCCGCAGCCCGACCGACGCGCTGCTCGAGCTCGAGGCGCAGGCCAGCGCGCGCGCCGCGGCGAGCGCCAAGCTCTCCACCGACAGCATCGATCGCACGGTCCTGCGACTCCTGATGGGGGCCCTCGGCGTGCTCCCTCCGGGCACGCTCGTCGAGCTGTCCTCGGGGGAGATCGCCGTGGTGGTCGAGGTGGGCGCGGGCCTCCCGCTCTTGCGCATCGTCCTCGACGCGAGCGGCGGCATGCCCGACCAGGCCGTCCAGCTGCACCTCGGCGAAGACGCCCGCACGATCGTGAAGCTGCTCGGCGCCGACCCGACCTTCGCGGCGCGGAGGAACGCGCCCGCGGTGTTGCCGTCGATCGCGCCGCCGTCGGTGCCCTCGGTGATCACGACCTCGGGTGTGCGCGCGGCCCCGGCCATCGCGCCGATCGCCACCCCGGTCGTGGTGACACCCCCACCACCGCCTCGCCTGCGCGCCAGCGAGCCGCGGCTCCCTCGCGTGATCGAGCCCGTCGTCGAGCGGCCGGCGTCCGACGACGACCGCACCGTCATCTCGCACTCGCCGTTCGACGACGGCGAGGAGCCGAGCTCGGCCCCCGTCTCCGCGCCCACCCCTCCGCCGATCTCCCGGCCTTCTCGCCCGCCCCCGCCGGCGCCGCCGTCGCGCCCCGAGCTGCGGCGACCGGCGACCGACAGCGCCCGCCC
>CAZUZY010000177.1:0-16370 GCA_964624885.1 uncultured Polyangiales bacterium | reverse complement strand
AGGCGCGCGCGGGCCGCGTCGAGCGCGGCGGCGGCCTGGTCACGCGCCGCCTGCCGGGCGTCGAGCTCGACCTGCGTCGCGAGGCTCTTCTCGTAGAGCGCCTTCACGCGCGCGAGCTCGGTCTCGGTGAGCTTGAGGCGGGACTCGGCGGCGACGATGTCGCTCTTGGCCTGCGGCACGGTCGCGGTGCTCGAGTAGACGGCGCCCGAGGCCTGGGTGACGCCGGCCTTGGCCTGCTTGAGCCCGGCCGCGACGTTCTTCTCGGTGAGCGCGAGCTGCGCCTCGAGCGAGAGCTGGCTCGCCTTGGCGGCGGCGAGGTCGGCGGTCACCAGCGCGAGCTTGGCCTTCTGGACCTCGTCCTCGAGCTCGATCAGCGCGGTGCCGGCCTCGACCAGCTGGTTGTCGGTGACGAGCACCTTGGCCACGCGGCCGCCGATCCGCGGCGAGACGTTGTAGAGCCGGCCCTCGATCTGGGCGTCGTCGGTGGACTCGGTGCCCATCGTCCTCGCGTAGTGCGCGCCGATGCCGGCGGTCGCCGCGAGGAGGAGCACGGGGAGGACGAGGCGCGCGCGGTTCTTGGGGGGAGCCGGCGCGGCGGTCGGCGCGTCCTTGTCCGTCGCCTCGTCCATGGTGGTCGTGGTCATGGTGGCCCCCATCCAATGCCCGTGCCAGCGCTCGTACCGGCGCTTTTGTGGGCTTCCGTGCGGCCGAGGTGCCGGAGAGTCCGGCAGAGAGGTGTCGGATTCCCGGCACCTGTCGCGCACCCGGCGCAGCGGTTTCTGCTTTTCCCGGCTGGCACGATGGTCGCAGCATCCGGTCCATGGCCTCGGCTCCGACCGACTTCGCCGCGATCCGCGAGGCGACGCGCCGCAAGGTCGCCACCGCGTTCATCCGGCGACGTCCGTTCATCACGATGCCGATCGGGGTGTTCGCCTCGACGCTGCTCTACCTGAGCGGGTATCCGCGCCCGCGCATCGTGGCCGTGGTGTCGGTCTACGCGACCTACCTCGCGTTCCAGTTCTTCGACCTGCTCCGCTACCGCGGCAAGCACTCGCTCCCGCTGCGGACGATGTTCACCTCGAACATGGTCACGTTCACCTTCGTCGCGCTGAACGTGTCGATCACCGGCGGGCTCCAGGGGCCGCTCGCGGTGGGGCTCCTGCCGGTGTTCCTCGGCACCCTCATGGCGTTCGGTCGCGCCACCGAGAGTCGCGTCACCCTCGCGTGGGTGTCGGCGTGCGTGATCGCGATCGCCCTTGCGCCGCGGTGGTGGACCGGTCCGGTGCCGGCGGCCCCCTATTTCACCGCCATCGTCGCCATCAACGCGCTCTTCGGCATGACGGTGTTCTACCAGGCGTTCAACTCCCTCAACGACCAGCTCGTCGAGGTGGAGGGCAAGCTCGATCGCATGCGCGAGCACGTGATCGTCGAGACCAAGGCCCACGGCCGCGACCTCGAGTCGCTCGGCGCCAAGGTGGCCCACGAGCTCAAGAACCCGCTGGCCTCGATCAAGGGGCTCGTGCAGCTGGTGCGACGCACGGCGGTGGACGAGCGTTCGCAGGAGCGCTTCGAGGTCATCGGCTCCGAGGTCGACCGCATGGAGGGCATCCTGCGCGACTACCTCTCGTTCTCCCGGCCACTCGACGACCTGCACCTCGAGGCCATCGACCTCGGTCGGGTGGTCGACGACACGCTCGCCGTGGTGGAGGCGCGGGTGGCCGAGGCTTCCATCACGCTCTCTCGCGAGGGCGCCACGGCGGTGCCGGTCCGCGGCGATCCCCGGCGCCTGAAGGAGGCCCTGCTCAACCTGGTCGGCAACGCGCTCGAGGCCACGCCGCCCGGCGGCAAGATCGTGGTCACCGTGGCCGCGGAGCCGCGCGAGGCGCAGGTCACCATCGAGGACTCGGGGCCGGGCATGAGTGAGGAGACCCTCGCGCGGCTCGGGACGCCGTTCTTCACCACCCGCGACGGCGGGACCGGGCTCGGCGTGTGCCTCGCCCGCGCCGTCATCGCCCAGCACGGTGGCACGCTCGGCTACGCGAGCGCGGAGGGGCGGGGCACCACGGCCACCCTTCGCGTCCCCCGACCGGCCTGACTATGCTCGGCCGGTTGGCCCGCATCCTCCTCTGCGACGACGAGCCCGGGGTCCTCTTCACGCTGAAGGAGGTGCTCCGCGATCGCGGCCACGAGCTCGCCACGTTCACCTCGCCGCGCGACGCGCTGGCCCACGGCGAGGGGTTCGACGCGGCCATCGTCGACTACGCGATGCCCGAGATGGACGGCCTCACGCTGCTGCGCGCCCTCCACGAGAAGGACCCGGCGTTGCCGGTGCTGGTGCTCACCGCGCACGGCTCCGAGAAGGTGGCGGTCGGCGCGATGAAGGCCGGCGCGCACGACTATCTGGTCAAGCCGTTCGACATCGACGAGGTGGCCCTCGCGGTGGAGCGCGCGGTGGAGCTGCGGCGCCTCCGCGAGCGCAACCTGCAGCTCGAGGCCGAGCGCGCGATCGGCACCACCATCGTCGCCGAGAGCCCGCCGATGCGTCGCCTCCTCGAGGCCGTCGGCCGGGTGGCGGGGCGCGACATCACCGTGCTCGTGCGGGGCGAGACGGGGACCGGCAAGGAGATCGTGGCCTCGCTGCTGCACGCCCAGAGCCGGCGCAAGAAGGGGCCGCTGGTCCGGTTCAACTGCGCCGCGATCCCCGGCGAGCTCGCCGAGGCGGAGCTGTTCGGCCACGCGCGCGGCGCGTTCACCGGCGCCCAGGCCGCGCGGCGCGGGTTCTTCGCCGAGGCCGACGGCGGGACCCTGGTCCTCGACGAGGTGGGCGAGCTCCCGCTGCCGATCCAGGCCAAGCTGCTGCGCGCCCTGCAGGAAGGCGAGATCCAGCCCGTCGGCTCGGGGCGCGTCGAGAAGGTCGACGTGCGCATCGTGGCCTCGACCCACCGCGATCTCCTGGCCGAGGCGCAGGCCGGCCGGTTCCGCGAAGACCTCTACTACCGCCTCGCGGTGGTGGAGCTCCTCGTGCCGCCGCTGTCGCAGCGTCGCGAGGACGTCGCGCCGCTGGCTCGCGAGTTCGCGCGTCGCTACGGCGAGCGGTTCGGGGTCGGCTGCGCGCTGTCGGCGCCGCTGCTGGCGCGCCTCGCCGAGCGCCCGTGGCCGGGCAACGTGCGACAGCTCGAGAACACCATCGCCCGGATGGTCGCGCTGTCGCCGGGCGGTGAGCTCGGGGTCGAGGCGCTCGCGGGCGAGGCGCCGCGGCCCGAGGCCGATTCCGAGCCAGCCGAGGGCCTGACCCTCAAGGAGCAGGTGGAGGCGCTCGAGCGGAGCCTCATCGTCCGCGCGCTCGCGGCCGCCCACGGCAACCAGAGCGAGGCGGCGCGGCGCCTCGGCACGAGCCGCGGCACGCTGCTCGACAAGATGAAGAAGTACGGCCTCTGACGGAGTTTGATAGGCTGTTGCGCGATGGAACGGCCGCTCCGCGCGCTCTACAACGCCCACTACTCCGAAGGTCTGTACCAGCGCTACGTCGAGCGACTCGAGCACATGCTCGGCGTGAAGATCCCGTTCCGCATCGCCGAGACCCCGCTGTTCCTCCCGCGCTCGCTGCGCACCAAGCTGGCCCGCCACGCCCGCGAGATCGCCGCGCAGATCTCCACCCCGGCCACCATCGACAAGATGCGCAGCGCGATCCCGGCCCGCTACGACGTGCCCGGCATGGACGATCTGGCGAGCTGCCTGCAGGTCGACTTCGCCATCGTGCGCGACCCGGAGACCGGTGAGCTCGACGGGCGCGTCGTCGAGCTGCAGGGCTTCCCCTCGCTCTACGCGCTGATGGTCAAGCAGACCGAGGCGCTCACCGAGGAGCTGCGCCAGATCCCCGGCATGCCGCGCGACTGGTCCCTGTTCTACTCGGGGCACACCCGCGACACCTTCGTCGCCGCGTTCCAGAAGGCGCTGCTCGCGGGCGTGCCGGCCGAAGAGGTGGTGATGCTCGACCTCGATCCGGCCGCGCAGAAGACCTACGCCGACTTCGTCGCGACCCACCAGCTCACCGGCGTCGAGTCGGCGTGCCCGACCGACCTGCGGCGCGACGGGCGGCGGCTGATCCGCAAGCGCAACGGCCGCCTCGAGCAGGTGCGTCGGATCTACAACCGCATCGTGTTCGACGAGCTCGAGGTCAAGGGCGTCGAGCTGCCGTTCCGCTGGACCGACGACCTCGACGTCTCGTGGTTCCCGCACCCCAACTGGTACTGGGTGTGGTCCAAGTACACGCTGCCCCACGTCGACCACGTGGCGCTGCCCCGCGCGACGTACCTCTCCGAGCTCGACGCGGCGCCGCGCGACCTCTCCCGCTACGTGCTCAAGCCGCTGTTCTCGTTCGCCGGGTCGGGCGTGAAGGTCGACCCGACCGAGGCCGACCTCCTGGCCGTGCCCCGCGAGCAGCGCAGCGGCTGGATCCTGCAGGAGAAGATCGCCTACGAGCCCGCGCTGCCGATGCCGTCGGGCGAGGGGGTCAAGGGCGAGGTGCGCATGATGTTCCTGCGTGGCCCCGGCGAGGCGCCCACGCTGGTGCTGAACCTCGTGCGGTTGTCGCGCGGCAAGATGCTCGGCGTCGACCAGAACAAGGGCATGGACTGGGTGGGCGGCTCGGTCGGCATCTGGCCGGCGGACGAGGGCAGCCCCTGAGCGAGGACGCGCTCTCGCGGAATTTTCCGCGAGCACGGTGAGCCCCTGTGAGGGCCCGCACGCGGGTGGGCGTCGAGAAAGTGACGACGCACGCCACGGCCCGCGCGCGCGCCAGAATCTCGCGTGAGACGCGGGTGGTCCACCGCTTGCTATTGGTCGCCTCCGAACGGATTCCGTGCGCGGGAACGCGCTCGCAACAGTGCCCTCGGGTCGAGGGCAGAGGAGGCCTCGATGAGTCGCAGGAGTTGGTCCAAGGGAGTGTCCCTGCTGCCGCTGATCGGCGCGGTGATGGCGCTCTCGAGCGCGTGCGCGAGCGAGCGTGACGCCATCAGCCGCGTGCAGCCGAACGCGCTGAACAAGCACTTCTTCCTGGGCGACAAGCTCGACGACCCGAAGGACGACCCCGAGTTCCGCTACCGGAGCTACGTCGTCGACGCCTCGGTGAGCCAGTCGCTCATCGGCGTGGGCTCGTGGGGCCACATCGACCGCATCAAGTGGGAGGTCACCGAGTCGATGCTGATCGCCCGCAAGGCGTACCAGATCGCCGAGGGCCAGGACGACAAGACCAAGTCGAGCTTGATCAAGGTCAACAACGGCACGGTCGTCGCGGCCTACCGCATCGAGAGCCATTTCGACGTGCGTCGCGCCTACAACTCGATCACCGGCGAGGAGCAGAACGTCGTCGAGGAGAACTCGGTCGACCGCCCCTGGTACGTGCGCGACTACATGCGCGTCGACTGGTCGAAGAACCTCGTCGAGTCGAACCCCATGTGGAACGAGCTGTTCACCGGCCAGGTGTTCGGCAACCTCTCCATCACGCCGATGGAGTACGCGGTGACCGACCCGACCTCGGACGACGCGCTCCACTTCGAGCCCGACGAGGGCTACCTCGACGTCACCAACAAGTACTTCGTCGACCCGGCCCGCGCGGCCTCGCCGTTCTCCGACCTCTCGGGCACCGTGCCCGCCTGCCTCGTGTACGGCATCTACACCGGCAGCGGCACCTACGAGTGCGACGCGCAGGAGGCGACCGTCCGCTCGAGCTTCGTGAAGATCGCGGCCGACGAGGACTTCGAGCCGCTCGAGAACACCAAGGCGGCGCTCGATGTCGTCGGCAACCCGGGCGGGCTCGGCGACAGCTTCAGCGTCGGCGTGGTCACGGCGGGCCGGCAGAAGTGGGACCCGCAGTACGGCTACACCGACGCGGGCTACAAGAAGTTCGCCAACGTCCACAACAACTGGATGAAGAGCCACCAGGGCTTCGCCTGCTCCGACAACGCGGACAAGGACGGCGACGGCACCGCCGACGCCTGCGCCAACGGCGTGACCGGGTACGCGGGCAGCAAGGGCTCGCAGTGCGACGTCGCCGTCGGGAAGTGCACCCTCCCCTACCGCGACCGCGAGATCCGGCCGATCGGCTACTGGATCAACAAGGACGCGCCCCCCGAGCTGCTCGACCCGGTCGACGGCAACGGGAGCCCGACCGGTCGCGGCACCCTCGAGGACCTGATCTTCTCGTGGAACCAGCTGATGAGCGGCGCGCTCGCGTTCTCCAAGGAGGTCGAGTGCCGCCGCACGGGCGACGGCGACCGCGAGAGCTGCCACGCGCAGTTCTTCGAGAGCACGAGCGACCCGAACACCAAGGTGATGGTGAGCTACGGCGGGTGGCTCGTGGACAAGCCCAAGGCCCCGACCAAGGGCAAGACGGTCGCCCTCACGTTCTGCCACAACCCTGTGCGCAGCTACGACGACCAGGACACCTGCGGCAAGACCGGCGCGCTCGCCCGGGTCGGCGACATCCGCAAGAACTTCGTCTTCTACTGGCCCTACGAGTCGCGCGCCCCGTGGGGCGGCATCGCCAACTGGGAGGGTGACCCGCTCACCGGCCAGATCATCGGCGGCGCCGCGCAGATCATGGGCCGCTCGGCCACCTACGCCGCGGCGATGCAGCGCGACATCATCCAGCTCGCCCTCGGCGACATCAAGCTCGACGACATCATCGAGAACACGCCGGCCGAGACCTACGCCAAGATGCTGACCGACGGGCGCAGCCCGGGGCTCACCGAGGCGGAGATGAAGCAGCGCCTCGCGATGATCAACCTGCCGAGCCTCAAGCTGGCGCTCGGCACCGAAGCCAAGCCGTTCGCGGGCACCACCGCCGACGAGAAGCTCGCGAGCTACATGACGACGACGGCCAAGTCGACCGCCAACCCGACGGTGCAGTCGACTTCGCAGCTCGAGTTCGACGCGCTCGCCAAGAACCTCAAGGGCACCACGATGGAGGCGCAGCTCGTCGACTCCCACTGGATGCTCGACGGGCTCGGGGCCAAGGCGGGCGACCTCGGCGCGGGCGCGCTCGACGTGGCCTCGCCGCTCCGCGGCATGGACCCGGGGCGCCTCCGCGCGATGCACGCCATCATCGAGGAGGGCCTGCGCCTCCGCGGCGTGTGCTTCCTCGAGAACGAGGCGCCGGTCACGGGCTCGGTCTACATCCCGGGTGCGGCGGGCTGGTTCAAGGCCAAGTACGGCGACCTCTCGCCGGTCGAGCGCGGCAAGAAGATCTACGACGACCTCTGGAAGGAGGCGGTGAAGGGCATCGCCCTCCACGAGATCGGCCACTCGCTCGGCATGCTGCACCAGTTCGCCTCGTCGTGGGACGCGCCGAACTTCAACCCGCAGTACTGGCAGCTGCGCACCAACGAGGGCAAGGCCACCACCTCCTGCGCCGGCAAGCCGCGCGCCGGGGCCGAGGACTCGTGCATGGGGCCGCGCTACCTCGACCCGCAGACGGCCGACGAGGCCGGGCTCGCGGGCGAGTCGCGCCCGGGCATCGACTACTTCGGCAACACCTCGACGATGGAGTACCAGCTCGAGCGCTTCGGCGAGACCGTCGGCCTCGGCACGTACGACTACCACACGATGAAGGCGCTCTACGGGCGCGTGCTCGACACCTTCGACGACAAGGTGATGCCGTACGCCCAGCAGACCCAGTTCAAGTACAAGCACTACTCGCAGCTCATCGAGCGCGACCTGATCATCACCGGCGCGGGGCAGTTCAAGCACTACACGGACACCGCGCGCCTCATGAAGGTGTTCGATCCGGCGCGCGACTGCCGCCCGGCGACCGACGAGGAGAAGGCCAAGGGCGGCTGGCGCATCGTGCACGGCAAGGTGTGCGCGCCGACCCCGAAGGACGTGTGGGCCTGGAGCGACTTCAAGAGCGACGCGCTGCAGCCGGGTCTGAACGGCAACGTGTGGCACACGGGTACCGACAACGTCGAGAAGAAGGATCGCCTCCGCTGGCACTACCGCTGGGGCACCACGCACAACTCGTACTTCCACACCAACGACAGCGACGCAGGCGCCGACCCGTACGAGGTCGTGCAGAACACCATCAAGCGCTACGACATGAGCTACCCGTGGAGCTACTTCCGGCGCCACAACAAGGAGTACTACTACAAGCGCGTCCCCTCGCAGACCGCCGACCGGTACTTCGAGCGCATGCGCGCGTTCCACTGGCTCATCGCCACCAGCGTGGGCCGCGGTAGCGCTTCCGACCTCGAGGACGACAACGGCCTCAAGCCGTACGCCCTCGCCGAGGCCGACATGTTCAACATGCTGGTCAAGTCGGTGCTGATGCCGGAGCCGGGCGCCTACTCGGTCGCCGACGGGCGCAAGGGTGTGGACTCGCTCAAGAGCATCTTCGACACGAGCGGCGCCACCACCGGCGGCGCGTTCACCATCAACGTGGTCGACGGCCGGTACGTCGGCGAGGACTACAACAACGACCTCGGCGGCTCCTGGGACTACCTGCACTGGATCAACCACGCGGGCTTCTCGGTGGAGAAGACGATGGCGATGCAGGCGCTGGTCGACGGTCGCCCGACGCTGTTCACCATCTCGCGGGACAACTTCCTCGACGGCCGCGGCGTGAAGATCAACTTCCGCAACGACCTCCCGGACGCCATCGACCGGCTGGTCGGCGGCATCCTTGCCGAGGACTGGGAGAGCGTGGGCCCGTACGTCACCGCGGCCGACGGCAAGAACCCCTCGCCGAAGCAGATCGACCTCACCCTGGCCACGCCGGTCCGCCCGGCCGGCGCCTCGGTGCTGTTCCCCAACATCGGCTACAAGCAGCAGCTCGCCACGGCGATGTTCGCCGGGCTGTTCTCTCGCCTGTCGACCGACATGGCGCTCGTGAACAAGATGCGGGTGTGGGTCGAGGGCTCGACGGACGCCGTTGCCCTCGCGGACGAGTGGTCGGCGAAGTTCACCGACCCGGCGTCGGGCTACACCTACGTGGCCCGCAAGTACGGCTCCGAGCTCATCGACGGCAAGTCGGTGGACAAGGGCATCGCCTCCCGCATGCTCGCGCACGCCAACGCTCTCGCCGTCGCCGCATACAAGGTGAAGCGTGACGGCGCCGGCGCCGTGGTCTTCGACACCTTCGGCCGGCCGACGTTCGAGCGCGACTCGACGAACCAGCCGATCGTCGCCGACATCGACGCGGCGGCGGCCCTCGTGAAGTACATGGGCCTCGTGGACTCGGTCCGCGAGATCGGCCACCGGCTCGGCTACGGCCCGCTCGGCGGCGGCGGCGTGGGTGGCGGCGGCGAGGACTGAACCTCGACCTCGGCACACGGAGCGCGGCGGGCCTGGGAACGGGCGCGCCGCGCGCCGTTTTGTGCCGCGGGCTGCCGGTTGCGCCGGCGCCGCGAGGCGGTAGGGTTCCGGACATGCGGATCGGCGCGCTCTGCCTCGTAGGCCTCCTGGGTTGCAGCAGTTCTTCGTTCGACGTCGGGGGAGGCGACGCCGCGGCAGACGCCTCGATCGACACCGGTGCGGTCGACACGGGATCGAAGACGGACAGCGACACCGACGCGCAGCCGCCCCCCACCGACACCCGGCCCGACGTGCTCCCCGACGGGCCGCTGTGTCCTCGGCCGCCCAGCACGTTCGCGCCCGACGTCAGCTCGGTCGGCTGCGACGGGCTGATCGCCAAGTACGCGGCCGCGCTGCCCGAGGCCAGGCGGTGCGCGTGCGACGCCGACTGCAGCATCACCGTCGCCAAGGACTTCTGCCGGTGTCAGGTCAACGCGAGCCCCGCCAACGACGCCACCCGCAGCCTCGAGGCGCTGGCCGCCTGGTTCGAGAAGCGCAAGTGTCTCATCGGCTGTCCCGCGATCCCCTGTCCGGAGCCCACCTCGCCCGCCAAGTGCGTTTTTGACGGGCCCGGCCTCCTCGGCACCTGCAACTGACCGTTCAAGCCAGCGGGTTCGCGTAGAGGGTGTCCAGGGGCAGGCGCACGCCGAGCGACTCCAGCGCGATCTCACTGCCCGCACCATGGTCGCGGTAGCGCCAGAGGTCGGGCTGCGCGCCATCACGGCTGAACACCTCGACCCGCGGGGTGCCCTGCGACACGAGCACGTACTCGCGCAGCGCGGGGATCCGCTGGTAGTGCCGCCACTTGTCACCGCGGTCGTCGCGCTCGGTCGTCTCGGACAGGACCTCGACGATCACCGTCGGGTTGGTCACCGCTTCGTCGTCGTCCGGGGCGTGCTCCAGCTGCCCGCAGACGACAGTGACGTCAGGGTAGGTCGAACGCCCGGTGGCCACGATGCGCACCCGGAGGTCGGAGGTGAACGGAGCGCACCGCTTGCCGTCGAGGCGGGTCGCCAGCGCCGTGATCAGCGCCCCCGCGAGGCGCGCGTGCTCGGGCGTGCCGCCCGCCATCGCGTAGACGCGACCGTTGACGTACTCGTGCTTGCGTCCTGCTGCGCGCTCGAGCGCGAGGTAGTCGCCGTAACTCATCTCGCGGATCTCCACCGCTTCCACCCGTGAATCGTACCATGGGGCCTCTTCGCCGACCGCGGATCACTCCTCCTCGCCGGTCTCCACCATCCGCTCCACGTGGGCCGCTTCGCGCGCGCAGACGTCGGCGATCACCCGGCGCATGCGCGGGTCGCGCAGGTAGTGGGCGCTCCAGGTCTTGGTGGGCGCGAAGCCACGGCGGGCCTTGTGCTCACCGCCGGCGCCCGGCTCGAACACCGCGTCCTTGCGGGCGATGCACTCGTCGATCGAGTGGTAGTAACAAACGTCGAAGTGGAGGAACTTCACGTCCTCGTCGGCGCCCCAGTAGCGGCCGTAGAGGCGGTCGTCCTTGTGCACGTTCACCGCGCCGCCGACCAGCACCCCGTTGCGCTTCGCGACCACCACCTCGAGGCGGTCCTTGGCCCAGCGCTCCGCGATCAGCCGGAAGAACGCCTCGTTCAGGTAGCGCCGGCCCCAGACGAACTTGTCGACGGTGGCGAGGTAGAACCGATACGCGGCCGCGAGCGTCTCCTCGTCGAGGTCCGAGCCGCGGCGGGTCTCGATCACGATCCCCTGCGCGCGCACCTCGCGCCGCTCGCGCTTGATCTGGTGCTTCTTCTTGGAGCCCATCGACGAGAGAAAATCGTCGAACGTGGCGAAGCCCTGGTTCTTCCAGTGGAACTGCACGCCGAGGCGGCCCACGAGGCCGGTGCGCACGAGCGCCTCGGCCTCCTCCTCGCGGGGGAACAGCACGTGGCCCGAGCTCAGACCGAGCTGCTGCACGATCCTGGTGACGGCCACGCCGAGGATCTCGGTGAGCGCGGCCCGATCCTCGCCGGGCGCGACCAGGATCCGCTCGCCCGTCACCGGCGTGAACGGCACCGCGACCACGAGCTTCGGGTAGTAGTCGATGCCGAGCTTCTGCTCGGCGAAGCTCGCCCACTGCCAGTCGAAGACGAACTCGCCCTCGCTGTTGCCCTTCAGATAAGCGGGGGCCGCGGCGACGAGCTGCTCGCCGCGATAGAGGGTGAGGTGCTGCGGGAGCCAGCCCTTGTCGGCGCCCACGCAGCCCGCGCGCTCCAGCGCCTCGAGCCAGGCCCACTCGAGGAACGGCGAAGCCCGATCCCCGAGCAACCCGTTCCAGGTCGCCTCGGGGATCGAGCCGATGTTCTCGACGAGCCGGACCTCGAGGGCCTCGCTCACGTCGCGTTCAGGCGCAGGTGATGGTGATGGTGTGCGTGTGGAGCGCGCCGCCGTCGGTCGACGTGACGATCACGGTCTTGCTGGCCGCGATGTCCTTGCGCTGCGCCTCGGTGAGGGTCACCGAGTGGGTGTGCAGCGCGGTGCCCTTGATGTCGTAGGTCTTGTCGCCGGTGGCGGTGAGATCGGCGAAGGGCACGTCGAGCACGTGGCCGTGGTTGGTCGCGATCTCCGGGCTCACCTTGGTGCAGGCGGCGGCCTCGGCGGGCGCGTCGCTCGCCGTGCCGGTGTCGGTCTTGGTGCCCGTGTCGGTGCCCGTGCCCGTGTCGGTGCCCGTGCCCGTGTCGGTGCCGGTGCCCGTGTCGGTGCCCGTGCCGGTGTCGGTGGTGGTCGCGGGCGGATCGTCGCTGCCGCAGCCCACGAGATGCGCCGCCGCCGCCACGCCGCCGAAGGTCACCGAGAGCCGAAGAAAGTCTTTGCGAGAGATCGTCATGGGGGGAAACGGTAGCATCGATTGCCGTCCCGTCAGCCGTCGGACTAGCGTGGCTCTGCCATGCCGGTATTCCCCAAGGTCGACACTTCGCTCCGGTTCCCCGAGTCCGAGAAGGCCATCATCGAGTTCTGGCGCAGCGAGCGCATCTTCGAGCGCACGCTCGAGCGCCCGGCGCCGAACGGCCCGTTCGTGTTCTTCGAGGGACCCCCGACCGCGAACGGCACGCCCCACAACGGCCATGTGTTGACGCGGGTCATGAAGGACCTGTTCCCACGCTACAAGACGATGCGCGGCTACCGGGTCGACCGCAAGGCGGGCTGGGACACCCACGGCCTGCCCGTCGAGGTCGAGGTCGAGAAGGAGCTGCGCATCCACGGCAAGGCCGCCATCGAGGAGTACGGCGTCGAGCCGTTCATCCGCCGCTGCGTCGACAGCGTGTTCCGCTACACCGAGGAGTGGCGGCGGCTCACCGAGCGCATCGCGTTCTGGTGCGACCTCGACGCGGCCTACGTCACCTACCACAAGTCGTATGTGGAGAGCGTGTGGTGGGCGCTCGGGCAGCTCCTGCAGAAGGGCCTGCTCTACCGCGGCCACAAGGTGGTGTGGTGGTGGGCGCAGGGCGGCACCGCGCTCTCCTCGGGCGAGGTGGGTCAGGGCTACAAGCAGGTCGACGACCCGAGCTGCTTCGTGCGTTTCCCGCTGGTCGATGCGCCTCCCGGCGCGCCCGCGGGCCTCGCGCTCGCCGCGTGGACGACCACCCCGTGGACCCTGCCGAGCAACATGTACGCGGCGGTGAAGGCCGACGCGTCCTACGGCGCCGTGCAGACCCCGAGCGGTCCGGTGCTCGTCGCCGAAGCGCTCGCCGACGAGCTCGCCAAGAAGACCAAGGGGGAGCGCGTCGAGGGCTTCTCGGTGAAGGGCTCCGCGCTCGCGGGCCTCCGCTACCAGCCGCCGTTCGACCTCTATTCCAGGGAGCACGCGGCAGACCGGACCGCCAAGGGCGAGGTCAAGTACTGGCGCGTGATCGTCGAGGACTTCGTCACCCTCGACAGCGGCACCGGCATCGTCCACATCGCGCCCGCGTTCGGCGAGGACGACAACCAGGCCCACAAGCGCCTCGAGCGCACCTTCGGCGAGACGCTCGAGCTGTTCTGCGCCATCGAGGCCGACGGCACCTTCAAGAAGGACGTGCCCCAGTGGGCCGGCAAGTGGGTCAAGGACGCCGACAAGGGCATCCTCGACGATCTGCACCAGCGCGGCCTGCTGTTGCACAAGGAGCTCTATCGCCACGACTACCCGTTCTGCTGGCGCGCCGACGACGACCCGCTGATCCAGTTCGCGCGCCCCGCGTGGTTCATCCGCACCACCGCGCACAAGGACGACGCCATCGCCGACAACCGCGAGGTGAACTGGCTGCCGCCGCACATCAAGGAGGGCCGCTTCGGCGACTTCCTCCAGAACAACGTGGACTGGGCGCTCTCGCGCGAGCGCTTCTGGGGCACGCCGCTCAACGTGTGGGTCTCCGAGGACGACCCGACCGACATGCACGCGCCGACCAGCGTCGAGGAGATCCTGAAGCTGAACCCGCGCGCGTTCGACCACTTCCACGCGGCCAAGAAGGCCGACCCGACCCTGAGCGACGACCTCATCGTCCACAAGCCCTGGATCGACCAGGTGACCTTCCCTTCGCCGAAGACCGGCAAGACCATGCGCCGCGTGCCCGAGGTGATCGACTGCTGGTTCGACTCGGGGTGCATGCCGTTCGCGCAGTGGGGCTTCCCCCACCAGCAGGGCTCGATCGAGCGCATGCGCTCGCAGTGGCCCGCCGACTTCATCAGCGAGGCGATCGACCAGACCCGCGGGTGGTTCTACAGCCTGCTCATGATCAGCACGCTGGTGTTCGACCCGAAGACCCGCGCGGAGTTCGGGCTCGATCCGACCAGCAAGGCGCACCCCTACAAGACCTGCATCGTCCTCGGCCACGTGGGCGACCGCGAGGGCAAGAAGGAGTCGAAGGGCAAGGGCAACTACACCCCGCCCGAGGTCATCCTCGACCGCGTGCGCATGCAGTTCGCCGTGGTGGACGCCGCGCAGTCCGGCGTCGAGGTGAAGCCGGGCGAGTGCGCGGTCGCGCGCGAAGACCTCGACGGCCTCGACCTGCAGGACGGCGCCAAGGTCGACGTGTACGTCGGCGAGGGAGCCACGCGCTCGTTCGTGGTGCGCGCGCACAAGAAGCTCCCGCGCCGGGTGGTCGTGCTGGGCGACGCCGACCGCGCCGCCGTGGGCGCCGAGCTCTACCCGCGCGGGCTCGACGTGAAGCCGGTCGAGGTGCCCCGCCTGCCCGGCAAGCAGCGCGTCTACCTCGAGGATCCGACCACGCCCGCGCCGGGCGCCGACGCGTTCCGCTGGTTCTTCTACGCAGCGAGCCCGCCGTGGACCAACACGCGGCACTCGCTCTCCAACGTGCGCGCGCTGCAGAAGGACTTCGCGATCAAGCTGCGCAACGTGCTGTCGTTCTTCACCATCTACGCCAACATCGACGGCTTCGACCCGCGCGTGCACCGCCGCGCCGAGGTGCCGGCGAGCCCGCTCGACCGGTGGCTGCTCTCCGAGCTCGCCCTCGCCGTGCGCGACGTGACCACCCACATGGACCGCTACGAGGTGTACGAGTCGGCGCAGACGCTGGTCGCGCTCACCGAGTCGCTCTCCAACTGGTGGCTGCGCCGCTCGCGCGACCGGTTCTGGGCCGCCGGCACCGCCGAGGCCTCGGCCGACAAGCGCGACGCCTACGGCACCCTGCACGAGGCCCTGGTCACGATCGCCAAGGTGGCCGCGCCGTTCACCCCGTTCCTCGCCGAGGAGGCCTACCGCGCGCTCGTCCACGAGCCCGGCGCGCCGCCGAGCGTGCACCTCTGCGACTTCCCCACCGCCGACGTCGCGCGCATCGACGAGTCGCTCTCGCGCGAGATGGCCGACGCCCGCGCCGTGGTCTCGCTCGGGCTGCAGGTGCGCACCGCGAGCAAGCTCAAGGTGCGCCGCCCGCTCGCGACCGCCACGGTGGTCATGGCCAAGGAGCGCGCCGCCGGTCTGCGCGCGCACCTCGAGGTGATCAAGGAGGAGCTCAACGTCCACGTCGTCGAGCTGGTCGCGCCCGACCACGCCAGCGACTTCGTCACGTTCAAGCTCAAGCCCAACTTCCGCTCCCTCGGGCCGCGCATCGGCAAGGAGGTGCAGGCGGTGAAGAAGGCGCTCGAGACGGTCGACGCGGGCTCGCTCCGCGCCGAGCTCGTCACGAACGGCAAGGCGATCGTCCCCGGCGTGCTCATCGACGGCCAGCCGCTCGAGGTCACCCCGGAGGACGTCGAGGTGCAGGTCCTCGCGCGCGAGGGCTTCGCCGCCGCGGGCGACCGCGTGGGCGTGGTGGTGCTCGACACCCGCATCACCCCCGAGCTCGAGGCCGAGGGCATCGCCCGCGAGCTCCAGAACCGCCTGCAGACGTTGCGCAAGGAGCTCGGCCTCGAGTTCCAGGACCGCGTGGACGTGCGCGTCACCGGCCCGGCCGCCACGATGGCCGCGCTCCGCACGCACACCGCCACCATCGCCGAGGCGGTGCTCTGCGCCTCGGGGCTCGTGCTCGTCGACGGCGAGGACGCCGACCCGGCCGCCAAGGAGGTGGAGGTGGAGGGCGCGATCCTGAAGGTGCGCCTCGCCAAGGCCTAGAGCGCCATCTCGAACACCCGCCACTGCCGCTCCGCCGAGAGCAGCGGGTCGGCGTCGTCCGACCACCACCGCACCGCGCGGAACCCGACCGCCGAGTAGGCCGCGATCGAGGGCAGGTTGCGCGCGTGGATGTGCACGTACACCAGCGCGAGGCCCCGCAGTCGCGCGTCCTCGACCGCGCGCTCGATCATCTTGCGCCCGCCGCCCACCCCCCGATAGCGGCGGTCGACCAGGGTGAACGCCGAGTACGAAGCGTTGCCGACCTGGAGGTGGATGTTGACCCCGACCAGGCGGCGCCGGTCGAACAGCCCCACCGCGTGCTGGTACCCGGCCGCGAAGGGCGGCAGCGCCTGGTCGGTGGTGGCCGCCCAGAACGCCCGCACGCGCGGCCAGTCGCGGTCCTCGAGCGACGCGACGGTGAGGCGGGGCCCCCCGCGTGGGCGCAGGAACCGCTGCTGCG